>PLJQ01000095.1 GCA_003140275.1 Limisphaerales bacterium
GAATCGAATTTCGGAACACCCTCCTTAAGCATTGTTTTCGCCAGCATCCTCCGGCGTTTTGCCGAACTCCGGTGCTTGTAATTGGCGGGCCGCAGTTTCAATCGGGATCGACGGTTCGATTTCCTGTTCGCCGCCAGAAGTTTCCAGGTCGCGAAACTTCCGCGCGCTGACTAGCACGCGAGTTTCAAGCGTGCCGACTGCCTTATTGTAGCTTTCAACGGCTTTGCCCAGTCGCGCGCCGAGGTCGGCAAAATGTCCGCCCATGTCCAGGACGCGCTTGTAAAGTTCCTTGCCAAGATCGCTGATTTGTTTTGCGTTAGCAGCGAGCTTTTCCTGACGCCAGCCGTAGGCGACTGCTTTCAGCAACGTGATTAATGTCGTCGGCGTCGCGAGAATCACGCGTTGCTCGACGCCTTGTTCGATTAGTGCCGGGTCTTGTTCGAGCGCGGCGCTGAAAAAAGTTTCCCCCGGCAAAAAAAGAACGACGAATTCCGGCGCGGCTTCAAACTGTTCCCAATAAGATTTTCGGCTCAAAGCGGTCATGTGATCGCGGATTTGTCGCGCGTGATCCTGCAATTTGGTGCGCCGTTCGTTTTCATTGACGCATTCCAGCGCTTCCAGAAACGCCGCGAGTGGGGCTTTGGCGTCCACGACGATGGTTTTGCCGCCTGGCAATTTCACAAGAAGGTCGGGACGCAGGCGTCCGTCTTCTGTCGTGACGCTTTGCTGTTCGTAAAAATCACAATGGTCGAGCATCCCGGCGATTTCCACGACCCGCTTGAGTTGGATTTCTCCCCATCGCCCGCGAACGCGTGGCGTGCCGAGTGCCTTTACGAGATTCGCCGTTTCGCCGCGCAACTGCGTTTGTAATTCCACCAAAGAGCGGACTTGCGCCGTCAATCCTTCATAAGCGCCAACACGCGCCCTTTCCAATTCAGCGACTTTGGAATCAAATTTGTTGAGCGTTTCCTTTACCGGCGCGACGAGTTCGTTGATGGCTTGCTGGCGTTTTTCCAAATCGCCTTTTGCAGCTTGCTGAAATTCGCCAAGCTTGGTCTCTGCGAGTTCCAGAAAGGATTGGTTGTTGCTCTTAAGCGCTTCGGCGGACAAGGCTTTGAACGCGTCGGATAATTTTGTCTGGGCTTCATCGAGGAGCGCGAGTTTTTCGGTTGTTGCCTGGCGTTCTTTGGCAAGCGTGGTATCAAGTTCGGCACGTGTTGCCTTCAAATCGGTGAAGTTGTTTTGTAGATCGGCCAATTGCTTTTCGTAAGACCGAAGTTTGTCCTCGCGCTGGGCGAGTTGGTCGCGCAATTCCGTTTCAAGGCGGGTGTCCGCGGGTAAAACCGTTTGTCGTCGCGAGCCAAGCAGCCAGCCGATGACGATGCCCAGCCCGCCAGCGATGACGGCGGTAATTAAAATGGTGATTCCGAGCGGCATCAGCGCAATTTAGTAAAAAGTTTTTTCTCATGGTTGGCCACGAGCGTTCGTTTGCCTTTGGAAACAACCTTGTGCCCTTCGGCGCGCACGCGTTTGGCGATTTGCCCGATGCCACCGGGATATTTCGGATTCAATTCGCCACCTATTTTCAGCGTGCGCCAGAACGGCGTGATGCGTTTCGCGCCTTCGGCTTCGGACTCGGCGGCGGCGTTTGCCGCGATCCAGGCGAAAATGCCGGTGGTGATTGGACACGCAAAATCCACCTTGTGCTTTTTGGCGAGTGCGACGCGCAGTTCGTTGATCGTGACCACGCGGCCTTTAGGCACTTGCTTCATCAACTCATCCACTTCCAAGGGCGCGGGAATGACCATCCTGCCCGTGCCCCAACGCTGGCTCATTTTCCCGGTGACTTCGCCGACCTTGGGAAGACCCTTGCTGTCAGCCAGTTTTTCGCGCCACGTTTTTTTTGCTTTCATTTCTCGAATGCGGAGCGGGAGAACGCGTTGCTCCGGTTGCTCAAAAATGCGCCACGACTTCAATTTCTATGTTCGCCCCTTTAGGCAGCGCGGCAACTTGCACGGTCGAGCGCGCCGGAAAGTCTGCCGTAAAATACGTCGCATAGACCTCGTTTATTGCCGCGAAGTCCGCGAGGTTCGTCATGAACACCGTGCTCTTGACGACGTTGGCAAACGTCAGCTTCTGATCATCGAGAATCGCTTTGACGTTTTGCAGCACGCGCTCCGTCTGCGCTTTAATGTTACCGGCAACGAGATTTCCCGTTGCCGGTTCAAGCGGAATCTGTCCCGCGCAGAAGAGCAGTTCGCCAACACGCACGGCGTGATTGTATGGGCCGACCGCTGCCGGTGATTTTGCGGGTTTGATGATGGTTTTGGCTGGCATGATTTATCACGCAAGGTCTAGCGGCTTTGATTGTGTTGGTCAAGGAAACGGCGTCAATTGCCGCTCGACATTTTTGTGAACGCCTTCACGATAGCAGTGACAAATCCAAAACTCCTTATGAAGAATGGTTTTCTACTCTCTTGTGTGCTGGCGCTGGCCATGCTCGGCGGCGGCTTTTGGTTGGACAAGAAAAGCGCTTCCAAGCACGACCCCGCGTTAGTGACCGGAAACACCATGATTTCATCGTCGCGCACAGAAACTCCTGCTCTGCCGCCGGTAAAAAAATCGACGGGCAATAATGCAACGGCTGCTGCGACGACTGACAAACTCTCCCTCGCGGAAATCGAGGCCAGGATTCGCACGCTGAATGTCAACCCGGGCCGGTTTGGTGATCGGGAAATCATGAAATTGTTGGATTCCGTTGACATTGCCGCTTTCCCGAAATTGCTGGCGTTCATTGACAAAAATACCCCGAGGAATGAGAGGCAAAGTTTGCGTTACAGTCACGTACGTCCGGCTATAAGTCCAACAGCAGTAATTGGTTGGGGTTAATGACGGGTGGGATATTGAGCTCTGTTTCTGTAAGTAGCTCATGCAAAGGTGCTTTTTCAAAAGGATGAA
>PLJQ01000417.1 GCA_003140275.1 Limisphaerales bacterium
GTAGGGCTGTGGTTTGCCAGTGAGAAAATTTCACATTTATCGGGCGGCTTTCCATTCCTTCATCGAGTTTACTTTGAAATCCTTCTGGTTTTTTGCGGTGCGGCTTAAGCGAAAAACTTTTGAATCAGCGGCGAAAGAATAATTATGAAACAAATTCCTTGCAACCACATCCGCGCAATCCGCCCGCTCTATGAGAACTTTTGTTTCAAATCCAAGTTTCGTGAAAAGATGAGCAACCACGCAGTCGCTCATTTTTGCATAAAGTTTTTCGTGTGTGGAATCCACCGCTTGTTCCATCCAAAGCGCGTGGGCTTAAAAGTCCGTTACCACGGAAACCGTCAACGGGTCGGGGCCGCGTTTCCGGGTCTGCAAATAACCTAGAATTGCCAACGGCTGGTAATGCGTGCAGAGCACGACGTCGGGTTGAAAGTGGCGGATGTAACGGACGAATCTCTTGTTGCTGTGCCGGGCAAAGGTGCGGCGCAACCGGGACACCTTGCGGACCAACGCCGGGTTGTCGGTCTTTTTGAAAACCAGCGACCAAAGTTCCGACGCGTGTTCGATCAACTTTACGTAGCCCTGGACATAGACCTTGCGATGAAGCCGCGACACGAATTCGAGCAGATCGACCCGCTCCAAAGTGTCCTGCGGACGCAGCGCGCGCCACGCTTCCTCCAACGCGGCCGCCGCCTGCAAATGTCCGGCGCCAGCCGTCACCGTCGCGATCAAGATGCGCATGATTGGAATTGAGTAATCGCCGGATGTTTAGCCGACCGTCCGGCGAGTGAACAGGAAATTTATTCTTGGAGTGATGCTTTCGCGTCCCCAAGCATCATTCCGCGTGTTGAAGCGCCGCAGAGCAAGGGCGTCATTTCCACCGCGTGATCGGAGAACGCGTCCTGCCTTTCTTTGTAAGCAAAAGGGTTGGGTTTATTGCTGAACGCCGACGCGGTAGAAGAACGGGCCGTCGCCAATCGCGTTCGTGTCCGTGTAACTCGTCATGCTTGCCTGACCGGTGATGTTGCTTTTCAGCAGGGAAAAGGGCGGCAGTGTTCCAAGGTTGGTTGAGCGTTCGAGCCAGTAACTTCGACCGCTCACGCTTTGCCAACTCACGCCAACTCCTGACACGTTGTTGGTGGGGTTAAGTAATCGCAGCACGGACAGTAAGTTGGTGGGATCAGTACCGGCAATCCACTCCTGCCAGTCGTTCAGTCCGTCGCCATCCGGGTCCATGTAATCCGCCGAGCCGTCCGTGGGCAAGCCGTACTGCTGTAACCACGCGTAGGAAATGACCGAAGCGGGCGACTGAAACTCGTAACCGCCGATGTCCACCGTGCCGCCGACGATGCGCGGGTTGCCGTCGAGATCAGTGCTGTTTGTGGTATAGGCATTGTAGCCAGAGTTGATGCAGGGAGAATTGGATTGCAGGTAATAATCACCACCCGCTTGGTCCACAAAGAGCGGTGCGTTCGTGATGTTGCCGGCGCCGCCGGCCAGGGGCGCGCTGCAGCAATAGGTCAGCGGACTGTCGTAATAATTCGATGACACTGCATACACAGGGTTGGTGGCGATGTTAAAATACACGATGCAGTTGCGAATCCTTGCAAGGTTGTCCACTCCGCCGCCTCTGCCGGGTCCGGGGGGGCCGCCTGCAGCCGTATTTCCGGTCACCGTACAATTATTCAAAGTTCCATTCGCCACTCCACCGCCATTACCAGCCGAATTGCTGACGATGAGGCAGTTGTTCAGCGTACCTCCCAGGGCGCCACCCCCCACCGCCACGAGTCGAATTCCCGATTAGCCTGCAAAAATTGAGCGTAGAGCCGTAAGCGCCGCCACCGTAAAGACGCGCCCAATTGTTGCTAAGGGTACAGTTGATCAAAGTTCCTGCGCCGTATGCGCCGCCTCCGCCAAAATCAGCCGAATTGCCTGTGAGCACACAGTTAGAAACAATTGAGGTGGTCGTCGCTTGTACTGGTTGAAACAAGATACCTCCACCTTTGTTGAACGTCCCCACGGTGACTGTGCCGCCATTGGTCAGTGTAAAGCCAATCAATGCCGCTCCGTTGGTTAGATAGACACAACGCACAGCGCTGGAGCCATTGGTCGTGCCAGGTACTTGGTAGCCCTCAATCACCGTTGCTGCCGGACCGTTGATGCTTTGCACCGTCACCGCTTTGGTGACGGCTAGGCGGTTTACCGTCTCAACTCCTGTTACAAACTGCGCGCCACTATGGTAAACGCCGTTCGTCACAAGAATTTCATCGCCGTTGACTGCCGTGTCAACGGCGTCCTGGATGTTCGTCGCAGCCGTGGCCCAGTTGCTGTAGGGCGGCGTTGGGCTGGCGCTGTTCACATCCACATAGAGCACCACCGCCGAGGCGTTGATCGTGAGAAACGTGCAGAGGCTGGAGGCCAGTTGGAGGTTGTGTCCTTGCATAATCGTGTCTCGTGAGCTTGATTTCTTGTATCATCGAATTCAGCGAGGCGCAAGCGCAAAGCGGGTGAATTTGCGCTTCAAACAGGCGACTGGTTGAAACGGGTTTAAGATGAGCGCAACGAGTCGCTGAACATAGACGCAACCAACTCGTGACAACTCTCGATTAAACGGCGATTGGTAGGGCGCGTCGCTCCGCGCGCGCCGTTCGGATCGAATGTCCAAACCAGCGGCGCGCCCGGAGGGACGCGCCCTACCTTGCCTCCGAGTTTAAGCATACGAATCGCGAGTTTCAGCTTGTGGTTTTTCTCCCGCAGCGCTGCGCGACGGAAGGGAATCTACGCTGTCGCATTGTCTGGATGCGCCTTCTGAAGTTGCGTGACCCGAAAAAGACTTGCCGGACACGCAGAACAAGGTCATCAATCCCAACGATCATGAGTGACGATTCTTTCCAAGTCGGCGAAGGAGTAGTGGAGATCACGCCGCCGTTGGGAATTGAAATGGCCGGCTTTCACAAACCGCCGGGCAACGAGCGTCGCATCACTGGCATCCGGCAGCCAACGTTTGCGCGAGCCTTGCTTATGCGATTGGGCCGGACGCAAGTAGTCATCGTTTCGCTGGAGGTGATCGGCGTTTCGCGCGCCTTCGCTCAACGGGTGCAAAAGCTGGTCTCCAGAAAAACCGGAATCTCCGCCTCGAACATCCGCCTTTGCGCCACTCATTCGCATTCGACACCGGCGTTGCTGTTCCTGCGGCAATGGGGTGCGGAGTCGGAAAAGTATCGCGACTTTGTCGCCGGCAAAATTGCTGGGGCCGTCGAACTGGCGAAGAAAGACCTCGCGCCAGCGGACACGTATGTCGGCAGCGAGCGCGTCGTGGGCGGAAATTTCAATCGCACCGTCAAGACCTGGAAGACAGACGAGAAGTTCAATACGGAATCAACCGACAACGAGCGCTGGCTTGATACGATACTGCACGCGCTCTATTTCTTGCGGGAAAAACCGAAGCGCAGCTTGGTGTGGTATTATTTTTCCGCCCATCCGGTTTGTTACACCGACGACAAGGCCGGCCCGGATTGGCCCGGCATCGTCGCCGAAAAACTCAAGCAGCGGGATGAATTCGAGCCGGCCTATCTTCAAGGTCATGCCGGCGATGTAAATCCGGGCAACGGCAGACCGTGGCTGGGTGACCCTGAACAGGTTTCCGAAGCGGTTTACAACGCGCTCCATCATGCCATCAATCATTCCACGCTGGTCAGGTTCAACGACATTCGTTTGATTCACTCGGAACACGTACGTCCGGCTATAAGTCCAACAGCAGTAATTGGTTGGGGTTAATGACGGGTGGGATATTGAGCTCTGTTTCTGTAAGTAGCTCATGCAAAGGTGCTTTTTCAAAAGGATGAATGCTCAAAAGCTGCAAAGTTCTGT
>PLJQ01000346.1 GCA_003140275.1 Limisphaerales bacterium
CCTATGAGACGCCAGTGAAAAGAATTCTAATATGCTGGAAGGCTGAGTCAAGTTCTATGAATACGACGAAGCAAGGCGTGCCGAATGATGACTCGCCACGCCGCCCTTTCTTCGGAGCGTGGATCACGCCCCGCCCGCAACAAATTCTAACCTAACGCCAAGGCGCAACATGCAAACGCGCGGAAGGGAAATAAGAGCGAATCCGAAACTATTTTGGAGCCGGCACTGGCCGCCGGTAAACCTTGTGCATGCCGGCCTGGTCGGTGGCTTTGATCAACATTTCATCGATGCAAACATGCGGCGGCCGGCTGGCGGCCCAGACGATGGCCTCAGCGATGTCTTCCGCTTTGAGCGGGTTGGCGCCTTCATAGACTTTTTTGGCCCGCGCCGTGTCGCCTTTGAAGCGCACGACGGAAAATTCCGTTTCCGCCAATCCCGGATCGATGCCGCCCACGCGGAGGCCGCTGCCGCAAAGTTCGAGTCGCAAAGCGCGAGTGATCTGGAGTTCGGCGGCCTTGGCCCCACAGTAAGCCGCGCCGCCTTCGTAAGCAACCCGTCCCGCATACGAGCCGATGTTCAAGATACTGCCTCCGGGATTGTTGATCATCAGCGGCAAGACAGCGCGGGTCATGCGCAGGACGCCGAGCACATTGGTCTGCAACATCGCCTCCCAATCTTCATCCTTCCCTTCGGCAACCGTGTCCAATCCGTGCGCGCCACCCGCATTGTTGATAAGCACATCGACGCAATCAGTGTGGCTCCGCCCCCATTTCACAAACGATTCCACGCTGGCAGTTTGCGACACGTCCAGAGCGTGAAACAACGCCTCGGGCGAACCGGCTTCATGGCATTCCGAGGAAACCTTCTCCAGTCGATCCAGTCGCCGTGCGCCGAGCAGTAACTTTGCGCCCTCGGCGCCAAACGCGCGGGCCGTGGCCGCGCCGAATCCGCTGGAGGCACCCGTGATGATGACCCATTTATTTGCCAGTCGCGATCTCATGGCCGAATGGTTTACCACAGGGAAATCAAAGTGGTAGTTTTTCTTTCGCGCGCTGCCGGGTTGCAGGCAATCAGCGGGACCAGGTTGCCCAATGGTTCATGAACCCAAGTTGAGCACGATGCAGTTGATCCGGGGATCCATCTGGCCCTCTTGTGAACCGCGCGCAGGTTTGAGGTTTTGTTCATCAAACCGTGTTTCGTTTGTTTTGTGCCAATCAAAGATTACGTTTTCAGTTTTTATCAACCGCAATCCTTTGCCAGGTCCGCGACGCCACGACGGCCTACGCAGACCGGGCTTTGACCCAGGCCGTGACTTTTTCGACCATCACCGGAGCACATTCACCGCCGAAAACATGGTTGGAACCTTCCAACTCGATGAGTTGCCTGGGTTCGTTGGCTTTGGTGAAGATATCGTGAGAATCCTGGATCGGCACCACGTCGTCCGCCGTGCCGTGAATCAACAACCACGGCACCTGGATTTGCGCGGCGCGATCGACGACTGTGTTGATCTTCGTCATATCGTCCATGTAAGCTTGGGACAGCGGACAGCCTGGCTCGTCCCACATGAAACCTTCGCCGGGTTTGACGCTGCCAAACTCGCGCTGCGCGAAGGCCTTTGTATGAACCATGCCCGCCAGCGAAATCAGATGCTTGATTCGCGGGTCCCGGCTGGCGCACAAGACTCCTACGGCTCCGCCCATGCTGTGACCGGCATAACAAACGTTGTAACTGCGCAGAACATTGAGCACGGCGCTTAAATCCTCGACTTCCTTGGAAATGGTCGAATCCACAAATCTGCCGCCCGATGCGCCATTGCCGGAAAATGAAAAGCGCAACGCCGGAATGCCTGCCTGGGCCAATCCTTCCGCCAATGCGACTACGAATGGCCGGTCTTTGTTGCCCGTGACACCGTGTCCGATGACGAGCATGATTTTGGAATTATGTTTGCCGGCGTGAAAAGTGTAGTCCAGCCGTTCTCCCTGCGCATTTCTGATTTCGCCAAACATAATCGTTGTTCCCTTGTAGCTGGCACGACGGAGAGGAACAACCCAAAACTGCCAAATGAGATTCTGGGGTGATAACCGAGTTCGGCTGCCTCAGTCAGATACGCTTCGAAGTTTTCCTTCCGAAACGACAGTTTCTGCCAGCGGAAATCTTTCCAGACGGGTGTAACGCGCACCCTGAGGTAAAAGCTCACTTTGCATCAAATCCAGATGATCCACCGTCCATTCACCAAACTCCGTCCCCGCCCAATCAGTCAGCCTTTCCGCGATTGAAACCCGGCCAACTCGTCCTTGCTTCATTCGACCCATCGTCAGGTGTGGCCGGAACTCCCGTTTCTCTTCGTGCCCGCCAAACCCGCGTGTGGCCTTGTTGATTCGGTCAGCCAATTCTTGCACGCGCGGCGACGCGCCGCTGACGCCGACCCAGATCACCCGCCCGCCAAAGCAGCCCGCCGTCGCCGCGCAAATCCGAAACGACGGAAAACCCAGGCAGACTTGCCGGATCGTTTTCCGCAATTCCTCGATCCGCTCGCCAGCAACATTGCCGAAAAAACCGAAGGGTCAGATGAAGCGACTCCGGACGCGTCCAGGCGACATCGGCCAACACCTTGCTGAGCTTGGTTTGCAGTGCCTTCAGCCTTGTGATCACATCCGGCGGCACCGGCAACGCGAGAAACGCTCGGATGGCGAGGGGATCTTCGCTCACGCCGGCTCCTGCTGGCTGATGCAATGGAGCGAACCGAGTCCCCAGATCAACTCCATCGAATCGATTCCGATCACGCGGCGGTTGGAAAACTCGCGTTGCAAAATCGCCAGCGCCTTCGCGTCGTTAACGTGGCGATAGGTCGGCACGAGCACCATTTCATTGGCATTATAAAAATTTGCGTAACTCGCCGGCAGCCGCTGCTCTTGATGTTCCACCACCCCGGGCATTGGCAATTTGACGATCCGAAACGGCTGACCCTTCTGATCTCGCAGCGTGCGCAGCCGACGCAAATTCTCTTGAAGAACCTGGTAGTTCGCGTCTGCGGGGTCATCTTCCAGCACCGTAGCCACCGTCGCCGGGCTCACAAAGCGGGCGAGGTCGTCGATGTGCCCATCGGTATCGTCGCCCACAATGCCTTCGCCCAGCCAGAGCACGTTGGTCACGCCAAAGTAGTCACACAGATATTTTTCGATTTGCGTTTTCGACAAACCGGGGTTGCGATTCGGATTCAAGAGACAGGCTTCCGTCGTCAACAAAGTCCCGCGTCCGTTCACCTCAATCGAGCCGCCCTCCATCACGATGCCGGGAGAGAACAGCGGAAGTTTGCGCAGCCTGGCGACGTGTTGCGGAACGGCGTCATCCAAATCAAACGGCGGATATTTGTTGCCCCAGGCGTTGTAACCCCAATCGACAATGGCGCGTTCCCGTCTGCCATCCTGTCCGCGCACGAGGAAGATCGGTCCGTGGTCGCGACACCACGGCTCGTAAGCGGGAAAATGATGGAGGCGCACACGGTCGAGTGGCGTTTTGTTTTCGATCAATAACCCGCGCACCCAACTTTCCATCTTCGCATCCCAGACGTTGATGTTCACCTCTTCGACCTGAACCAGGTGACGAATCAACTCCGCGTAAACCGGCGGCACGGTGTCATACTTGTCGGGAAAACTGATGCCGTCGCGACGCGGCCAGGTGAGCCAGGTGCTCGCGTGCGGCTCCCATTCCGCCGGCATCCGATAACCCAACTCAGCCGGCACCGGCTGCCTTCTGCCTTCTGCCTTTTGTCCTCATGGCACCGGTCCGCCCTGCGCCGCCGCCAGCAGGTGATACCATTCTTCGTGAGTGAGTTCGAATTCCGCGGCCTTCGCTGCTTCTCGAATGCGAACCGGGTTGGTCGTTCCGATGATCGGAACGATCTTGCTGGGATGCTTCATCAACCACGCCAGCGCAACAGCCGTCGGACTCACGCCGCGCACGGCGGCAAGTTTGTCCAGTGCGCCGACAATGGTCGCCACCCGATAATTTTGTTGCGACGGCAAAACGTGCTTTGCTCCGTTGCCCAAGAATCCTCCCGCCAGCGGACTCCAAGCAAGTGGAGTCAGTTTTTCAATCAGACATTGGTCCAACGTGCCATCGGTAAAACAGTCCAACTTTGCGAGATTGATTTCAACCTGGTTGACGATGAGCGACATCGGGCAGGCGACTTGAAGTGCGGTCACCAGCGATGGACGAAAGTTGCTCACGCCGAAGCAACGCACCTTCCCGGCCTGTTTCAATTGCGCGAACGCCCTCGCGATTTCTTCCGGATTCGCAAGATAATCCGGCCGATGCAACTGATACAGGTCGATGGTTTCAACGCCCAGTCGCCGCAACGATTGTTCGCACGCCGAGACGATGTGTTGCTCTGAGAAATCATATCGCTGCGGTGAGTCAGGGTGCGGATCACCGGGGCCACAAATCCCGCCCTTGGTCGCGATCACCACCCGATCGCGCATCCCGGAAACCTGTTTGAGCGTCTCCCCCAGGATCCGTTCCGCCACGCCGCGACAATAAACGTCCGCCGTGTCGAACAGCGTGTATCCCGCTTCATAAGCCGCGATCACCGCGCGGCGGCCAGCCGCCTCGCTTTCCGCCGTCACCCCGGACGGCATCCAAGTACCTGCAATCCGCCAGCAACCATAAGCGAGCCGGCTGGTGCGCAGCGAACTCTTGCCCAAAGGAATCGTTTCCATGATCGAAATTGAAAGACTAGAACCGGGAGAATTCCAGCGCAAAGTCAAATTACCTTGCGACGTATTCGGCAAGACCGCCCGGGATCAAATCCTTCGCCCGGTTTCCGCAAAGCGGGGCGGGTGTCCCGCCATCCAGCGAAGGGATCGGTGTCAACGCGTTTGTCGCACCCGTTGGTTTCAGCGGGTTGGACAAACTCAAATGAAGCGGCTAACCTGAATACGTCATAGTT
>PLJQ01000320.1 GCA_003140275.1 Limisphaerales bacterium
TCTTATTTCCCTGGGCGGGTTGGTTGGTTTTAGGAGCGCCGTGGGTTGTTGGTCGCGCGCAAGGCGAACCGGATTCGAGGTTTCCTTCTAACGTCCTTCCAGGAAAGACCGCTTGCGCTTCCGGCAGCCGTCGAGCATTTTCGCCCCATGAAACAGCAACGGTTCGTCTCGCAAGGCTCACTCTCCCGCATGTTCCAGGAAGCGGCCGAAGCCTGGAAACTCCAAGAATACCAGCAATCCATCGAGATTTTGGAACGCGCCGCGAAACTGGATCCCGCCAATGCCGCCATTCATTTGGACCTGGGGCGCGCCTATGGAATGCGCTACGACTATTCCGGGGCGGAACGATGCCTGGAGAAGGCGGTTCGCGTCGCGTCGCAAAAGGTGGAAACCCTGAGCGAGGCCGGTAAGCGCTGTCAGCAATTCGGCCGGCCGGAAATGGCCAATCGTTACTTCGAACGCGCGGCGCAGGAGAAAGGCGCCACAGCAGAGGTGTTCGTCAAGCTGGCGGAACTCAATGAACGCCACGCCAGGCTGGAGGAAGCAACCCAACTCGCCGAACGCGCGTTGAAACTGGACGCATCCTATCCTCCAGCGCGGCTTGTCCGTGCGCGGTTGGATCGGTTTTCCGGCCGGTTGGTGGAAGCCGAAAGCCGCGTGCGTGCGTTGGTGAACGGCGGCACGAGCGATCCCTGGTGGGCGGAATGTTGGTATGAACTGGGGGAAATTCTTGATCGGCTGGCTCGTTACGATGAGGCGATGGAGGCGTTCCTCGAAGCCAAAGCGCTCGTCCGTCCGGCGGTGGTGCATCACGCGGCCACCCTGCAACGGATTCAAGCGCGGTTGCTCGCGCTGGAGAGCACGATTACTGCCAGCGTGCTGGAACGATGGGCGGCCGCGGCAGAGTCGTTGCAGCCTTTGCAGCGCTTTGCGATTTTGTGCGGCCATCCGCGATCCGGCACCACGCTGCTGGAACAGGTGCTGGATTCGCATCCCGGCGTGCTGACCGCCGAGGAGACGCAAATTCTCCACGATGAGGCCTACCTGCCGTTGAGCCGGGGATTTTCAACGAAAGCATCGGTGTTCGAAGTCCTGGAGTCGGCGCCGGTCAGCCGACTGCGGCAATCACGCGCGAATTATTTTCGGTTCACCGAGTTGATGCTCGGCAAGACGGTCGGCGACCGAATGCTCGTGGACAAGAATCCGGCTTTGAGTTCGTTGATTCCCGCGGCAGCCCGCATATTTCCCGAAGCGAAATTTCTGATTGCGCTGCGCGATCCGCGCGACGTGTGCCTGAGTTGCTTCATGCAGTCGCTCTCACCCAACCCGATCAGTTCCTCCTATTTGAGCCTGGAAGGAACGGTGACCCAGTATCTGTCGGTGACGGGTTTCTGGCGGACACTCCTGCCCCGGCTGCGAAATCCCTTCCTTGAAGTGCGTTACGAGGAACTTGTGGATGATCTGGAAGGCACGTCGCGCAAAGTATTGGGATTCCTTGAGCTTCCCTGGGATGATCGGGTCCTGCGCTTTGACGAACATGCCCGGAGCAAATCACTGGGTTCACCAAGTTATGCGGAAGTGATCAAGCCGGTCAACAAACGCGCCATCGGTCGCTGGCAAAATTATCGCCGCCATCTCGAACCCTACCTTGCGAAGCTGGAACCGATGATGAAGGCACTTGGTTACGCCTGATGATCCACCGCCGTTGGCCCCCTCGCAACGCCCTTAAACTCGACTCCCCCCTAAACAGGCTATTGCGGATCCCGGCGTTGCGTTTACTGTGTCGATATAAGCCAGTGGTTCGCGCTCGACCGGTGGATTATTGGCCGAGCGGCGCATGACAACCCAAAACATGAACAATGTCTGTTTTTCCTGCCTGACCTCCGGGGCCGGGCGAATCAGCCCGAACGGCTGGAACCTGGCCGACCCAGAAGGCAATTACCCGGTGGTCTGCGCGCCACGAATGGTTCGCCAATTCATAAATTCCCCAAACCCTAACCGCAAAAAACAAAACATATGAAAATGAAAAAAAATAGAAACCTTCGCTCGGTCGCGCTCGTCGCGGTCGGCGTCTTCCTTGGACGTGGCGCACACGCAGACACGACCTTGAATTTTGACTGCACTCCGACGTCCAGCAATGGTAGCATTCTCGCTGATTGCATTCCCCCTCAAATTAACAACCCCAATAGCCCCCCTGGAATCACTAACTATGGAAACTTTGCGGCGGCTTCAAGCCCCGGCATCGCAGTTTCGGGATTCGGCACGCCGAACATCGGCCTGACCTGGGGCTCGGACAATTATCCAACGACGAGATGGGAGTATTACAACAGATCTAACGGAAGTGTCTGGGGGACCGGGGGCTCGGGGGCCGTTCAGCTCCAAGATACCCTCGTAGGCACCACCGAGGAGCTCACCTTTACTCCTAATAATCCGGGCGCAAGTGTAGAGATTGAATCATTCAACTTCTTCGGCTACTATAATTCCACCGAAAGATTCACTTACAACGTAAGGGTCGTGTCCGGGATCAACGTTCTGAGCAGCCAAACAGTTTCATACTTGTCCGATGGCACCAAGAACCACCCGGTGAACATCAACTACACCGGTGCTCCGGGGCAGACCTTGAAGTTGCAGCTCCGCCGGGTAGCTTCTACGCTGGGCGTGGGTGAAATCGAAGGAAACGAATATGATAATGCGGTGGATGACATCGCGTTTGCCCAAACGCCACTAAATACTGTATTCCCTGCCGGGCCGCAGGTCGTGTCGGTTACGCCGGCGGATGAAACAACAGGCCTCGCGGCGACCGCCGCTCCTCCCTACGCGGCAACCATCGCCGACGGTGCCAACACACTGGTAACCGCCTCGGTTAAATTGAAACTTGACGGCAACCTGGTGTCGCCTCTACCGACTGTTACCCCGCTGGGCGGCGGCCAAACGAGCGTTACTGATACTCCAACAGGAATCGGCTTGTTGACCAGTGGTTCCCATGTGTACACGCTCACCTATACCGATAACCTCGGTGGGACGTACACCAACGAAGTGGTGTTCAGTACAATCTATGCTACGCTGCCCACGGCCTATGCCATCCCACCCGGCGCGGGCGTCACGCGGGGCTTCACTTGGCGCACGGTGTCAGCCGATTCACAAGTAGGCAACAGCGTAACCAACACCAGCTTGGCTAGTACGATCGCGCGAGCCGTGGCGCAGTTGAATGGCACGCTGATCAACCCGGACACCGGACTGCCCTATACCAACGAGGCCACGCCCGGACCCAATGCTGACGGCTCTACCAACATCGACACTGTCATCAACTTCGCTGACAACGACTCGCCGTCGGCCGGGTATGAAGGCGTCTTTACTAACGACGTGGGATTCCCCGATCTGGATTTTTTAACGGGTCCTTACAACTGGTTCTCGGGCGAAGGACGGCTTTATCTTGATTTGCCCGCCGGCTATTACCGGTTCGGCGTGAACAGCGACGACGGCTTTGAAGTCAACGCACTGCCGCCGCAGGGCGTGTCCGGATCGCCCATCGTGTTGGGCTTGTTCGACAATGGCCGTGGCCAGGCCAACACGCTGTTCGACTTTCTGGTACAAACCAGCGGCCTCTACCCCTTCCAGTTGATTTACTTCCAAAGCAGCCAATCTGCCGAGTGCGAGTTCTTTTCGGTGACCAATCTCACGACCGCAGTCTATTCGCCGGATACTAACATCGTGACCCAGGGCGGCGCAATTCTCATCAACGACACCAATTACTCGACCGCGATCAAATCGTTTCGCGTGCTAAAGCCGCTTATCACCAGCATCGTTAAGAGCGGGCCGAACGTGGTCATAAATTGGGCCTATGGCCTTCCGCCCTACCAGGTGCAGGTTTCGAGCGACCTCAGCAATCCGCTTGGTTGGAGCAACTTTGGAGGGGCGACGGGGAGCACCACCGCCACCATTCCGATTGTGCCTGGCAATCGTTTCATTCGAGTCTTTGGTCAATAAGTCGCCGTAAACCTTGCCAACAAAAACAAAACAGGCTTGGCCATTTTCACCGCTGCCTTCGTTTTTGTAGGCGTTGGCAACGGTACGGCGGAATAATAATAGATGGCGCGGTGCCAGCAGCGCGGACAAACCGGTTGCTGGCACCGCTATTTACAAGCTTGCGCAGCCTCACTGAACGTTATGAAGGCTTTCCAAACAAATCGGAAGGAGAGAAAGCAAGGCATTGGTTTCCGCCCGCGAACGATCAGCTATTTGAATGGGGTGTGCCTCCAAACGCACACTTGTTTCCAAGTGAGTATTGCGGTAAGAATGACATAGACCAAAGTTGAAGACTGCAAACTGAAAGGTTCAAATTATGCGACAGAAAAAAACTATTGAATGTTGCCAAACGGACCATCACCGTCGCTTGCCGCGCGCCTTCACTCTGATTGAACTGCTGGTCGTCATTGCCATTATCGCCATTTTGGCCGGGCTATTGTTACCAGCTTTAGCCAAGGCGAAGGAGAAAGCCCAGGGCATCATGTGCCTGAGCAACATGAAACAACTCACCCTCGCATGGATACTTTATTCCGACGACTTTCAGGGTAAACTACCGCCCAATGCCAACGGGGGTGGTTCCAAAGGATGGGTTGATGGTTGGGAGGATTTTACAGCGAACAACAGAGATAACACGAACATACTTTTTTTGACGACGCAATCAATATTGGGGCCTTACTCCAAAAACTATGGAGTGTACAAATGTCCGGCTGACAAGTACCCATGCAAAATGTATGGCTCGCAAGTTCCCCGCGTTCGCAGTGTCTCCATGAATGGATTTATTGAAGGCGGCTACTACAAGGACCCGTCGGGCGGGTCAACTTGGTACCATACCTACAACCGATACGATAAAATGTCTGACATCGTCAACCCTCCGCCGACCAAACTTTGGGTGTTTGTCGATGAACATCCCGACAGCATCAACGACGGTTGGTTGATCACCAATGTTCCTGATCCCAATAATTGGACCGACTT
>PLJQ01000062.1 GCA_003140275.1 Limisphaerales bacterium
GCGTGCGCCGAATCCCTCGCGAGCGAGAACGCGAGCCGTCTGGCAGCGATGGAGCGCGCCGACAAAAACATCGATGAATTGCTGGAAACACTCCATGGCAATTTCCACCGAATTCGTCAGGCGGGCATTGATGAAGAATTGTTCGACGTGATCGCTGGATTCGAGGCGCTTTCAAAAGGAAAAGTTCCTCAGAACGCAGAGTGTGGCGCAGCGTCAAATCATGAATATGAAAATCAATTCAAAGCACTTCCGGGTGCGACCCGGCAAAAAGGTCAAACTCAAAGGGTGGCCGACGAGGGTGAAGTCGTTTCCGTAACTACAATTTCGAGAATTACCGGCTGACCTTCCGTGATAAGCTTCTGCTGATTGCTTAGCAACTTGGCCAGCAGCGACAATTCCAGCCGTTGCAAGACCGTTTCAATGCGCCTCAAATGATGGCCCCGAACGGAAATCTCGTGCGAGGTAAAGACGAACTTGAGGTTTTGCTCATCGCTGCTACTGTCGAGTTCCGCGAAGATGAAATGATGGTGCGGCAACAACAGTGAACGCTCTGGCGTTACTTCAATGCGTAATCCGCGTGCCTGTGGGTCGCTGGCCCAACATTCGGGTGTTTTTGTGCTCATGTTTTTGTATGGTTTGATGGTTAGGTTGATGTTGTTGAGCCAGATGGAGACGGAAAATTCGTTCGGCGGCTCGACGACCGAAGCGAATAAGATAACCGCTCAGCCGATTCCAAAGCAGATGCCGTCCGCGCGGGACAAAACTGGCCGCAAATTCCATCGCCAGTGGCCGATGACCGGGGCGGGTGATATTCTCACGAAGTTGCTGCTTGTCCGGCGTGAAAATGCGCATGCCGCGCCGCTCGCGCGAAATGGTCACATACCATTGTTGCGCGTTCGTTGCCGGCTTGACCGTCGAATCGGAAAACAGGACGTAATCCACGGTTTTGCCCTGTGAACCGTAAGACGTGACCGCGTAGGCGATGGTTTGGTTGGGCCAGTCAATGTCTTCCGCCTTGAGATTGGCNNCCGAGATGCCAGCACAGTTCGTAGAAGCTGCGCCGCTCCGGGTTTTTCTCCCGCTCAATGATGATCTGATGTTCTTCGCTGGTGATGGCGTGCTTGTCCTTGAAGCGCACTTCCGGCCAGAGGCGTTTGGGAATGAGCGGCCACGGCAGCCAATTCATCGAAAGGCAGAAGTTGTGGAGCTTCCGCAAGTGAACATTCGTGCTGACCGTTCCCGCCTTGAGACAGGCGAAAAGATGTTCCGCTTGCGTCTCGATGATTACGCGATGGCGAATGAAGTCCAACGCCGTCTCTTTCGCCGCCCGCGCCAGCGATCCTGGGTTGAACCGCTCTTGGTCTCGACGATGGCATCAAGGGCTTGTTGCCACGTCCGATTTGAGACGCCTGAATCTGTTCCCGCCAAATATGCCTTGGCGATTTGGAGATTCAGTTGCGGCTGGCGAACAGATTCGTTGCGGGCGTTGACCAACGAGGTCGCCTCGGCGCGGTCCTTCGTGCCGAGGCTTTCTTGCTTTCGGGTTTCGGTGTCTTCGACGTAGAACGTGCCGCCGAGCTTGCGGCGATAGAGGATGAAACGACGTATCATAGGTTCAGACTTTTCGTCCGAAGCTAACCGACATAGCCGCCGCCATAATAGAAATACACGTATTCTCCCACTTGGTAGCCGTAGGCATAAGCGGTGTTGGCCGAACCCGGAGCGCCCGAGGCATTGGCCACGCTCACGAGGGCGGCGTTCTGGTTGAATGAAGTCGTGGCGCTCAACCCACTCGTCTGGCCGACGCCGGTGACGCTGTATGTCCCGTTCGTGTTGTAATACGGCGTCGTGAAAATCGTCGAGCAGTATCGTTGGCGGCGGCGGTGCCGTAGCCGACATAACTACCGCCATAATAGAAATACACATATTCCCCCGCCTTGTAGCCATACCCGCTGACGATGTTCTGACCGCCTGGCGCTCCGGAATTGTATTCGAGGGAAATACGGGGGGCAGGTGTGCCGAAGATGCGATAGAACACGGAAGCATTCGAAGTGGAGAACATCGAAACAACCGTCGTCATGCTGTTATTAGTGACCACGACGGATTGAGAATTGGTCCATTGGTTGCCAACCAGGGAAACGGCCCGTTGGACCTGACACGTGGTGCCGAGCGCCGCCCCCGACCACGTCAGGGAGCCATTGTGAAATTCGGTGATGTTAATCCCTTGCGCCCGCACTTGATGAACACCAACCAGCAAGACCAGCGCGATAAATAAATAGTGAGGTTTTCTAAACAGAGCCGCAAAAGCAATTTGTTGTATGTTTACCACGCTGTCAAATCGTCCGCCGCCGCGCCGGATGCATCAAATTCAAACATTTCTATGTCAGGGAAGATTGACGGCGCTCGCGCTTGTTTCGNNCTTGTGCAGCCAGTCTTGGTCAGTCCCCAAACGGATCATCTCGACCGACGCAAACCACTTGGGTGCGTTCGGCGCTGGATCGCCGAGCGGCGTCAGCTTGCCCGCAGCCATCAAAATCTGAATGTCGTG
>PLJQ01000190.1 GCA_003140275.1 Limisphaerales bacterium
GGGCAGTGTCAGGATGCGCCCGATCGTAAGCCAAGGCGCGCAGCATCCGCCGAAGATACCGTTACGATCTCGATCCGGGATGAGCGTGGGGTCGAGCGAGCGCGGTTCGATGCCCCACGTCACTTTGCTGATCTGATCGATGACACGGCAAAGAATCTCGGCATCACGCGCAGCCAGTTTTTCGAGCAGGCGATCCGGGAGCAATTGGACCGTGATCGTAAGGCCAAGAATGGAGAGGTTGGGCAACAAGGCAAAAGTCAAAGAAGCGGGATCGTCGTAAGCGCCACCGAACATAAAGGCGTCATTAAGTGGTATCATCCGGAATTGGGCTTGGGCGTTATCACCGGCCCGGAAGGGTCGAAGCCTTGGAAGCTCAAACCGAGTGGAGATGTTGTGTTCCTCTCTCCACCCCTGGCCAATAATGGGCCGCACTGGTTGAATGCCGGCGACAAGGTTTCCTTTAGCATGGAGCAAGTGATGCATACTAAGGCTGGCAATGTGAAACTTATCCAGTCGGGACGCACACGGGTGGCGCAAGCCAAGCTTAACACACCAACCAAGCGTCTCAACGTTCAGCATGGCCATGAATCGGCGGTGCGCATGGCTCGCGTGCTCGGCCTCAGCCTAAATCAAACGTGCGCGCTTGAGTTGACCGCCGAATGGGAAGGATTAACGCCGTCTGAATTCTGCCGCCGGAGCGTCATCGATGTTATGAATATATCGCATGATGATCTAAAAACTTCTGTCTTGCATGGCGCAGGTGGATCCAGGGCGAGAGCTTGGGCAAAACGGTTTTACACCGGGCTAAAGCCCTTGCTGGAGAAGGGAGAAGAGTCGAGTATGTCGCGCTGGATCAGTCCGGTAGAGAAACGTAGCGCGGAGCGTGAGGGCAGGGGAGGTGCGCGATGAAACCAACGCTCTTAAGACGGGGCATGAAGGTTCTTTGCGACGGCCGCACAATGACCTGCGTGCGGCGCGACAAGGCCCAATGCTGTCAACCGGCGACTTGCTGGTTCCAGTGCGATGACTATTGCGCGATGAACGGGCCGGGTGACAACGGACTCTGCACGATGAGCGACGCGCGTGTATTGCGCCCTGTGGAGGCCGCGCGATGAGAACTCCCAATAATCGCGCCGGGAAAAACGTCAAACTTTGGGAAACCAAGGCAAGTCAAAACCAACCGGGCAGGGCAGGGGGGCTTTCGCACGTATTGACGCCCGTCGCTGGCGGTAACGAAAAGGCGGCGACGTGGCTCCGTAATTGGTTCATCCGGAAGTGGTCACTCAATTGAAATCGCGTGGCAGGTTGATCCGCCCGTTCAAAAGCGACGCCGGCCGGGGGCAACCTGGCCGGCGCGGTGGACAAGGCCAATTTCCAAAGCAAATGAGATTCGAGATTCCAGAGTCGGGGACCGAGTTCCCGACGAATTATTTTCAGTCCCATCACTGACCGTTTCGCGCGGGCAGGCTGGATCGAGGGGGTTGTCATTGAGACGGTGAATGCGGTGAAGGTGAATTATACTGCGCGCGGGCGCGAGCGGATTCGCCGGCTGGAGGAAGTCATCGGCCGATTTTACAAGCGCGCTGAGGCCAGGAAAAAGCGCCCTCTCTCCATCGTCATCGGTATCAGCCACGAGGTTGATTTGTTTGTGCTCAAGATGCGGTGTGGATTGATGGCTCGCGGTTTGGGCTGGCCTCCATTGGCCGACGGGGAGGCCGAGAAGTTGATTGTGTTTGTGTGGACGCGTGGACGCAAGATTACATGGGTTTGATGTTGGATTTCTCATGGCGGGGCAGGGGGCTGCGCTGATTTTGAGCATGTCTGAAAACTTGCTTGCACATTCCTGGTTGATTGCGCAGCGCTGTTCGGACATACTTGTGGCAGTTGAATGAGCACGCCTCTGCGGACCAACCCAAGGCCGGCGCCGAATTGCCGCGGTGAGGGACGATCAATGGCTGAACGCAAAGGAACTCGGCGCCAAGTTTGCCCGCGACGAGCAGAGCGTCTATCGCTGGCGTGATGACGGGACCATTCCCGAACGGTTCGTAAAATTCTGCGGCCCGCGCTGGCTCTCGTTTCATCCAGCCGTTGTCGTTTATCTCGAATCCAAGTTCGCGTCGGGTCATTGAACATCATGATGAAAACGCCTCAACCGATTGCCGAAGCCGCGCTGCCCGAGGTTCCTCACGATCGCTGGCTTAAGGCCAAGGAACTCGCATCGTCGCGCATCTCAAAACTGCGTTCGCGGTGGCGCACTGAAACCGGCGCGTTAAGCGGCTGGAATCGTCCCGGAAAGGGCAGGGGAGACGCGGTGACTTGCAGCCATGCCGCAACGGTGCTGCGGTCTAGCCGCAGCCAGATTGCAACCAGAGTCCAGCCCTGCCCTTTTCGCAGAAAACCGCCAAGCGCATCACCCTCAAAAACGGCATACCAGATTTCCTGTCAGTGGGCAGTTTTTAAGGTTAGGTTGGCACCCTCCGGGATTGACAGAAAAGTTGTCTCGATCAGGGTGACAACCACACGAAAGGGTTGAAAACAAAGGCGGCAGTTGATTGGCACCCTGATTTGGACAACTTCTCACCAGTTTCACCGATCAAGACAGATTCTCCGGACTGATTTTTCACAAATCGTGTGAACCCGTCAGCGTAAAGCAATGACTGAAAGCCGTCTGCGTAAGTGCTTGATTTACGGCCTCTGTCAGCAAATTACAGCCTATTTAAGACAAGTTATCTGTAAAGGAACAAATCTTCCATCCGCGCAACTCCGCTACTTATCAACTAAACATAACAGACATTGTGCGAATTATATGCAACAGATCAAATGCCTGTGAAGACGTTGGATATTGATGATTAGCGATGTCCCCAACCGAATCGCTCGCTGATCGGCCAATAGACGAAATAGGATTTGCCAATAACGTTGGTGTGGGAAAAATCTCCCCAAGCGCGTGAATCAAAACTGTTCACGGTGTTGTCACCCATCACCATGTAATGATCCGGCCTCACAACAAATCCTTCCCGTTTGTCCTGGAACAGCGGTGCCAGGTATGCGGCGTTGACATGCCCGGAATAGTGGCTCTCTTGAGGCGGCTTTTTTGGATCGAATGAATAAACGTTTTCAAAATGCGGCGTCGAGGCGTCCAATCGGTTTGTCCGGTCGAGCGTCAAGTGGCGGTCGTCTCCGATTTGCACGCGCTCGCCGCCCAGCGCGACAAGGCGTTTTATGTAAAACTGGTCCTGGGGCATGCGCGGGTCTTCGATTCCCTTGGTTTCGAAAACAATGATTTCGCCGCGCTTGGGGTGCCGAAAGTTGTAGGTCAAGCGATTAACGAAGAGATGATCGCCCGCCGTTTCCACGAAATTAAAAATGGCTTCGCCTTTACGAAAAGTTTGGCCGACACGAATACCAGCTCGCTCGGCAAAGTGTTCATCAGGCGCGAACCACAACTGGCAGGTCTTTTCACCACTGCCGTATCGCATGGTCATGCGAATCTTGTTGATGAACCTGAGAACATGTTCCGGTGGCCCGATGTCGATCAACTCGCCGTCCTCCTCCGCAACTCGGTAGTGGTAAAATGTCCCGAGGACACAGGCTTGATATAGACGGACGAGTCCGGAGGGAATTGTGATTTCGCCAGGTTCTTTCAGATTCACGGACGTGACGCCGAACAAGGTCGGTTGCATTGAACCGGTCGGAATCTTGAATGGCTGCAGGAAGAAAGTGCGGATGGCCATGGCGACGGCCACAGCCACCAATATCACTTCGATGTTCTCCCGAATCGCCGAATGCGGATAAGGCTTCAGCCACTTGTTCGCAACTTTTTCCAGATTCTCCATTTCTTTGAGAAGCATCTTTTTTTCGGCACCCGACGCCACCGTCTTCCGTAAATCTTCCATGGCGACGTTAATCGCCTCAATGGCCGGAGGCGACAAGATATCGCGCTGGGCGGCAAGAAGTTTGCCGACGTGCTTGCGCATCTCGGTGGCGTGCCGGACGGTTTTTGAAAGAAACCATTTCAGATTCATATATTAAGCTTTCAATACCTCGA
>PLJQ01000023.1 GCA_003140275.1 Limisphaerales bacterium
GCCGTTGATTTCGCGGAATGCTTCTTTGCGGATAAGATCAAATCTGCCACTGATCCCTTGTTTAACGTCGCCTACCCAGCGCGCCATCAGAGCTTGGCCCCAAAAGTTGTAACGCGCCCAACTTTCGGCCGGCAACGTCACCGTGGCGGTGACCGCCACCCGTCCGGGAATTAGCGCCGCAAAAACTTCTCCTTCATCGCGCCTCGCCANNTAGTTTTCAAACAGGCTCTAAATGTGAAATTGGACGATGCATCCATCGCTTACAGGACTAGCCTAGAATAAGCGGTAACTCAAGCAAGAACTTCTCAATAGGAGAAATGAGTGTTGAACTCAACTCGGTATTGAATCTGAAGGCTGATTATGCAACGGATCGAAGTAGTTGGAAATAAACGTCTGGATAAACCCTTCAACGGTGAAGGGCTGAAGGCCGGGACTTTTAAGGAACGAATCGATGTTGTTCAAGTACCTGTTGTATTCATTTTCCGACAGGCGGGAGATATAGCGATAAACTTCGTCGTAGGTCGCGAAGCCGCGTTTGTCTATAAACGTGTCCTTGGGAATAGAATCCAGAATATTGGGTGCGCCCAAGTAAATGGGAACACAACCGGAGAAAAAAGAATCAAAAATCTTCTCGGAAATGTAGTCGAGTTCAATGGAGTTTTCGTAAGCAATACAGAAACGATAATCGTGCAGCGTCAAGTGTTTGGGTTTCCGATTAGGCCCGATATGGGATGGAAAGCGGCGCGTTTTCAAACGGTTCAGCCATGTAACCCGTCGATAGGCAAAACGAATTCCGAGATTAAGCGCGGAAAGTCTGCCGCTGAACAGAGGTTTGTCCCATTCCGTGCCGATGAGGTCGAAATCCTTTGGGGCATGCGCCTCAAACCATCGAATAGCGCGTACCCGTTCCGAATACAATTCATTAGCTCTGACGGAGACCATGAAACTGTTAATCACTGTGCAAAGTTTACGCTGGGAAAATGGAATAGTTGAAAAGTTTCCGGAACGCACGCGGTTTGGGATATGATAGAGCCGGTATTTTTGCGGATCGGAGACGCATAAATCCTTTTTCCACGTTAAGACCGTCTTGAACGGCCGGTGTTTGCGAACATCATAGTTGTCCGGCCGAATAATCGGCGGTTCGATGAGAATCAGATGAAGTTCAGGATGCCGTCGGCGCACTAACTTGCGAAAGCGCGAGTTGAATTTGGTGGGGTAGTCCAGAAAGAAGATTTTATCAAATGACTCAGGATCCTGCATGTCGATCGTAGCGACATGGTGTCCGAGTTGGCGTAACTGCTTCGTAAGTTGGACAATAAAGTAAGCCAACTCCTCACCCACAACTGACGAACTGTCTGAAAGCATCCGGTTCTTGTTATAGAAATTGTAAAAGTTCCAAAATCCGATGTTCATGGGTGCGTGATGTTCTCTCTAGACTTCAGTGATCCAGACGTTGGCGCCAGGCGTCAACACATTCTTGGAGGATATGAGTGAGTGATTTCGTCAATGCGAAACGGGGATAATGGGCCCTAACTTTCGACAGATCCGAGATGTAACAAATATGGTCTCCATCGCGGGCGATATCGACGTACGTCGTCTTCTGTGCGAGCCCGGTGATGGCTTCGGTTTGCGCGAACGCCTCCAGTAGCGAGCAACTGTTCTCCCGCCCCCCGCCCAGATTATAAACTTCTGCAACTCGCGGGGCTTCGAGAAATTGCGCGATGAACTGCGCGACGTTTTCGGCATGGATATTATCCCGTACCTGCTTCCCTTTGTAGCCATAAATGTTGTAAGTTCGTTGCTCCAGGTTGCATTTGACCAGATAGCTGAGGAAACCATGCAATTCCACGCCGCTGTGATGGGGGCCGGTCAGGCAACCGCAACGCAGACAACAAGTGGCCATGTTGAAATAACGCCCGTACTCCTGAACCAGCACATCCGCAGCGATTTTGCTGGCCCCAAAAAGCGAGTGCTTCGATTGGTCAATCGTCATCGATTCGGAAATGCCTTCTGCGAAATCCGGATCGTCATAGTCCCACCGGATCGCCAAGTCTTTGAGACGAATGCGATTGGGCGCATCGCCATACACCTTGTTAGTGGAGAGTTGGACAAAAATGATGTTGGTACTGACCCGGCGGGATGCTTCAAGCAAGTTTAAGGTTCCGCCGGCGTTGATATCAAAGTCATCGAAAGGGCGTTTGGCTGCCAGATCATGGCTGGGCTGGGCCGCGCAATGAACAATGGCGTCGGGTTTCACTTGAGCAAGAAGCTCCAGGACTCCATCGCGGTTTCGAATATCCAGTTCATGATGGATAAACCGGCATAATTCCTTGCGTAGGCGGATAAGATTCCATGTGGTATCTCCTTCGGAACCAAAGAAATCAGCGCGCATATTGTTATCCAGTCCGTGGATAATCCAATTCTTTTGATGAAGAAACTCCGCAACAGCCGAGCCAATAAGCCCGCTGCTGCCGGTCACTAATACGGTTTTCATTTCATTTGTTAAAATCCGGCGTAATTATTCACAATCAAGATGCTGTTGGCGAATCGATTGGTGGCTGTTACAAAGACCAAGCGGTTCCCATGCAAGAGGTTTTCCGCGACTTTTTCTGAGTCCGCATTCACCTGTTCAAGAATTTCGTTCGTGCCGTTCCGAATTTCCATTGAGGTTTTTATATGATTCGATCTGTTTTCCATCCTTATTCGATTGACGATTAAGTCGCTCGCGATGAGAATTGTTTTTTGCTTATTCCGCTGGACTTTACACATCCGTTTTGCCTTCGTTGTTCCAGGAAAAATGTAACCGAGATTTTCGATTTGAGATTGAGTCGTGCGGCGTTCTTCACAATGACTGCATGAATTGGTTTAACCAGACTTTCTGCTGCATATAACAGGAATCAACTGCTGCGACTCAAGAGAAAACCTTGTTCCACCTGCCTGAACTTGGGAAAAGCGTCAGGGCAGCGGGCGTAGCGGCGGGCATCCTGCCTGCCGTAGAGCCGGGGCTTCCAGCCCGGCGGAAAAGGTGTGGTCGTAGCCAGTACTGGGACAAATAAGTTCTGCAATATGGGTGGTAGGGCGCGCCACTCCGTGCGCGCCGTTCGGATCCAACATCCACAGCAGCGGCGCGCACGGAGTG
>PLJQ01000406.1 GCA_003140275.1 Limisphaerales bacterium
ACTTCCACGGCTTAACCGCCGCACCACTACCTCCCCAACGTGTCGTCGGCTATCGCCCGACTTAACGCTTTTTCCCTTCGGGCTAACCGGGTGCAGTCCATCTAGCCGATGTCCTTTACCCAAAAGCGTTAAGTCGGGCGATACGGACTAACCGTCCGATGCCCCCGACACGTTGGGGGACTGGTTTTAGATGAGGTGCTATCGCACCGACGACGAACTCGCTACCGCGACCACTTCACGCTTGAGGCGTGGAGATCGACGACGGGTTTACGACCACCACGACTCGTTAGAAAACCACGACGGGTTTGACGACTTTTTGGAAAAAGCGATGCCGCGAATGCGGCATTTTTGAAATAGCCGCGCCACAGGCGCGTCCATTTTCCTTTTATGACTGGCAAGTCCTGGTGCCTTTCTGTGTCTGTTTCCGCCATGTATCCTGTGAGCACCGGAGGCAGTAAAGACGGTTCCTTCAGATTTCAAAACCAGCCGCTCATTACCTCGCCGGCTTGTTCCAAACGCATTTGCCGGCGTTTGGCTTAAAGCCAGAGCCCTACAGTGGCAGGAGTGGCGGCTGATTTTGGAATCATGAATAACCAGGATTACATTATCATTGGTGAACGGCCCGGCTGGGGTGATCCCCAGTCTTTTGGCATATCCACGACTGACCAGCGTCAGCATATCTATATCATCGGCAAGACCGGATCGGGCAAGACGACACTGTTGCATAATTTAATCTTGCAGCACATTGCTCTCGGACATGGAGTAGGACTCATTGACCCGCACGGTGATTTGGCCGAAGAATTGTTGCATCACATCCCGCCGCACCGTGCCGACCATCTGGTATATTTCAATCCTGGAGATTTGGAGTTTCCCGTCGGGATGAATCTCCTGGCCAATGTTGCACCGGACAGTCGCCACCTTGTGGCATCCGGCATTGTGAGCGCCTTGAAAGGAATCTGGCGCGACTCATGGGGTCCGCGTTTGGAGTATATCCTCTACAACGCGGTATCGGCACTTCTTGAGTGCAGGAATGCAACTCTCTTAGGTGTCAATCGAATGCTCATTGACGAGAAATATCGCGCCGGAATTATTCGTCAAGTCAAAGACCCGTTCATCCGCTCTTTTTGGTCGGAAGAATACGCGGGCTATGACGAACGTTTCAAGCGGGAGGCCATTGCCCCGATTCAAAACAAACTTGGTCAGTTCCTGTTGAACCCCGTCATTCGTAATATCCTGGGACAGGTTAAAACAAAAGTGAGCATCCCTTGGATCATGGACAATGAGCGGCTGTTCATTGCCAATCTGTCGAAGGGCCACATCGGTGAGGACAAGGCAAACTTGCTTGGCTCACTCCTTACCACTCAATTTCAACTTGGCGCTATGGAGCGGTCGAATATCCCGGAGGACGAACGTCGCGATTTTTACTTGTTCATCGACGAGTTCCAGAACTTTTCGACGGATGCTTTTACTTCGATCCTGGCGGAAGCTCGAAAGTACCGTTTATGCCTCATTCTCTCCCACCAATACATTGACCAGCTTTCATTACCGGTGCGCCAGGCGGTTTTCGGCAATGTGGGAACTTCCATTGCGTTTCGAATTGGACATACCGACGCCGAGGTAATGGAAAAAGAATTTGGCAAAACGTTTTCAGAGAATATGTTTGCAGACCTTAACCGGTATGAAGCGGTCGTGAAGCTCTTGGAGGATGGAACAAATAGAATGCCTTTTCTGGCGAAAATGCTCCCGCCATTGGAAAATCGAGTGGGCCGGAAGCAAAAACTTATTGCGCGATCACGTGAACGGTTTGCGATAAAGCGGGCGCTGATTGAAGACAAGTTGGAACGGTGGGCCACGTTTTAGCACGGTGACGAAAATTTGAAGTTACGAAAGAAGGCCAAGGTGGGAATCGAACGAGGAAGTTTTACCGCTCCAAGCCTAACACAGTCTGTCTCTGCATTGCCTCGTTACCGCGTCCAAACTGCTCAAGAGGGGGACCCTTGCCTACTGGCTTGAATTTGACATCAGCCTTAGAGGCGGCATTTGTGGCCGCACCCTCTCCGGCACAAATTGTTTAACCGATGATAATCTTTGCCATATGTGTTCGATTATTCAGATATTTATATTTATCGTTAAGATTCATATAGCATGGCTCAGTCATGTGTGCAAGTGAATTAACATACCCGCTTTCGCATCCGGGACCGCCATAATGCGGAGCCCAGTGACATCGAAACGATCGCGTGGGAGCGTGCCCCGGAAGCGGTCCTTGTCCTGCCGTGAGGTGATTGTTTCAGCAGTCAGATGCCGATATTCGGGCTTGCTTTCTACCGTCAGGTGGGTTTTGTTGCTGTGGATCACCACCAACTCGATAGCATCGGTTTGGCCGGTGGCCCGATCTGACCAGAACTCCAATGTATCTTCCTTTTTGAGTTCAAGTTTGTCCAGGATGACATCGGCGAAATCGACGATCTCCAATTCATATGGCCCTGAGTTGGTTGGCAGGGGCTTTTCAAAGTACAGCGCAATCCAGCGACTTTCAGGGTCGCCAGGGTCTCTGATCGGGACCGTGGTTGCTTTGATTTCTTTCTCGGGTGTAGCCACGCTATGGAGGGTCCAGCTTGTTCGTCCCAAATAATCGTTATTGATGGTATTCATGACGCTCAAACGGATGGCGGTCATGGGTTCGTCGAGGACTGAGAATCGGCATTTAAGTGTGAGTTGATCTTCTCCACTGCCATATATGGTGACAACCATGCTGACGTAATCGAACCGGATTTTTGGGCGGCAAAATGTGGAACACACGTGCCAGTTTGCTTCCATGACTTTGCGCACGGTGGTATTTTCGCTGCTCCACGGATCATAGCTTGTGGCCGGATTGCCGTCTTGCTGTCGTTGGATGTATCGTTCGAAGAACTCTTTCGCTTTTTGACGCACGGTAAGGTACGGCTCTCCTGGTTGGGCCACGGTACCTGCGGCGTCAATGGCTTCTGCGAAGTCTAGCGTGGAAATTGGAAACCATTGTCCAATTTCGAAAATGGCAGAGGACGGTAGTAAGGACCGGGCACGATGGACAGAATTGTCGATGGCGGTGTCCATTACTGCTTTGCCGAAGCCGAAGATACTGTTTGGCCGGTAATATTTGCCGCTGCTAAATGTGATGGCGACCACGGGGCCGAGTTCATACTCGTCTTTAAGTAGCTCATTGATAGGTAAATTTTCGCAAATGCCTCCGTCGACAAGCAACGGATACTCTTTGTCGGTATCGGCCTGGACTTCGCGTGGATCACCTTGCCTCTGCCAAGGCCCTGGGAGCATTTGAAGAAACACCTTGAAACCGGTTTGTGCTTGCGGTTGCTTCCTATTGTCCCAAACACGGAAGACGAAGGGGAGGGCTGTGGAACTCATCAAGGCTTCAAGCAAGGTGTCACTCGACGGGTGGGAATGCTTGCAGGACATGGCGACGTTGGCCGAGACAATTTGGACTTCCGGCTTGAGATCGCTCAGGTGCTCTTTCTTGACCCCGGCCAGCAAGGCGCGGAGGAAGTTGCGGATCGGTTCGGGGTCGCAGATGGGTGAACCGGCGATGAGCTGCTTGGCAATACTAAGGGGTCCTGGCTTGCTGTAATTTTCGAAAAGCTGTTTGAGTTCCCCGGTACCTAGAGAAAGCCGAAGCTGGCCCATGTCAACGCCGGCGGATAACAGTGTGGCTACAATCGCACCTGCCGACGTTCCGGCCAGACGGGTAATTTCGATTGTGCCGGTCTTCTGGATGGCTTGGAGAGCTTCCGCCGCGGCGACTAGCCCAATAATCTTGGCGCCGCCGCCCTGTATGGCCAATTGGATGCGAACCGCTTTTCCCATGAGATTGGTCAGTATTAATAACCGAGCCACTAATTCAACAATTAATTTGCGGAGCGATTAAATGCCGCGCTGGTTTTGTCGCGGTCTTCACGCGTGCTAGTGTGTGGTGAAGCCCGAGAGACTCACGACGTTCCCGCGACCACCGCAAACCATTTGGGCGCATTGGGGAGCGGATCACCGAGCGAAGTCAGCTTGATTACGGCCATCAGAATCTGAACGTTATGCTCCGCGAAGCCGATCAGCCTCGTTCTCGCCGCACGGCATCATCATCACCCTTTGCTCGTCAGATGCGCGTCCGTAATCTACTGGTTGGTAAAATGTCGTCTTGCCGGAGTGGGCAAACCCTTGTCCCTTCTTTGTTTTCTTGCAGGCGATAAGATCGAAAGCGGAGTTTGCACACCCTCGTCTTTTGTTCCTTATCAACAAGCACAGTGGCGTTGCATTCTTCATCTAACCGTTCAACCAAGGAATACATTATGAAAAAACCAACGAAAGTTAATTCACAGCCTGTCCAGAAAATCCGCCATGG
>PLJQ01000487.1 GCA_003140275.1 Limisphaerales bacterium
AACTACTCATGTCATCTACCTGGGAGGCCAAACGCGGTAGGGCAGCGACCTCCGGGCGCGCCGCCGTTTGCCAGGTTGCTGCGCTGACTTTTTCAACGCCGAGAACGCAAAGGTCCGCAGAGAAAAAACTGAAGCACTCAAGGGCCACAGGTAAACCATCTCTGCGTTTCTCGGCGTTCTCTGTGACTCTGCGTTAAAGGGGTGGTTTCGCGCTGTTTGTGCGACGAGAATATTTGCGCGGCTTTTTTCGATTCGTGAGCGTTGGTTTATGTCGGTTATCGGCGAAATTCGTTGCGTGCGGCGCGCCCGCCTGCCTGCCGGCAGGCAGGGAGGTCGCACCCTGCCTGTCGGCCTCCGCATCGGAAGGCCGCAACTTGATTTTTCAAAGACTGCTTGCGCCAAAAGCAACGGCATTTATTCTTGCGCTGCGACCATGAAGCTGAAACGACAACGATTGGTTTCTCAAAACACCCTGTCCCGCATGATCCAAACCGCAGAGGAAGCTTGGAAACGCAAGGACTTTCAGCAAAACATCGAGATTCTGGAACGCGCCAGCCGCCTCGACCCGGCCAATTCCGATATCCTGATGCAGTTAGGCCGCGTTCAGGGTTTGCTTTGCGACTACCCGGCTGCCGAACGCTGCTTTGAGAAGGCGATCCGCGTGTCGCCCAACCCGGCGGAAACGCTCGCCCTGGCCGGACAGCAATCCCGCGATTTTCGCAGCCATGAGATGGCCGAGCGCTATTTCCAGCGCGCCGTCGAGCAGAAGGACGCCGCGCCTGAAACCTTCATTCATCTGGCAGAACTTTACGAACGCCTCCGCCGCCTGGAAGACGCCGCCGCGCTGATCGATCGTGCCTTGCATTTGGACCGCGCCTGCGCTCCGGCATTGCTGGCACGCGCGAGACTGGCGCGCCTGGGTGGCCGGTTGGAGGAAGCGGAAAGCCTGCTCCGGTCCTTTCTGCCAAATGCCGGGCGGACCCTACGCATCCGGGGCTGGTATGAATTAGGCACACTATTGGACCGCCAAGGGCGTTATGACGAAGCCATGTCCGCGTTTCTCGAGGCCAAGACGCTCCTCCTTCCGGAGGCAGGCCAGTACACCGCTGGGCTGCGGAGTCTCCGTACGCGCTTGAAAGAGATGACCACAAACATCACTGCTGACATGCTGCAGCGTTGGGTAGATTTGAGCCATGCGCTCCAACCCTCCCGCCGGTTGGCGTTGCTTTGTGGCCACCCCCGCTCCGGGACCACCTTGCTCGAGCAGGTGCTGGATTCGCACCCGGACATCGTCTCGGCTGAAGAAACGGAAATCTTTCTGGATTACGCCGTTGTCCCACTGACGCGCGGCCTGCCGGAGAGCACGCTGATGTTGAAGGTTCTTGAATCGGCGCAGACCCCTGCGTTGCAGGCTTCACGCGAGAGATACTTCCGTTCCATGGAATTGGCCCTGGGCAATCCCGTTGCGGGACGTCTCTTGATTGATAAAAATCCCTCCCTCACCTTCTTAATCCCTGCCTTCGTCCGCATCTTTCCCGAAACCAAGTTCCTGATAGCGCTACGCGATCCGCGTGATGTTTGCTTGAGTTGTTTCGTGCAGCCCTTCGTGCCTCTCGGTCAGATCAGCTCGGCCTATCTGAGTTTGGAAACCACCGTTGAGGAATATGCTTCGCTGATGAGTATCTGGAGAACGCTTGCCCCACTGATGCCAGGCCCTTGCCTCGAAGTGCGCTATGAGGACCTGGTGGACGATTTGGAGTCGGTTTCCCGGCGGGTGCTGGGCTTTCTGGGTGTCCCGTGGGACACCCGCGTTCTGGGGTTCGACGAACATGCGCGGCAAAAACTGGTGCGCTCGCCGACCTACGCGGACGTGGCGAAACCGGTCTTCAAAACCGCCGTCGGCCGCTGGCGGAATTACCAGAAATACTTGGCACCGCAGTTGGAGAAGCTGATGCCGTTTGTGAAGGCGTTCGGGTATGAATGATCGATTGGATTTGGTAGGGCGACGACCTCCGGGCGCGCCGCAACCCATCCTCACCGAGGGACGGCAACGTGTTTGCGAACAGGCTGGGACCCGGGGTAGGGCGGCGACCACTTGGGGGTCGCCGCACAGCAACCTCGATGAACGACGGCGCGCCCGGAGGTCGTCGCCCTACCTGGATTGCGGCGCGCCCGGAGGTCGTCGCCCTACCTGGGTTGCGGCGCGCCCGGAGGTCGTCGCCCTATCGGTTGTGCTAAAACCATCACAGCGACGGCGGCGGCCGATCCGCAGGTCGAAACAACCAGGACCATTCTTCGGGCCGTTCGCACAACCCCTTCCTCACCGGATTCATCAGAATGTAGCTCGACTTTTCCTCGACCTCGTGATGGCTGCGCAGCCGGTGATCGAAGAAATCCCGTTGCCAGGAGACACCATAGTGGAACGCCACATATCGTTTCCAATGGGTCACGGTCATTTTGATTCCCGGCTCGATCGGAAAGGCAATGATGCCATGGAGATGATCCGGCATCAGCAACATCAGCCGGCAATACCAGACCAACCGCTCGTGATTGTGGCGCGCGGCGTCCAGAATCGTTTCCCCTATACCAGCCTTGCACAAATGGTTTTGTCCACGCGGCTCACAGTTGATCGTGATGAAAAAGAAGCTGCCTTCCGAAACCCATTGCGGCACCTGGTGCGGCAGACGTTTGCGAACGGGGAGGGTCATATCCCTCGTGTAGCACGAGGACCGTTCCATGGAAAGCGAAACGTGATTGCGAATCGGGTGGCGCACCCGTTGGTAGGGCAGCGACCTCCGGGCGCGCCGCGCTTCCGACCCAACAAGTTCGTAAATGCGTCGACCTCCCTCGTGAGGACGGGTGGCGGCGCGCCCGGAGGTCGGCGCCCTACCTGGAAAGATGGAATGAGAAAAGAAAAAAGCCGCCCTTTGCAGGGCGGCTTGTGAGAAACAAACAAGACTCAATTATTTCCGGCGGCGGAAGAACCACAGACCGGCAGTTCCAAGACCGAGCAATGCAAACGTGGACGGCTCAGGAACAATAGTAAGGTTTACAAGTGTTGTTACTCCAGGAGTTGCCGCTCCCGGGCCGGATGCGAAGTTCCCTACAGGTTCAACCCCCATGGCAATACCGTTACCACCGAGACCATCGCTCCTGCCTTCCTGCCATAAAAGCGATTGGCCCCGCGACGTAGCAGTCGCATAAGTTGCCCCGGTACTGGTATCCCATGCCTCAACCATGAACGTGGCGGAACCTGAAGTGTAACCGGTTAGTGTTTGAGACCCATCAGCAAAATACCCCCCAGGACCACCACCGAAAGCCCCAGCTGAATTGTAGGTAACCGGATCGATAAATGCAGTGTTGCCTGCAGTGAGAGCGTTCGGGTCGGCTACGACTCCAAGTGCCCAGAACAACTGGACCTCAATGGTGGGGCTGATCGCATTCACGCCGCCGACCCTCACCGGTTGATATGTAGTCGAATTGTAGTTGTTGAATAGAATGAACCCCTGCCCATGAGTAGTAGTAGTAGTAGCCACTGACGCGACTATCCCGAGGACCGACGCTATTAGTGTTTTTTTCATATTTTGCTTTGTTTCTCTATTGGTTGTTTATGGTTAATTTTTAACTCGCTGAAAATCACGGCATTGTCTGTACCCAAACGCTAGCCGAACTAGGCTTTAGGAAGAATCCTTGGGCCGGATTAATGGGCAGATTCGGAGACCACGTAGCACCTTTGAGGGAAGGCGTATATCCAGCGCCATTCCAAACCTGAATCGATGACTTGGCCGGCAGTGTGCCCAAATTGACGTTCGTGTCATTCAAGGTTCCAGTGAACGGAATCGCCTCGCCCACGAGCACATTGATCGCTCCCGCCACATGGTTGGTTGTCGTCTGGCCTGACGTAATATAACCCGGGGCCGGATTGGTGAATCCAGCAACCTGGCCTACGAAGGTGTTTGTAATAGTACTAGTTGACTTGATAAAGAAGCCGGTTCCCACAGGCACGGCCAAATTAGGCGACCAAGAAGCACCCTTGAGGGAAGGCGTATATCCAGCGCCATTCCACAACTGAGCCGATGACTTGGCGGGCAAACTCCCCACCAGATCGTTCAAAGTGTTTGTGCCGTTATTGAGCGGATTGGACACCAAGGCGTTTTGGCCCGCTACCAGCGGGGTACTTACGTAACCCACGACGTTGACTGAATAGACTTGCGCCATGGAGGAGGCGAGACCTGCCGCAGCAACGACAGCCGTCAAAAGTAATGTTTTTGTTCTCATTTTGTTTGTTTGTTTTCCGTATTTTTTTACCGTGTTTTACCGTGTGTGAGTGCAATATGTCAAAATACCGGGCAGATGTCAACAGTTTTTTTAGTTTTTTTTGAACATTTTTTAGGATGGCCTTTGGCCATCGTCGGGATGTTTGTTTTGGCCGGTTTGCAAGGATTTTTGTGGTTTCGCTGCTGAAGGAGGGCGGGTTGCCGCCGGTGGGTGCCGGAGTTTTTGTCCAGTTTCTGGTTTTTTGCAGAGCAGGCCCCTCCGGGCGCGCCGCACGTCAACCGCCACGAACGACGGCGCGCCCGGAGGTCGTCGCCCTACTTGGACTCCGGCGTACCCGGAGATCGCGCCCCACCTGCTAACAGGGACTCTGATTTCAGACTTCCGACTTCCGACTTCCGACTTCAGTTGGAGTCTCCTTACGTCGTCTCCTGAGAAATACACGGGCATAAGCTTTTTCCTGGGGGGAGAATAGTGGCCGTGCGC
>PLJQ01000018.1 GCA_003140275.1 Limisphaerales bacterium
CATTTTCTACTGCATGAATACGGATTAGAACCCGTTCCTCATGCACCCAATCAATACTGTTTCAGAAACCGCACCATCTGCTCGTAAGTTTTGGCGGCGATGGCGGCGTCGTTCCGACCGAACCCGTGTCCGCCGTCGGGGATGGTGATGAATTCATGTTTCACGCCTTTGGTGGTGAGCTCCTTGTCCATCATGACGGAGAGTTCGTACGGTACGTCGGTGTCTTTGGTGCCGTGAACCAGCAAAATGGGCGGGTAATCCCTGGTGACGTTGCGCACAGGACAAAACGGGTCGAACGCCTTGGATTGGGTGACGGGGTCGAGGCCGGCGACGACTTTGGGCCAAAGACCATTCTGACGGCAATAAAGATAAAGATTTCCGCCGGGCTGCTCCGCCTCTTCCTTCGTCACCAGGGGTTTCGTGCGATAGAATTCGTCCGGTTGGGTGTACCNNGGTGTACCATTTGCCCGTAATGTCGCCGTAACCCCAGAACGACACGAGCGCTTTGGGCCGGGGCTTGACACGATACCCGGCAACCTGAGTCAGGTAACCACCGGCGGATTGTCCCATCACAAAAATCTCCCTGGGGTCAATGTGAAACAGTTCCGGCCCTTTTTTATGCACCCAATTGCAGGCATCCTCCAGGTCTTCGAGGATGGCGGGCAACCTGACTTGCGGCGCGAGGCGATAGTCGATGGAAACAACGGCGTAGCCGGCCTTGAGCAACACGTCGAAGAGCGAACCGGGTTTCGTGGACGCCCCGCGACCGCCCATCATCAGCGCGCCGCCGTGAATGAAAATGACGACCGGCTTGACCTTGTCGTCGGCCGGGCGATACACGTCGGCCTCGAGCGAGTTGGTTGAATTGGCAAACGTTTTGTAAGTGAAGGTTTGTTTGGTGATGCTCACTTCGTCGGCAAGCGCCTTGTGCGGCAGTGTAATTGCGCCCATGACGCAACCAATCAAAAACCATCTTCGCGAAAACCGGGTGGATGTTGGAAATGTGTTATTCATGTTCGTGGCAGGTTGTTGAACGTCCCTGATCAGTGACCCCGCACCACTGGTTCTCCGAATGCAACGGACGGGCCATCGCGGAGTTCACTGCATCTGGCTGATTAGGCGTCATTGTGTTAATTCTCAAATACCATCTCCTTAAAATGTCGTTTCGTAGCTGCCGACGTGAAACCCGGTGCATAAAACATAAGGCATCCAATCGTTTCGTGTTGAATCCCAGTATCCTACTAGGACGAGTGGCATTGCTGGCCCGCTCACGAGGGGGCTAAACCTGACAATGATTTCCAACCTAAAGAAGCGAAGCGATCCATCTTTGCTCAAAAGCTCGGCGGGCGTGGGCTGATAGACCACAGCCCCATTCCAACATGATACGCCTGATGACCAGCCTGGTCCCCGCATCTCACCGACAGAAGGCTGACGCAAATCTGATCCCAAGTCTTGTCTCCGAGCAATGGATAAAGCAATATGATCTCCATTAACTTGGCCGATCTTGTTTGTCCCGTTGTAATGATTCCAGGCGAAACGCGTTACATCTTCGTCAGATTTCAGACTCATCCCCTTTTGGGTCGCAATCGTTTTAACTGCTGACGCCAGAGCTTCATCCACCGTAAACGGTGGAAGCAGTCGGAACTGTTTGAAATCGTCATAATCTCCCGATGAATAGCAGGCGTAAAACCGATTTATACAGGCAATTAGCTTTTGGCGGTCGCTTGCTGTTAGATTATCCAAGTTTGTTCCGGCTCGCTGTTCAATAGCTTGGCTAAATTCGCCCAAACTTAACGGACTGGTCTTATATTGAGAGAAAGACTCGGCTATCTGCTTAACTTGCTGGGCCAATTCTGGAGTTGGTTGGGTTGCAGATGATTCGTTCTTCGTTGCTATCGTGTCTGGTGATTGCTTGGAACAGCCCGCGAACAACGAAGCAAGTAATGTCAGTGTGATTAGCGGTGTGCGAGTTTTCATAAAACGTGAATGATGCCTAACGTCTTTTAATCAGTACCTGGACATTATCCATTGGTTGCTAAGGGGCAAACCGATTTATCTGCTCCGGTTCACCAAAGGCGCCCTGCTCGCCAAAAGCAACCACGCGGACGATCAAATCGTGAAGACCATCAAGCCGGATGGTGCCGCCGTTTTGACCGCTCAATCGGGAAACCGCGCTGATGGGCGAATCGCCTCGGGCTTTGGGATGGAGGGTGCCGACCAGGCGACCGTTGTCCATGTGCCGCAAACCGTTTGGAATTCGGAACAGCACCCAATTCCATTTCTGGTTCTTGGCCGCGGGCGGAATGGAGCCGCCATCCACGGCGATTGGTTCCGGCAGCGTGCCCGTCAAAAAGTTGAAGTAACGCGACCTGCCCTGGGCGTCGAGAAATGCGCCGTCCCCATAGACCTGCATCAGGATGTCGATGACGTGTTCGTTCGCCCAGGTCGGGAACAATTCATCGGCGGTGTTAAATTTGACACCGTTGACCTTCACGCCCGTGTGCCCGCCAATAGTGATTGGTTCAGTCGGATGATCTCCGCCCGTCAGGATTTTCATGGAAGCCACCCAATTTGCGCTCACCGGTTTGAACCCATCCCCGGTGCTGACGAAGTGAACTTTTTTGGCGCCGTTGGCGGTCGGCGGCCAAGCTTCGGGATTGAACGGCCCGGTCTGGGCGCACCATGCGATTCCGCTGCCAAGCGACAGAAAGGTTGCGGCGCAGAGAGCCGGCAGAGCTCTGGATTGGCAAGTTGAATGGAACATCGGGTTTGGGAGTCTAGTTCTTTTTCCCCGGTAGAATGATCCGGCCCTTCACGCCGAGGTCGAGACGAAACAATCCGCCAGCGCTC
>PLJQ01000262.1 GCA_003140275.1 Limisphaerales bacterium
CTATGAAATATTCAGGTTAGGCTGTGTTCGCGCACATTACATCGAAGGCCACGGCGACGCAGGACAGTTCATGTTGCAGCACGCTGTGGCTTACGGTGGTCGTCCCGTTGCCAACAACGACCTTCCTGTACTCGACGGTGACTGGAAGTATGTCGAGGACAAGTTTGGCGTTGGCCTCGTGCTTCCAGCTTCGCGCTATGCTGAGGTCGAGTCGTTTCTTACGTCCGCATTCGGTCCGCATTTGGGTAAACCAGGCTGGGCAGTCCGAGATATTGGAGCCGCGGTTTATTTGCAGAGTGAGGGCAGCAACACGGTAGTCGGCATCCATCCACCCAATTTTGGTTTGAAAGATTGACGCCTGATATTTAGATTAGCTGCAAAGCAACTCGAGAAAATTCCTTTGCGCCTTTGCGTCTTTGCGTTGAAATTCCGGCGTGCCTGCGACGGAACACATTCGCAAAAAGCTGAACGACCTGCCCCACAAGCCCGGCATCTATTTGATGAAGGACCGGTTTGGGACGGTGATTTATGTCGGCAAAGCGGGTGATCTAAGGAAGCGGGTCAGCCAGTATTTTCATCCGTCGCGGCGCCTGGGTTGGGACTTGAAGTTCAACGCGCTGGTCGAAGCCATTCACGACTTCGATGTGCATGTCGTACGCAGCGAGCCGGAAGCGCTGTTGCTCGAAAGCAAACTCATCAAGGAATTTCATCCGCGTTACAACATCAGTTTCCGCGACGACAAACGCTTCATCCTGCTCAAGGTCAATTTGAAGGACCCGATTCCGCGCTTTACGTTCACCCGCCTCAAACAAGAGGACGGCGCGCGTTACTTCGGTCCGTTCACGGATTCGGGCGCGGCGCGGCGGACGCTGGCCATCGCCCGCCGGCAATTCAACTTGCGCGGTTGCCGTCCGCTGACGCCCAACCAGGCGGATTACAAGCATTGTCTCTATGCGAATTTGAAATACTGCACCGCGCCGTGCATCGGCAACGTGACGCGCGAACAATACCTGCAACAAGTGGTCGCCGCGTGTGACTTCCTTTCCGGCCAATGCGAGGAACTGAAGCAGCAGCTTGAAGCGGAAATGAAAAAGGCCGCCGGGACGCAGGACTATGAAAAGGCGGCGTCCATCCGCGATGCGTTGGCCGACCTGCGCCGCACCACGCAAAAGACCAGCAAGTTCGAGCGTCTGCCGTACAGTTTGCCGCTGGCCATAGATCCACGAAAGGACCTGGCGGAACTGGCCAAGGCGCTTGGGTTGCCGTCGCCGCCGCAACGCATCGAAGGTTTCGACATCTCCAACATCAGCGGCACGTTTGCCGTTGCTTCGCTCGTGAGTTTCAAGAATGGACGGCCCGACCGCGCGAATTATCGCCGCTTCAAAATGAAGACGGTTGTGGGTCAGGATGATTTTGCCTGCATGGCCGAGACGGTACGGCGGCGGTACACAAGGCTCAAGCGCGAAGCTTCCCACGCCCCCACTTTCTCACCTGCTCACCTGCCAGCCGATGAAAGTGGAAAAGTGGAAAAGTGGAAAAGTGGAAAGACAGCCAATATGCCCGACCTCATTCTCATTGATGGCGGCAAAGGCCAGCTCAGCGCGGCATGTGCCGAACTGGCGGAACTTGGACTGGCGCACATTGCCGTCATCGGCCTCGCCAAAGAGTTCGAGGAGATTTACCGCCCTGGTGAGAAAGCGCCGTTGCGATTGAGCCACGATTCCGGCGCGCTGAAATTGTTGCAACGGGTGCGGGATGAATCGCACCGTTTCGCCAACACCTACAACGCCCAACTGCGGTTGAAGAAGATCTCCGAAAGCCTGCTCGACGAGTTTCCAGGCATCGGCAACCAACGCAAAGCGGCTCTGCTGAAAAAATTCGGGTCGGTGAAGCGATTGCGTCTGGCGACAGTCGAGAAAATTGCCGAAGTGCCCGGTTTCGGCGGCAACGCGGCGACGGAGTTGAAAAAGTTTTTGGAAGCGCGATCAATTCTTGCCTGAAAGCAGGAGGCAACGTAAAAAGTCTCTGAATTTTGAGCGGAAGAAGTCAGAGTCTCCTTACCTCGACTCCTACAGAGCAGGTAGAATGCTCAAAAATAAATCCGTGCCAATTCGTGAAATTCGTGTCTTCCTCGTGGGCGTATGAACATACAAGTTGCCGTTCTCTGTGACGCCGCGACGGACAGCAACGGCAAGTTAAATATCCTTGGCGCGTTCGACACCATATTCACCCAGCAGCTTCCGGCGGTACACCCGCAATGCTCCATCGCGCTGCGGGCGACCTTTTCCAATACCGAGGAAGGCGCGCACAAACTGACGATCAGCTTTGTGGACGCAGACGGCCGCTCGATCATGCCAAACTTTCCTCCTATTCCGGTGGACGTGGTAGTGCCGGAGGAAGCGCATTTCATCTCGCGCAACTTCATCATCAACCTCCAGCAACTCAAATTCGAGACGCCCGGCTCTTACTCCATCGACATTGCGCTCGACGGAAAGGAGCAAGCTAGCATTCCGCTTTTGGTCCGGCACGTGCCGTCACAAACGGAACAAGGCGAAACGTGGAAACAGGCGACGTGAACGAAACCCTGCTCCTGACGCTCCTCATCCTCATCGCCGCGTTGATCTACTCGTCGGTGGGGCACGGCGGCGCTTCAGGTTACCTGGCGGCGATGGCGCTTTTTGACGTGGCACCTGGTGTGATGAAACCGACGGCGCTCGTGCTGAATCTCATCGTCGCTTCCATCGGAACAATTCGATTCTACCGCGCGGGATATTTCTCATGGCACTTGTTCTGGCCATTCGCGGTATGTTCCGTTCCCTGTGCCTTTCTTGGCGGCGCGTTTCCGTTGCCGATTGCTTACTACAAATGGCTGATTGGTGCCGTTTTGTTGTTTGCCGCCTGGCGTCTGGCCTTGAAACCAACTTTGTCTCCGGGAACAGCCACCAAATCGATTGCGCTTCCACTGGCGTTTGCGCTGGGAGCGGGACTCGGTCTGCTGTCCGGCCTGACGGGCGTGGGGGGCGGAATTTTTCTAAGCCCTTTGCTGCTGTTGATGAACTGGGCCGGCGTGCGTCAAACCGCCGCCCTTTCCGCCGCGTTTATTTTGGTGAACTCCGCGGCGGGTTTGCTGGGTCACCTGGCGAGCGTGAAAGCTTTGCCCGGTGCAATCATTTGGTGGGCGCCGACCGCATTGATTGGCGGATTGATCGGCTCGGAACTGGGCAGTCGCCGGTTGCCGCCACTCGCGATCCGCCGGTTGCTGGCGGCAGTGTTGCTTGTCGCCGGGTTAAAAATGTTATTCTTAAATTCGACGACTACTTATGCGCCGCCACGGCCTCATCCGTCGCCTCCGACAACACCGCAAGCCCTTCTTCCAGCGCGTCGCGGGGAATTGTGAGTGGCGGCGAAATTTTCACCGTTTGTCCCCATGCGCCGACGGGTGCGAAGAAAAGCAAGCCCTTGTGAAAGCAGCGTTCGATGATGTCATGCGCGAGATCGTTATCAGGCTCTTTGGTGCCGGGCTTCACGGTTTGCAAACCGCCCACCAAACCGCGCGCCGTGACGTGGCCGATGATTTGGGGATGCTTGCGTTGAATCTTTTTCAAGCCGTCAAGCAGAACCGGTTCGAGTCGCGCGGCATTCGCGGTCACATTTTCTTTGACCATTTTTTTCAGATTGGCGAGCGCGGCGGCGCAGCACACCGGATTTCCGGTGTGCGTGCTGCTCAAGGA
>PLJQ01000495.1 GCA_003140275.1 Limisphaerales bacterium
GGATTTTGCGACGTGTTAAGCTGCGGACCTTTTGGTTTGTGATAATCCGTACCGAGGCGAAGGTTGCCGCGCGTTTCTTCAAACTCAGAGCAACCGAACAGTTCGCTCACAAACTGTCGGACCAGTGGCATTCGCGTCTGCCCGCCAACCAAAATGACCTGGTCGAGGTCGCACGCTTCCAACCTGGCGTCGGCAAGGGAACGCAAACAATGTGGCCGGGTGCGGGTGATGATGTCGCGCGTCAGGTTTTCCAGGTCGGTACGCGTGAGTTTGCAGTTGAAACTGAACGCCGGAGTCAGAAACGGCAATGCAATGTCAACTTCAGTGTCGGCTGAAAGTTTGATCTTGGCCTGTTCAGCCGCTTCGCGAATGCGGGAGAGCAGCGCGAGCACGTCGTTGCCGCCGNNCGCCTCGTTACCTCGGCGGCTACCAGCCAAATCCGGCCCGCCTGCGGCTTTGATTTTCTCCGCCAGGAAATCCACCACCCGCTTGTCCAGATCGTCGCCGCCGAGGCGCGTGTTGCCGTTGGTGGATAAAACCTGAAATACGCCATTGTTCAGTTCAAGAATTGAAAGATCAAACGTGCCGCCGCCGAGATCATACACGGCGATCTTCGCGCGCTCCTTGAGTTTGTCCAAACCGTAAGCAAGCGCCGCCGCTGTGGGTTCGTTGACGATCCGCTCCACTGTGAACCCGGCCAGTTCGCCGGCTTTTTTGGTGGCGTTGCGCTGGGCGTCGTTGAAATAGGCCGGCACCGTGATGACGGCGCGTGTGATCGGCTCGCCGAAATAAGCCTCAGCGTCCTGTTTGAGTTTCTTCAACACTTCCGCGGAAACTTCTTCGGGTGTGTAGGCGCGTCCATGGATGTCGATCGTGACCGGCCCGCCGCTTTCGCCCCGGACCGGATACGCGACGAGCATTTCCTCCTGTGAAATCTCTGCGCCACGTCGTCCGATGAAGCGTTTGACGGAATAAACCGTTTCAGCCGGATTGAGAACACGAACGCGATTGGCCTTGTGCCCGACAATCGGTTCGGCATCGGTGCCGGGAAAATGAACAACCGAGGGCGTCAGCCTTTGTCCCTCGGCGTCCGCGATCACCAGCGGGATGCCGGAATCCACCGTGGCCACCAGCGAGTTCGTCGTGCCCAAATCAATGCCGACGATTTTGTTCATGTCATCATGTTGCATCAGGCCGTGTTGGAGTCCAAGCTTTAGCTTGCCCCGCGCCCGCTGAAAACGCTAAAGCATGGACGCCAACTATGAACTGCATCGTCACGGCCGGGCCAACTTACGAACCGATGGATGACGTGCGTCGGCTCACGAATTTTTCCACCGGCCGGCTCGGTTCTGGACTGGCCAACTACCTCACCGCTCACGGTCATCAGGTCACTCTATTGATCGGCCAGCAGGCCACGTATCGCGGCGAGCGTCATGCGCAAAAAGAGGAAACCTTCACGACCACCGCCGATTTGAGTGACCGCCTGCAATTGTTGTCGCGCCAACCGATGGACGCAGTGTTTCATGCCGCGGCGGTCAGTGATTTTACCTTTGGAAAAATTTGGAATCGTTCGCCGCAAGGCGAGATGACGGAAATTAAATCCGGTAAAATTTCCACGCGGCAAGGGACGCTGCTTGCCGAACTGGTGCCGACGTCGAAAATTATGGCGGGATTGCGCAACTGGTATCCGCGCGCGCTGTTGGTGGGATGGAAGTTTGAGGTGGAAGGGGATCGTGCCAGTGTCATCGGCGCGGCGGAACGGCAGATCGCCGAGTGTCGCACCGACGCCTGCGTGGCCAACGGTCGCGCTTATGGCGACGGCTTTGGTTTGGTAACGGACGGCGGACGGTGCGTTCACCTGGCGGACACCGGGAGTTTGTTCAACGCCCTGGAGCAATATATCCGCAAATAAATGGAGGCGTTTGTACCTGCGAACCCCGCGATTTTCCGCCAATCAATTCGCGCTGATTCGCATCAGCGATCGTCGTGTAACCTTCGCCGGCCGAACTCGCCGCTGGTTCACTTCAATTCCGCCGCACTTCGGATCACGCCTTCGACGATGGTTGGCCCGAGCGTTGCGCCATAAAAACTCATACTCGCTTCGTAGCCGCCGCCTTTGGTGTATTCCTCCGGCGACAGAATATAGCTTACCCACTCGTCGGACAGGCCGCCGATGGCCACATGTTTGACGCCCAGCTTTTCGCGCACGGCGGATTTAACTTTCAGACCCAGCCCGGACGCCAACTCGCCGGGCACGCCGACGATCACCAGGTCGCCCAAGCGCAGGCTCGTGCTGTGCGTTTCAGTGGGAGAGAGTTTCTCTATCAATTGACCGGCATTCTGCTCATTCAGCCCGTATTCCTTGCCGCCTGTCGCCATGAAATCCGGATGCCATGTCCGCTTGGGGAGCGTGATCGGCACGGTGTGATAGGCGAACGGGGGCGACCGCTGCGGTTTGATGCGGCTCCAGTCGCGCCAGGCGATGATGCCTAACTCGCGTCCGTAACGCTCGGCGCGTTCCCACGCGGAGCCGGAATCCGGTCGCGCGACCGGCGCCTGGTCCCCTTGCGCGCCGTTGTAATACATCACCGTCACGCCCTCGCCGATCAGCGCCTCCAGCGTTCGCTGCAAATGGCCTGGCCAGTCGCCGGAGAACATCATGTCCTGCTCACTCATGAATGTGGGATGCGCGGTCCAATTCACAAGTACGGCCAGTGGCTTGCCGGACTCGGTGTCGATGCGCGTTAGCGTCAGGTCGGAGTCCACGGTCGTGTTGTCGGCGCGGCGGTTGCGATTCCAGCCGTGCAACGGCACCGCAACCGAACCGACCGTGATCGACACGGGGTTTTGGGTGGCTGCATGGATGAGTTCGGCCACCTTGGCAACGGTACGTTCGTAGAGTTCCTTATGGAAAAGACCGATTTGTGGGATTTGAAAAGTATTGGCCGGGTTCAGCGCGCTCATGTCGATGCTGGTGTGCGAATGGCTGGGGAGCAACATGATTTGCTCCGGGCGCCAACCTTCGGTCGCAAGCCGTGCGGCGACCGCATTCTTGAACCCCGGCGGGAAACCCAGAACATCGGCCGTGACCAGCGCAAACCGTCGCTCGCCCTCGGACAGCACGAGCGCTTTGGCCCAGACGCGGTCGTGGATGCCGGTGGCGGGCTGGTTCATCCGCTCGCCGTAGCCGCCGAGACTGGCCTTCATTTCCAACGGAGGGGTGATGTCGATTCGCGCCACGCCGCTTTGCACCGGCGCGGCGACCGAATTCAAGTGGGCGCAGACGCCGACCACGAGCGCCGCCAAAATTGGACTCAGTCTTTTCATAGTCTTCTTTTCGTTAATTGATGGGCCTGTCTGCCGACTCGCAGTTGGTTTAACTCCCGCTGGTATAACCGCATTTTAACAGGCTGTCCGCACAAAAAAACGGTTTAATTTCTCCGCTTGACATACATTGCAGATCAATGTATAAAGCCGCCATGCTTGCTAAAGATTTGGTCGCTGCATCCTCGAAACCGCTGGTGCTTTCCATCCTTGCCGGGCGCGAAAGTTACGGTTACGAAATCATCCAGAAAGTGCGGGAACTTTCCGGCGGCCAGATCGAGTGGAGCGATGGAATGCTGTACCCGGTGCTTCACCGGTTGGAGCGCGACGGCCTGATTGATTCCGAATGGAAGGAAGCCGACACCGGACGCGAGCGGAAATATTATTATCTGAGTTCCAACGGACGCAGAGCCCTCAAAACCGAACGCCAGCAATGGCTGACCGTTCACAACACCTTGAGCAAATTATGGAAAATCAAACCCGTTTCGATCTGAACGCCGCCATTCAAAATTGGCAGCAGGAACTGGCCGCGCAATCCAATCTCACGCCGGATGTCCAGCGCGAACTGGAAACGCACCTGCGCGATTCAATCACTGAACTTCGCCAACGCGGTTTGAACGACGAAGAATCATTTTGGCTCGCGCGACGACGCGTGGGCCAGCCGAAACAACTCGGCGAGGAATTTCTGAAGGCCGACCCGGCGAAGGTCTGGCACGAACGGGCTTTCTGGATTGTGGCCTTCTTGATAGTTTTTCAAATTTGGGGAGCTGTTAGCACTAGCCTGTTTGCAATCTTTACTGCTTCTTCTCTTCCCAATTATCTTCCTCCGAGCATAAACTTCGTGCTACGTATGTTGTTCTACGTTCTTCCAGTGGTTTGGGTGATGGCATTGGTTGCGGGCGGGCGAATGACCCGGCAATTCGCCATGATTTCATTGCTTTTTCACTCTCAGTTGCGCTTGGGAAGCGCTGGTGTGCTTTTGGTCATAGTTTCTCGCTTTCTTCAAGGCACGGCGACTTGGTGGCAATTACGGACTACCGGACCAATCGCCATGAGTGGAACAATCCAAATCTGGTATTTTACTCTTTCAACAGCAATTATTCCTTTAACTCTTGTCGCCTTGCTCGTCTGGCTCATGCCGACCCGGGCACCAGTAAAACCAAAAACTGCTTGATCAGCGCATGAAAAATCAAACCCGTTTCGATCTAAACACGGACATTGCAAACTGGCAGCAGGAACTGACCGCGCAATCCAATCTCACGCCGGATGTTCGTCGCGAGTTGGAAACGCACCTGCGCGATTGCATTACCGAACTGCGGCAACGCGGCCTGAACGATGAAGAATCATTTTGGCTGGCGCGTCGGCGAGTGGGTCACCCGCAACAACTCGGCGAGGATTTCGCCAAAGTCGACCCGGCCAAGGGTTGGCGCGAGCGTATTTTCTGGAATGCGTTTGTTATTTTGCTGTTACCGATGTGGCTGATAAGCTCCATGGCGTTTAGGGAGTGGTGGGCCAACCCCGGCTATCTGCCTCAAAGCACGGGCGAACTTGCTGGGCTGCTTCTTCTGACGTTGGTTATCGTGTGGCCGTCTTTTTGCATGGGTGTGCTTTTGACGAAGATGCGAACGTTGCGATGGTGTTCTGCATTGCGATCGCGTTGGCTTCTTGCCTTCATGGCCGTCACGTTCACCGCAATTACTTACAGTCAAGCATTTCAAGCAATGTTCATCGGGCTCGTCAGCGTAAGCTTGGTGTTGGGACTTGTCGCGTTGTTCATCGCGTTGTTCATCTGGTTGCTTATGCCAACGCGAATGCGGACGAAGCTGAAACGCGTATTTAAGCGCCAAGTTGTCAAGAAAACATGAATCCTCGTTGCTGCAATGCCGCTTTCCCGTTGAAGCGGCTTTGAGCGATTTGTATCGTGCGGCCAATGTCGCCGCCGAAGATTAAATTTTTTCCGCTCCCTGCTCCAGTGAGTTCCCTAGCAGGCGTCGGTTCGGAATGCGCGGCGCAGTTGGCGCGGTTGGAACTGTTCACCGTCGGCGACATGCTACTCCATCGCCCTTGACGTTACGAAGATCGCCGCCATTTTCACGCCAACATGGAACTGCAACTCGGCGCGGCCGCGATGCCTCGGTCCTCAATTAAACCAAAAACTGCTTGATCAGCGTATGGAAAATCAAACCCACTTCGACCTGAACGCTGCTATCCAATCTCACGCCCGGATGACTGGCGCGAATTGGAAGCGCATTACCGCGACTCCATCGGTGAACTTCGCCAACGGGGTTTGAACGACGACGAATCATTTTGGCTGGCGCGATGACGCTTGGACCAGCCGAAACAACTCGGCGAAGAATTCGTAAAAGCAAACCCAACAGCGGTCTGGCGCGAGCGGGTTTTGTGGGTGGCCGTAGCCGTATTGGCAGTGTTCTTGTGGAGTGCAAGTGCCAGCGTTATCGATATGGCCTTAATCAATCACATATATAACCTATCGAGCCGATGGGCGGGATCTCAATGGTTTTGGCAAACTCCAACTTTTAAAATAATATTCTCCTTCCTGCTGCGCACCTCGCCATTTTTTGTTTTTGTAATTTTTTATTACAGGAAACCAGGGAGGCGGGAGAAAGTATTCATTCATGGTTTCTTGGGTTCCTTATTTGATTTGAACCTGACGCGCGGTATTTTCAGATCAGCGCGGTCCTTGCGGACGGCCACCATGCAGCCGGGCAACCAACGTCCGCAGGCGGACGCTACGGCAACTCCTCAATCGTGATGTCTTTATACCATGCCTCGGCCTTGCCACCGCCGTGGACCTGGAAACCAACGCGGCCATATTGCGGGATGGAATCGTCCGGCTCGGGGTAATCGACCGTTTGCAGGCCGTTGAGGGACGCCCGAATCCGTTTGCCTTCGCAGCGGATCACGTATTCGTTCCAATCGTTCCGTTTCAAAACCTTGTTCACCTCGTTGATGTCGGACTTGGCGACGACCTTGTTGCGCCGTGATTCGTCGTAGATGCAGCCCCACCATTCCGGATCGCCCATGTCCACCTGGTAACCACTCATCTCATTGGGCGGATTGGTGGTGCGCACGCTGCGTATTTGCACCCCCCCGTTGATGAAGCCCTCGCTGCCGGTCAATTTGAACATCAGCCGCAGGACAAAATTCGTGTAGCTGCGTGTCGTGGCAATGAACTCGTTGCGCGGAACGGTCGTCTTGAGCGAGCCGCCCACGAGCGCGCCATCCTCAATGCGCCAGGTTGTATTCGTGTCCCCGTCCCAACCGCTGAACGTTTTGCCATCAAAGATTTTTGCCGGCCCCCCGTGCCGAAATGTGGAACAGGATAAAGTCAAAAGCGCAGAGACGAGGATGGTTAAAAGATTCTTCATAAGCTGAGTACCTGTGTTTGCTTTGACCTATATCGTGAGGTTGCGAAGCTGTCGAGTCTGGACTGATTTAACCCACCGCTTCGACGATTGCCTCGGTGGCGCTGTGGCCGATGATTCTGACCTTTTGGCCTTTGGCAAGCATGTCGCCCTGCGAAATCACGTCGATGAGGTCGTCGCCAAATTGCGCCTTGCCGCCGGGACGCAACGCCGAAATCGCCGTGCCGACTTGCCCGATGCGCGAGGCTTGTTTTTGTTCCTGCTGCGCGACGGAACCCACGCCACTGGCCGAATGAGAAACGAGCAGCCGATAGACGGGCGTTTTTGGCAGAACGCGGCTCAATAAAAACACGGTGATGAGCGAACCCACCAAAGCAATGAATAGTCCTCGCAAAGGCAACTCCAATTGCGGCACCGTCGGCACGCTGGGCATGCCCGGATAAATGTCCACCATCGCCATGACCAGAGCCACCAGCATCAACATTGCCCCGAGCAAGCCGGGCAGGATGGTGCCCGGATGAATGAACAGTTCGAGCGCCACCAGTACCAGCCCCAGCACAAACACCGCGATCCATTCAAAGCCCGAAAGACCCGCGATATAACCGCCAAAGAAATAAATCGCGAATGCCGCGATGCCAACGATGCCGGGAAGACCAAAGCCCGGCGTTTTGAACTCAATGTAAATGCCGGCGATGCCGATGATTAACAGCAACGGGCTGATGGCGTTGATCCAAAAGCCCAATGTCTCGACGCCGGTGGGTTTGATTTCAACCCGCTTTGCATTGGCATAACCGAGTGTGTCGAGCAGTGCGTCCAGGGTATTAGCGGTGCCGGCGGAGAGCAGCGGCTTGCCGTCATATTCTTTCTCGGCTTCCAAGTTGGTCAGCGTCAAAATCTGGCCTTCCTTGACGATGACTTCGCCGTCGATGGTCAACCCTTTGGACTTGTCGATCATCGCCTGAATCACCGCTTTGTTGTGGCCATTTTTTTCCGCGCTGGCCCGCACCAGAGCGCTGACGGCGGAGGTCATTTTGACTTCGTAAGTTTCCGGCGTTTTTTCCACCCCGCCTCCGCCGGGTGAGAGAATGATCGGGGCGGCGGCCCCGATCACGCTGCCGGGTGTCATAAAAATCCTTTGTGTCGCCACAGAAATGAATGCGCCGGCGGAAAACGCCTTGGTATTGACGAAGGTGACGGTCTGACCTTTGAACTGGTTGAGTATCCGGATGATTTCCTCCGTTGTGTCCACCCGACCACCATTGGTTTCCATGTCCAGGACGAGCAGATCCGCCTTTGCCTCCATTGCTTCCTTTACGCCGCGACGCACCAGATAAACCAACGGCGGCATGATGTCTTCGCGAATGGGCAGGATGAAAACTTTTTTGGCGGACGTCTCCGCCGCCGGCAACGCCTTTGGTCCGACGAAACAGACCAGGCAGCCGAGAAACAGAGCCAACCAAGTTTTCATATACTTCAAGCCTATCGCATCCGTCCGTGCCTCGCAAGAGAAGTGAAGGATCAATAGCAATCGTCTCCTCTTTCGGTGGCGCGAGCATCCTCGCGAACCGGAGAAAGAAGCATGTCGGCTCGTTATAGCCTCGCCCCACCACATTTATTCAAACCAGGACCCTGCTGAAACGCTTGGTCCTGCCTTCTGGTTTGCATTCAACTTTTTTCCCGTTAACTTGGCACCATGCACAGCGAATTTGCCGTTTCGGCGCATTGGCAGGGCGGGTTTGATGAAGCAGGTCTCCAGGCGTGGGCGGAGAAGTTGCGCGGCCAACTGCGTGCCCCGGCCGTTTCGCTGGGACTGGTTTTTATGACCCCGAAGTTTTTCCCGCACGCCGGTCAGGTGTTGGAAATCCTCCGCGTTCACGCACAGATCCCTTTGCTGGCCGGCTGTTCCAGCAGCAGCCTCATCGTCAACGCGCAGGAGGTGGAAGAAGACGCGGGATTGGTGCTCGCGCTTTATGCGCTACCGGGCGCCGAATTGCGTGGTTTTCATTTCAAACAGGAACAGGTTGAGGAAGCCAACGGCCCCGGCTACTGGCATTTGGAAACCGATTTGAACGCGGAGCAAACCAACGGCTGGCTCGTTTTCGCCGACCCGTTTCATCTGGACAGCGAGGCGTGGTTGCGTGGTTGGAATGAAGCCTACGCGTCGTTGCCGGTTTTGGGCGGTCTGGCCAGCGGCGATCACCACGCGCAATTGACCCAGGTCTATTTGAACGGCGGAGTGTTTGACGAAGGCGGCGTGGCGATTTCGGTCGGCGGCGAGGTTCAATTGACCGGCGTCATTTCGCAGGGTTGCACCCCCATCGGCGAAACCTGGACGATCACGAAAGCAGAACAAAACCTCATCCATGAAATTGCCAACCGCCCCGCCTATGAACTCCTGGCGGAAACCTTCAACCGGCTTCCGGTCGAAGATCAAAAGACTTCCCGTGGCAACCTGTTCGTCGGTCTGGTCGTCAACGAATACCTGGAGGAATTTCACCGTGGCGATTTTCTCGTCCGCAATCTCATCGGCGCTGATCCGCAATCGGGAACCATCGCCGTGGGTGCGCTGCCGCGCCAGGGACAGACGATCCAATTCCAGCGGCGCGACGCCCGTGCCGCCACCGAGGACATGACGGCGTTGTTGACGCGCGCGGGAAAACAGTTGGCCGGCGCAACGATCTTCGGGGGTTGCCTGTGCAGTTGCAACGGACGCGGGCAACATCTGTTTGGCAAACCGAGCCATGACGCGCGGATGGTTCAACAGCATCTCGGCCCCCTGGGTCTGGCAGGATTTTTTTGCAATGGCGAAATCGGCCCGATTGGCGAACGGAATTTCCTGCACGGCTACACGGCGTCGTTGGCCTTGTTTGTGAAAAAGAAGTAGCCGGCGGGAAGTTTCGGCCTTTACAAATCGAATCATCCTTACCAAGTTAATTCCGCTGCCTGAGAAACAAACCGGGTGGCCATTTAACTCAACCGGCTTTCGCTTATGAAAAAACTAGTCATCAAAATCGCGGTCGTTGTTGTTGTCCTGATTGTGCTGGCCGTGGGCGTCTCCATTTTTTATCTAGGCTCGATTGTCAAGAAAGGCGTGGAAACGGTCGGCCCCACCATCACCAAGACGGACACGAAAGTGAAAACCGTGACCGTCTCTTTGCTTTCCGGCAACGCCAAATTTTTCGGCCTGGTTGTAGGCAACCCGGAGGGATTCAAATCCGAATCGGCGATCAAAATGGGCTCGGTCAGCGCGACGGTGCAACCCTCGTCGGTGTTCTCGGACAAGATTGTGGTGAAGTCCATCAATATCCAGGGGCCGGAGATCACGTTTGAGGGAGGTCTGCGCGGGAGCAACTTGAAGAAACTTCTGGATAACGTGGAAGCGGCTTCCGGGAGCGACAAGAGCGCGCCGAAAGGCACGCCCGATACCGGCGGGACAAAAGCCCAAAAGAAACTTCAAGTGGACGAGTTTGTTCTGACCGGCGGGAAGATTCATCTCAGCCTGACCGATCTGGGCGGCAAATCGGTCACGGTGCCGTTGCCCGAAATTCACCTGACCGACCTCGGCAAAGACTCGGACGGAATCACGCCCGCGGAATTGACCAAAAAAGTTCTTACGCCGATTTTGGAAAGCGCCATCAAAGCCGCTGCGAGCGCTATTACCGACATTGGTAAAGGCGCCACTGAAGCGGTTGAAGAAATACGGAAGAATCCGACTGATGCCGTCGGAAAAGCCGCCAAGGGAGTTACTGACCTCTTCAAAAAGAAGCCGTAGGCACGTCGGCGCAAAATCCGACTCTGTGAATTTCGACGCCAGAAATGGCCGGCGGAGTGGCGCGATCAGGCCAAGGTAATCGCGGCGACGCAACGCCCACAAATTGTCGGATGCTCGGGATGCTTGCCCACATCCGTTTCCCAATGTCAGCAGCGCTCGCAATCCTTGCCCTCCTATTCATAAGGCGGTCCGAAGGGAGTTGGTTTAGAGAGATCATCAATACCGGCACACTCTTGATGAGCATAGTACCGCATGCGCCAGGTCTCGAACAAAAACGGGAAACCCGTTTTGGCGTCACAATACTTGCCGCAATATGGACACTTCTTAATAACCTTAATCGGGTGCGGTTTTATTACTGGCTGTGGCATCATGTTTATACACTTGACCAGACAACCGTCTTCGTAAATCTCACGCCAGATGAAAAGACGCTGAGAGCAAGAAGCATGTTTTTCCTCATAAGCTGATCGCTCATCTACAAGAATTGTTCCTCGGATGATAGAGGTGGATTTGCATTTTGGACAGGCAAGAACTGTATTGTTTGTGCCTCCGTTAATGAGTCTGGCTATCTGATTGCCTGAACGCAACGTGCACAAAGCGTTGGGTGCTCTTTCTGTAAGCCAACGTCCGTTTCCCAATGCCAGCAGCGTTCGCATTTTTGGCCGTCTGCATGAAGGACTTTGATCAAATACCCATTTGAATTATCTGAGTGCAATTGGTCAAAATCTTGTTTGCTCAAAACTTCAGCTACCCCTAACGGAAGTTCTTCTTCGTCATATTTCCAAATTGTCAGGCTGGAAAGATTCAGAAGTTCCTGAAACGTTTCTGTCCTTCCGACTGCAAAACTCCATAAATCAACGCGTTCCGTTTTAGCAGTGAAGGGAATGAATATCTTGGCATCAAGCGCTTTCCCAATCAATTTTGCCTGACGCGCCTTCTCTAACTCCAAAAGGACCAGCTCCCGAAGCTCAAAGAGTTTTCCCCAAGCTTCGTCACTTGCTGCAACCCTCTTTTGGTTTGAAGCGTTCCAGACAATCGAGTGGACAGAATCTGTAGTTCTTCCCGGCACAAACTCCCACGCTTCATCTGCCGTGAACGCCAGAATCGGGGAGAGCATTTGACATACGCCCGTGACGAGGCGATACAGCGTCGTTTGCGTCGAGCGACGGCGATGTGAATTCGCCGCGTCGGTGTAGAGCCGATCTTTGATGACGTCGTGGTAAATCGAGGAAAGCTCGACGGCCACGAACTGGCTGACCTTCTGATACACGACGTGGAATTCGTATTTGTCGTACGCTTCGATGACTTCCTGTTCCAGCTTCGAGAATTCGCTGAGAATCCAGCGGTCGAGGCCGGTGAGTTTGTCATCAGGCACAGAATGTTTGGCCGGATCGAAATCGTAGAGGTTCGAGAGTTGGTAGCGCAATGCGTTGCGGATGCCGCGATACGTCTCGGCTACTTTACCAATGCGCTCCTCGCTCACAATAATGTCGTTACGAAAGTCCTGCGAGGCCACCCAGAGGCGCACGATGTCCGCGCCCCACTTCTTGATGTAAGCCTCCGAGGTTTGCGGTTTCTCATATCCGGCCTGATGCTGTTTGCTCTTGGAGATTTTCTCACGGTCGGCGTCCACCATGAAACCATGCGTGAGCACGGTCTTGAACGGCGCCGCGCCGTTGCCCGCAAGCGACAGCAGCAGTGACGATTGAAACCAGCCGCGATGCTGATCACTACCTTCGAGATACATGTCGGCTTGCCAGGGGTTCGGTGTCCCGCCTTTAGGCGGCCTCGCGGGGGTGACTGCGTCGCCAGGACCGCCTAAAGGCGGGACTCCAAACGCGCCGTGCTGCAACTCCTCGCGCCGTATCAAAACCGAGCGCGAGGACGAACCGGAATCAATCCACACGTCGAGCGTGTCGTTGGATTTGGTGACGGCTTCCGCGCCGTTCCAATCCTTCGGCTTTACGAGCGACCAGAGTTCGACCACGGATTTCTCGAACCAGACGTTGGAGCCGAGTTTCTCGATGAGGTCGGCGGCATTGCGGACAATCTGCGCGTCAAGAATGGCTTCGCCATTCGCGTCGTAGAACGCGGGAATCGGCACGCCCCAGGTGCGTTGGCGCGAGATGCACCAGTCGGGACGGGATTGCACCGCGCTTTTGATGCGGTTGACACCCCAGTCGGGAATCCATTGCACGCGGTCAATCTCGTCGAGCGCTCGTTCGCGAAACGTTTTCCCCATAGCAGGCGAGGTAACGAGGCTCTGATCAATTTCGGGTTTTGAGGTGAGCCTCCTTGCGTCGGCTGCTACATGGTCAATTCGGATGAACCACTGGTCCATCGCGCGGAAGATGACAGGCGTTTTGCTGCGCCAGCAGTGCGGATAGCTGTGATGATAATTTTCCTGGTGCAACAACACGTTGCGCAAGCGCAGTTCGTGCAGCACCGCATCGTTCGCGTCGCTGCGGCCGTGCTTTTCGAGAATCGATTTGCCGACCATCTCATTCGGCATCTGTTGCTCGATTGGCAAGTCGCTCGAGTGCGCAAACCGGCCATCATCATCGACCGGGGAATAAATGGGCAGACCGTTTTGGCGGCCCAGATTATAGTCGTCCAACCCATGACCGGGCGCGATGTGGACAAAGCCGGTGCCGGTGCTGTTATCGACGAACGAATCGCCGGCGAAAAGTCTTCCGGTGCGATTGCAAAAGGGATGTTGATATTCGATCTGCTTCAATTGGTCGCCGGTCAGGCTGCGAATGATTTCGTAGCCGTTCCAGCCGCACTTTTCAACGACGTTGGACAATAACATCGTCGAAACAATGTAAGTCTGATCACCCGCGCGGATGTGCGAGTAGCTGAAAGTGGAGTTGTAAGCCACCGCAAGATTGGCGGGCAACGTCCAGGGCGTTGTTGTCCATATGACGATGGAGGTGTTTGGATGGCCGAGGACTGGAAACTTCACGTAAATGCTCTGGCTGACGTGGTCCTGATATTCTACTTCGGCTTCGGCGAGCGCCGTGCGGCAGGGAATGCTCCAATAGACCGGTTTCTTGCCGCGATAAACAAATCCTTGTTCGACAATGTCCGCAAACAGACGCAATTCATCGGCCTCGTATTCCTTGTTCAATGTCAGGTAGGGATGGTCCCAATCGCCGAGCACGCCGAGGCGTTTGAACTGCGCGCGCTGGATGCCGATATATTTGCGGGCATAGGCTTCGCAGGCTTTTCGAATCGTCGCGGCATCGGCGCTGGTGTCGCCGGACTTCCGCATCTCTTGCGACACCTTGAACTCGATCGGGAGGCCGTGACAATCCCAACCCGGAACATAGGGCGCGCTGAAACCGCGGAGCGTCTTATATTTGATGATGATGTCCTTGAGAATTTTGTTCAGCGCGGTGCCGATGTGAACATCGCCGTTCGCAAACGGTGGGCCGTCGTGCAGGACAAATTTCCCGGCGCCGTCACGCGCGGCCTGGATTTTTTCGTAAAGCTTTTCGCTCTCCCACTTTTTCAACCGTTCCGGTTCGCGCGCTACCAGATCGGCTTTCATGGGAAAGTCGGTCCGGGGCAAATTCAATGTGTTCTTGTAGTCCATTTTACTGTTTCAAGGGGGGGCGACGCTAACAGTCGAAAACAAAGATGGCAAGTTTCGGTTGAGCAGTTGTTGGACGCAAAGGCAATGCGTGAGAGCATTGGCGAAGTTGCATTTGGTCATAACATTGGTACCCTCGAAAAATGTTTAGAACGGACAGACCGCCGGGAGACCCGGAGTTGAAACGGCGCATCCAGGAACTCATTGCCTACAAAGGCGGCGGCTACAATCCGGACCACGTTGAGGACATCATCGAAAATGCGCTGAAGCTGCTGACGGATGTAGAAGACCGCGGCGACGTGCGGGTGATTCAAACGGCTCTTCGCGAGTTGCGCTACGCCTTCCGACTCTTCGCGCCTTATGCCGGCGTGCGCAAGGTGACCATCTTCGGTTCGGCGCGTACACTGCCCAGCAAGGTGGAGTATCAGCAGGCAGTCGATCTGGGGCGTAAAATTGTGGAGGCGGGTTTCATGGTCATCACCGGCGCCGGGCCAGGCATCATGCAGGCGGGGAACGAAGGCGCCGGCCCGGAAAAAAGCTTCGGCGTCAACATCCGCCTGCCGTGGGAACAGAGCGCCAACCCGGTCATTCACGACGACAAGAAACTGGTCACGTTCAAATATTTTTTTACGCGCAAGCTGATTTTCGTGCGCCACTCGGATGCCATCGTCCTGTTTCCCGGCGGCTTCGGCACGATGGACGAAGGTTACGAGACCTTGACCCTGATGCAAACCGGCAAGAGCCAGTTGATGCCGCTGGTGTTGATCGAAAAGCCGGGCGGCACTTACTGGAAAACGTGGGACAAAAATATCCGCGAACATTTACTGCGCAATCAACTCATCTCTCCGGATGATCTTCATCTATATCACATCACGGATGACCCCGACCAGGCGGTGAGCATCATCACCCGGTTTTATCGCAACTTTCATTCGACCCGTTTTGTCAAAGACCTGTTTATCATCCGGCTCAAACATGCGCCATCGGATTCCGCCATTGAGTCGATGAACGCGGATTTTGCCGACATCATCATTGGCGAGAAAATCAAAGTCATCGAAGCCACACCGGAGGAAAGAGAGGATGACGACGTTGTGAAGCTGCCGCGCATCGCCTTCGAATTTGACCGCCGCCATTACGGAAGATTGCGGCAGTTGATTGATGTGTTGAACGGACTCTAAACGATGGGTAACCGCTACGGTCGGAATACCGCCCGCGCCAAGCGTTGCAAATCGACGGTTGTATTAACTTTGTACTGTGTGACACCCACTGACAAGGCTTGCTCCTGGTCCAACACCTTCCAGCTCCATCGCTCCGCATGACCGTCCGCGAACGCGAAAACAGCGGATTTGCCGTGACGAACTGTGGGCGAATTCTGCCATTGAGACAGGTCAACGTTGACGGCAAAGTAACCGTCATCCAGCGTCTCAATGCTTTCATCCACAAAAACAATTGAGTCCGAAGGCGAAGGATTCTTGACCTCCGACAATTTCGTGTACTGTGGATAAGCTGCACCCAAAACCCAACTCGTATCCGACGAGCCGTTTTGACCATTACCTCCACCCATGCGTCCTTCCATGGAGTAATGGCGTACCAGTCGCACATTACGCATGTTCGTCGGAGCGGGAGGCAATCGGGGGCCGCCTTTGGCGGCCGGGCATTGATACACCCCATCGTTTGGATTGTATTTATATAAAAGGCCCTTTCGGAGTGCGTTGACGTTCGTTGCGCCGGGGAGCACATCCACGCTGCCCACCGTGCCGTCAATCCAGGCCAGGGGACTTCCAAGCCAGTTCGGTACCAACTTATCTGCGTAATCACCGGTGTACATGATCCAAGCGGTGGTCAGTTGCTTCTGATTGCTGACGCAGCTGATTGATTGGGCCTTGAGCTTGGCTTGTGTGAGCGCGGGCAACAATAAACCGGCCAGGATGGCGATGATGGCAATGACGACGAGCAACTCAATCAAAGTAAAAGCACCCCCGCGCGCCTGTCGTTGTGGGAAGCTAGATTGGGTTCGTGACGCCATAAATTTTCTGGTTCCTCGAACACTAACCTTTTCCTTCGTCCAGTCAATAACAACCATGGTTCTTTCAAGGCTGAAATCAGCAACAGCAGGTCATGAAAAAGCTGCTGCTGCTGTTGCAATCAGATCTCTGTCCGTGTAAATCTCGACGCCAGCGTTTCCAATCATGATGAACAGGTTCTACTGTTTTAGCAGTTGGTTGTCTCTGGGGCAGTTCGTCGTTTTCAGCTCCGAAGTCCACCAAGGTAACCGAGGCAAGGAAGCGGACCTTCCAGAAACTCGAGACGGTTCCGCTTTCTCACGTCAGCGGCTGCAGCCCTGTGGAATTCGCCTTACTTCGGCCGCTACAAGCCTCTTGCGGGGGGCGTCTCTTTGCCTCTCGCTGTCAATGACTCTCATGGTGTGCCTTCCATCATTCGCTCAGAAACCATCGGATGGTTTTTTGGTGAAGAACGGTCGCGTCCTTTTTCCGATCGGCTGTTACGAGTTGCCGAAAGGGAACGCCGAACTGCGCGCGTTGGCGGGCGCCGGCTTCAATCTGGTGCATTGCGGCAACGTGGCGGATCTCGACCGCGCCCGGGCGGCGGGGATGAGGGGCTGGATCAGCGTGCCGTTGCAATTGGGCGCGGACGACGACGCGCTGCGCAGAGCCGTGGATGCCGTTACGGACCATCCCGCACTGGCCGTATGGGAAGGGCCGGACGAAGTGGTTTGGAATTTCACCGCCTACAGCGGCTTGTATCGCAGTGGCGTTTACAAATCGCCGGACGAATGGTGGCAACAAACGCCTTTTGCCGTGGAGCACTCCGAGAACGAGGCCAAAAAAATCCTGTCCAGGCTGCGCAAAGGTTGCCAACTGGTGCGGCGCTTGGACCGCTCCAAGCACCCCATCTGGATCAACGAAGCGGCGGAGAGTGACCTGAAGTTCATTCGTGAATACCTCGACGACATCGATATCACGGGGTGCGACATTTATCCCATTCACGAGAATCGTCGCCTGCCGGAAAAGGCGGGTGACTTCACCGAGCGGTATCAGCGCGTGGGCCGAGCCAAACCGGTCTGGATGGTCATGCAAGGTTTCTCCTGGCATGAGTTGACGCCGCCAAAGGACGAGCACCTTGTCTATCCTTCTTTTGCCGAATCACGCCTGATGGCCTACGGTGCCATCGCCCACGGCGCGAAGGGAATTCTTTATTGGGGCACGGAAATGGTGCCGAACGGTTCGCCGTTCCGGCAGTCACTGTTCACGTTGACAAGCGAACTGAATGCGCTGCAACCGTTCCTGACCGCGAAGGAACAGACAACCGTTCGAGTTTCGCTCACGCCATCGACCGGGCGGTTACCGGAAGGAAGCCGGGACGTGCGACTGTTCGCGCGGCGATCCGGCCGCGATTGGCTCCTCGTTCTGGTGAACGAGGACAATCACCCTCACATGGGAGTGGAAATGACCGGCCTCGCAAAACTCAACGGCCAAACCCTCGAGCTGCTTTACGGATCAGAAACCGCGGCTGTCAAGCGAGGCGGCTTTGTCACGCGCCTCAAGCCTTACGAAGTCAAAGTATTTGCCACAAGCCGGAGATGGGAGAGTTCGCGGCGGAATGGCAGGGATTTTCAATAACAGAAATTTTTCAACAGTAATACCCGGACGACTCATGGATCGACGCACCTTTCTAAAGACACTGGCGCTCTCCGCATTAAGCGCCGGTGGAGCCGAATTGCCCGCCCGCGAACCCAAATCGGCAGCCTCCAAATCCAACTCCGTGCGATTGGACTCCGACGGCATGCTGGTCGTGAATGGGCAGCGGGAGTTTATCTTGGGACTTTACTCGTTGCCCAACGCGCCGAGCCCATGGCAGGAAACCCGGGAGGCGGGTTTCAACCTCGTTCACCTGTCACCGACGAACGCCGACTTTGCGCAGGCGCGCGAACATGGACTCTACGCCTGGACATCGCTGGGTTCTATTTCGCCGCGAAATCGCGCCGAAGCCGGGGAACGCATTCGCAAAACCGTGACGGCCCTCAAAAGCGAACCGGCGTTGCTGTTTTGGGAGACCGAAGATGAACCGACTTTCGTCTGGAAAAAACCCGAACCGCGAATTCCGTCCGCTGACATCATCGAAACCTGTCGCTTCGTCAAAAACCTTGATCCCGTTCATCCATTGTATCTGAATCATTCACCGACAAATCTGGTTTCCACTTTGCAAAGCTACAATGCCGGTGCCGACATCGTGGCCACCGACATTTATCCCGTCATCCCGCCCGGCATTCGCGAATCGTACGCGCTCTGGCCGGACGGGCAGCAAGGCGACCTGCTCAACCCATACCTCAGTCAGGTTGGCCAATACGCCGCGAAGATGCGTGCCGTNNACTTGCGCGAAAAAGATCGCGACCCGAAAATGGTTCTTTATCCGACGCGCCAGCAACTACGCTTCATGGCCTGGCAATCGGTTATCAACGGCGTCAATGGCATGCTTTACTGGGGACTTTCCTACACGCCGCCGGAAGCGCCGCTTTGGACTGATTTGAAAGCCGTGGCGCGGGAACTCCATAAGCTCAAAGACGCGCTGGCTGCGCGAACCGTAGAGCTGAAACCGCAATTGAGCTTTCACGACACCGGGCACAGTCTTGATCGCGGAATCGAATGGATCGCGAAGCCTTGGAAACAGAGCACGATTCTCGTCGCCGTGAACGCCGACCGGAATCCCGTCGAAGTGACTTTCTCCGGGCTGAAGCAATTCCGGCATTGCGGGGTATTATGTGAGTCGCGCGTCCTAGATTGGGAACAAGGAAAACTGCGCGACTCCTTCGCACCGTTTGACACTCACGTTTATCGACTCTCTCGGTAGTCGCACTGAGATTACGGCTTTGCATCGTTTGAAAGCGTCCGTTTCAAGCCTCAATTTCAACGCACCATTTCAAATTCCAAGCTTGAAGCCGGATTAGAAGCCTCTTTAATTGGCGGATGCAAATTGCACCCACCCCAGTTCAAAGCCGGATGAGCTGCCCAGACAATGGCCTCTGAAACTGAACCCCTATCCCGTGATCAGGTAGCGTGGCGCTGGCGCATCCTAGTATCCACTTACTTTGCTTACGCCGGTTATTATTTCACACGGAAAGTATTTGGTTTGATCAAGACTTCCTTGAACGACCAGTTCGGGTGGAATATCGACTCCATTGCTCACATCTGGACGGCGTTTCTCGTGGCGTACATGGTCGGGCAATTCCTCTGTGGCTTCATCGGGCGTAAGTGGGGACCACGCGTACTTTTGCTGGGCGGGTTGGGAGTCTCGATTGGTTGCAACGTCATCTTTGGCATCACGAATTCCTACGTCACGTTCATGACCTTCATGATTTTCAATGGACTCGCGCAGGCAAGCGGGTGGCCCGGTTCCGTCGGTGGTGTTGCGAGGTGGTTGCGGCCTCTCGAACGCGGGCGCTTCATGGGCGTGTGGAGCACCAGCTACATCGTCGGCAACATCGCGGTTAAGATGATCGGCTCGACGCTGCTGGGACTCGCTGGCTGGCGCTGGTCTTACTTCGGTTGCACGCTCGTCAGCTTTCTGATCTGGTGGCTGGTTTACTTTTGGCAGCGGGACAAACCGGAGGACGTGGGACTGCTACCCATTGTCAAACCGGAAACCGAAGACACTCGAACAGTCCGAGCTTTGACTGCCGATCATGTCACTGCGCGCGAGTATCTTCGCCTCGCGTTCAATCCGGTGATCCTGGCGATGGGCGTCAGCTATTTCTCCATCAAGTTCCTTCGGTACGCCTTGGATTCCTGGCTGCCCACCATCCTCGCGTTGATGGGAGTCTCAAAGGCCACGGCCGGGTGGTACTCGATTTTCTTCGACATTGGTGGCGTCATTCCGGCCGTGCTTTCAGGTTGGGCGTTGGACCGTATCTTCAAAGGCAACTGGGCGAGGCTTTGTTTTTTCATGTCGTTGGGTTTGATTTTCGGCTACCTCTGCATCTTGCAATTCGAGCACAACCCGCTGGGTATGGCGATTTGTTTTGGTCTGGTTGGATTCATGATCTATGGACCCGACACGATGTTAAGCGGAGCCGCGTCCGTGCATGTCGCGGGCAACAAAAACGGCGTGGCGGTGGCGGGACTGGTTAATGGCATCGGCAGCTTGGGTCCGGTTGTCCAGGAAGAGATGATTGGATTGATTCTGAAAGGCCAGGACAAGGTGGCCGGAATACACTCGGTAAATTTGCTCGCGCTCGCCATGAGCGTGGCGTTCGCGTTGCTGATGGTGGTGGTCATGTGGCGTGTGAGTGCGGCACATAAAGAGAACACCAAGATCCGATAAGCTCCGAATGACTGCGCGGAAACGAATCCTCATCACGGGCGCGAACGGCTTCGTAGCCGGCAACGTCATCTGGCAGTCCGATCCGGATTGCGAATTGCACGCGCTGTCCCGCGAACCCGGCCCGGCCCCGCGCAGGAATCTGCATTGGCACGTGGTCAACCCCGCCAGTGCGGAGCATGTGCAACAGGTGTTTCAGAGCGTGCGACCCGAAGCCGTCATCCACACTGCGGCGCTGGCAAACATTGATTATTGCGAGACGCACCAGCAACAAGCTCGCGAGATCAACATCGGCATTACACAAACGCTGGCGGATCTCTGCGCCGCCAGCGGTACCAAACTGGTTTTCTGTTCCAGCGATACCGTGTTCGACGGCGAGCACGCGCCGTATCGCGAAACCGACCTGCCCCGGCCCATCAATTTCTACGCTGTCACCAAGGTTGAAGCTGAAAAAATCGTGTCGCAACTGGGCGCGAACGGTGTCGTTGCCCGCCTCTCGCTTGTTGTCGGATTACCGATTTTGAGCCAGGGCAACTCCTTTCTGGCGACCATGATCCCCGCGCTCAAGGCCGGTCGCGAAGTCACTTTTCCGACCAATGAAATCCGTACCCCGATCGATGTCATCACCGTCGCGCGCGCATTGAACGAACTGGCCGCTGGCAGTCACTCCGGAATCTTTCACCTTGCTGGCAAAGACAGCGTCAGCCGTTTTGAAATGGCGCAACGCATTGCGGCCCGACTCGGTTTTCCAAGCCGGCTGGTGGTCGCCACTAATTCCAGCAACCTGGCGGGCCGGGCGCCCCGGCCAAGAAATGTTTCTCTCGACAACCACAAGGCGCGCGCTGAACTTAAAATTCCCATGCGCAGTCTCGACGAAGGGCTTGCCTTGGCGCTGCAATCAGGAAAAATCAATTCGCCTTGAGTACATGAAAATTCAACATGACCTGCAAATCAAGTTTGGCAGCGAATACGGCCNNGACGAAGAACGAGCGATGATCGAGGTTCTCCACCAGGGCGCCCCAACGAGCGGCGACGCCTGCATTCAGTTTGAGAAGGATTTCGCCGCCTATTGCGGCACGGCTCATGCCCGCGCCGTCAGCAACGGCACCGCCGCGCTTTTTCTCTCGCTCGTTGCCCTCGACATCAAACGAGGTGACCGCGTCCTGACCACTCCACTGACCTGGATCGCCACGGCCGCCGCCGGCGCGACGCTCGGCGCTGAAGTTGATTTCGTCGATATCGATCCCGTCACCTGCAATCTCGATCCGAAAAAGCTGGAGGAAAAACTGACTCCGAACACGAAGGCCGTCCTGCCGGTTCACCTCTACGGCCAATGTTGTGACATGGACGCCATCCTCGCGCTCGCCCGGCAGCATGGGTTCGCGGTCATCGAGGATGCCTGCCACGCCGTCGGCGCGGATTACAAAGGCCGCAAGGCGGGCAGCATGGGAACGACGGGCTGTTTCAGTTTTCACGAACAGAAAAACATGTCCACACTGGGCGAAGGCGGCATGATCGTCACCAACGACGCCGCGTTGTTTGAAAAGATTGCCCTCTACCGTTCCCACTGCACGCGCGTCTATGGCAGGAGCACGAAGTATTGTTCGCTCGATGAAACGAAGCTGCCGATGGGCAAACGCTTTTGGTGGCAGGATTTCGACGACTGCGGCTACAACTTCCGCATGACCGATATGCAGGCGACCGTCGGCATCATTCAGTTGAAGAAACTCGACACCCTAAACCAACGCCGCATCGACAACGCCGCCTACTTGACTGCCGGACTGCGCGACATGCCGGGTCTGACCTTGCCGACGGTTACGCCGGGCTTTAAACACGTCTTCCATCTTTTCCCCATTCAAATCGACGCCGATAAATTTGGGATGAGCCGGGACGATTTTATTTATGCGATGCTGCACGAACGCGGCATCAGAGTCGGCACGCACTACACCCCGCTGCACTACTCAACTGCTTTTCGAAAGCGCGGTTTCAAGAAGGGTCAATTCCCGGTGGCCGAAGCCGTGGCTGAACGGCTTGTGACGCTCCCCATCAACCCGCGCCAGACCCACGAATCCCTCGACTATATGATTGAAAGTATTGGTCGACTCCAGAAGCGGTGATGTGTTCCTCCCAATAATCCTATAGGAGTTTTCACGCAGGCTCGTAAGGGTTAACCATCTTCATTCAATCTCTCAATTATGAACTGCTTGCAGCAGGGACACTCACGTCGATAGCTAAGACGGTTGGAGCGACCATCGTAAAGAACACCGCCACAGAGTGGACACACAAATCCCAAGGCGATGCTTTGCTTCTTGCTGAGTCGGATCACATAAACCATCCCCAGTATTTCAATAAGGATAGCACCCGCAAGCACAGCCAGCACTCCCACGCGATGCGGTCGAGCAAAAAGCAAACCTGCCACAAGAAGAGCGACCATAACCATCAGCAGAAGCATGACGCGCCGATTATGACTACGTGCAAGTGTGTGACGCACTGCCTCAAATTTCGGTGGAAGGGTAAACTTCATCGGTTAGTCGTTCGAGATACCGTCGCTTAGTTATTGGATTAGCCAGATTCTTTCTACGCAGTCTAGTTCGCCAACGACCCATTCACATTTTGGATTTGTTCCATTGCGCAAGTTTTCCTTCGGGGCCAAATATCAAACGTAGAACGTGGTCGCCGATTGAACCGATGGGCATCCCAACGCCCACTCCGGTGCTGGTGCCAACGCTGCCTCCGTAATGACTGTAACCAGTCCCAAGACCGAATGAAACGCCGGAGGATCTTCTAGTAATCCAATCGGTCACGGTCGTGCCGTCGGACAGTTTGGTGGACTTATCCGGCGGCCCCAATTCCGCCACCGCGTGGTTTTAGGTGTAATTGCCGACGCGCGTGTTCCAATCGACTTTGGGAGTGGAAGCGCAACTCACGAACAACCAGGCCGTAAGCAGCGGCGTGATGAACAAACCAACGCAATGCGCAAGGCGAGAGTATGGATTCATGGAAAGGTCTAACTCAAGCCAAAGCGAATGCAACCGTCAGAAGCGGTAGCTGATCTCAAACATGTGCAGGTCCAGGCCGGGATTATGTTCGCTGATGCTGGCGTTGGACATGTGCTGGAAGCGATAGCCCGCACTTAGCTGCTTGTAAATTCGACAACCAAAACCCGCGTGACTGGTAAACTGAAACGGCACCCCGAAATTCACGCCCGCAAATTCATCCCTGCTCAGGATGGTTGGGCTGGAGCCAGCTTCAAGCGTCAAAGGGAAGTCTCCCTTGCCCAAAACAAAAGTCGGCCCCAGGGTGCCGACAAAGCCCTCCTCTCCGCGTCGGCGAAGAGCACCCGCGGAAAGATCCAGCCTGGTTTGCAGATGCCAACCTGAATCCGACTGCCAGCGCCAATGAAGGTTGTGGGTCGCAAACGCCTCGCGCTGCCAAAAGTTATCGTTCCAACTGCTTGCTGAAAATCCCGTTCGCAACCCGGCCGCTCCCCAGTCCGCGTCTTCAGCCCAACTCCGCTGGGAGGTTGCCGCGCCCAACGCTAAAACCAACCAGATTGTTTTCATTCGCTTGATCCCTGAAAAACTCGTCGTATGGGTTTCGCATCTATATTTTCAACCACCGCTTTGCTTTCAATTCAAACCGGGGCAAAGTTCCAACCGAAACGGCGGTTACAGGTACACGCAGGGCAAATGCCTTGTCAAAGTCTTTCTCCAAATTCATCACCAAACCGGCAATATCCCGGCAATCCGCCGCCGGCTCGATCTTGACGCTGAGTTCCGTCAGCGCTTGAGCCGTACTGATGTTCACCTGATACTCCGCCACTTCACCACTGGCACAGATGATTTCCTCCACGGCGCTCGGATAAACATTTACGCCACGCACAACCACCATATCGTCGGTTCGGCCAAGGATTCCCCCTTCCAACGCCAGTTCGTTGCGACCGCAAGTGCAAGGTTGAGAGCTGAGCATTGAGGGTTGAACGGCAAGTTTCACCAGGTCGCCTGTTCGGTAGCGCAACAACGGTGAACCGGTGCGCCCGAGCGTCGTCAACACCAGCTCACCCGTTTGGCCACGACGAGCCGGCTGGTCGCTCGCCCGATCAATCACCTCCGCGTAATAGGCCGCTTCGATCACATGTAACACACACGACCGTTGCGGACATTCATACGTAACCGGACCTACTTCCGTCATCCCGTGATGATCAAAGACGCGCGCGCCGTGCCATAGTCCAGCCAGACGACTTCGCGTGGCCGGAATGCTGCCGCCGGCTTCGCCCGCGACAATGATCGTATTCACCTTCGCCGATGCGAGGTCGATACTTTCTTTGGCGGCAACTTCAGCCAGCCTCATTGCATACGTGGGTGTGCAACACAGTACGGTTGCCTGATTATCAATGATGGCGCGGAGACGTGATTCACTGCTCAAGCCGCCGCCCGGCAGGCAAAGACATCCCATCCGCGCTGCCGCCTCGAACACCAGCCAGAAACCGATGAACGGGCCAAACGAGAACGCGAAATAAATCCGGTCGCCGCGCTCGACGTCCGCCGCGTTAAAAATCTGCGTCCAGCTTTCGATCATCCACTCCCAGCTTTCCGCCGTATCCAGCCATCGCAAAGGAACACCGTTCGTACCGCTAGTTTGGTGGCAGCGTGTGTAGTTTGCCAGCGGGTAAGTAAGGTTCGTTCCGTATGGCGGATGGCGGCGTTGGTCTTCCACCAATTCCTCCTTCGTCGTAAAGGGAAACCGCCTGGAAAAATCTTCCAGCGACGCAATGTCGAAGGTGACGCCCGCTGCTTGAAGTTTTTGCGTATAAAACGAATTGGCGGGGAACAATTCGGCGACGAGCGAACGAAGTTGCGCCAACTGAACGGTGCTAATCGCCGTGCAAGAAGGGGGATGTCCGTCGGCCATCAATTCTCCTGGTGCGCGACAGACGTGGCGGGCGCGGGTTGAGCGGCGACCGAATGCGGTTTGGGCGGAGCTGGTTTGTAGAATGTGACGAGACAACCGCCAAGCGCTGCCAGCACAATACCCAGATAGAATTGGGGCTTGATCGAACCGAGTCCGCCTGCCGGTGGATGCAAAATAATGGCGGTGACGGCGTTGACTATCGGCGCTCCGGCAAAAACAATCGACATCACCACCCCCGGCTTGCCATCCGCGCCAAAAGCCAGCAGCACACAGAACGCGCCGACCGCGCCCACGATGCCCGCCAACAATGACCAACCCATGCCCGCCAGCGGGAAACTCCAGTTGGATTTTCGCGCCAGCAACATCCCCAGCGGCGCCAACACCGCCGTCAAAAAGTAAGCCAGTCCGACAAAGAGAAACGATTTGTAAAGTGCGTTGCTTTTGTCCGCCATCGCGGTTTGTCCGTTGTGCAGAAAAATTCCGTAGAGTCCCCACGAAACCACCGTCATCAAAGCAAAGGTCAGCCAGTTCATAGTGCCCGGAGTCTAGTGTGAAGCGGATTTTACTTCAAATGGTTTGTCATAAGCGAGCGTAGTATGATCTTCATGGATAAAATCGAAACCTCGGCAATCTTTACCCTTTCCTAACAGGCTGAATGTGACAAAGTAGAACTGAGAAGTCCAGTGTTCGGGTATGCAATCGTCTTATCCCACCCTTCGAGGAGGAGCGGGTGAAAGGTGCGTCTGGTAGTTCAGAAAGCAAAAAATAATCCGACGAGAATCATTTTGTTCCGCTCGCCTACTTCAACGCCGGCTTCGCTTCGTCAGGGATTTCGATTTTGGTGGCGCCGACATCCTTGACCTCCACGGCGATGGTCTGGTTGATGTCCAGCTCGCGTTCGCCGAGAGTGACTTTGCCCTGGATATTGAATTCGTATTTTGTCAGCGCCCCTTCCTTGAGCCGGAATTTCGCCGAACCCTTGATGCCCTTCATGTCCGGCGGTGTTTGCCCTTCGCGACGACGCACCGCCAACAAAATCAATTCCTTGATCTTATCCTCTGACAACTCGCCCGCATAAGCGCCGTCCGCCTCTTTCAACTCCTTGACGGCGCCGACCAGATCGACCGCTTCTACGGCGGGTGTTTTGAATTTACGGATGCGACGTGCAATCGCGGCCCCGCCGCCGCCGGCTTGTTCGATTTCTGCAAACGACTGCCAGCCCTCCAGCGTCTTGGCCGCGCCCTTTTCTCCCTTGATAATCACGTCAACGGAAATTCCACCCGGCATCAGCATCATGTACGTGAAACCATCTTTTTCCGTCTTGCCCTCGATTGGTCCGATGTTTCGCCCGGTGCTGCCACTTTCATCATTGGGTGTGGTCGTCCAACTGTAATTGGCGCTGTCGCCGAGCTTTTTGGCGGCGGCAATGACTTGTACTTTTGCGCCGGACTCCGCGGCTGAAAGCGTGCCGGCCATTACGCCGATCAATCCGATCAATAAATATTTTCTCATAGAAATCTTCTCCATCTTAATGGCTCATGGTAGCGCCATTGTCCAGCTTGAATGTTCGAAAGGAAATTGCCATTGCGGGTGATGCACCACGAAACAAGAGTCCATTCGCTGCTCGATTGTAAACCGGAAAAAATTGTTCCGGAATGTCGGTTCTGAGAGTTTCCGGGGCCATATTCAAAAGTCACAAATACCTTGCGTTGCCTCGTGTGTCTTGCGGGCTACTCTCCACGATCATAGCTTTTGGACCGGCAGGTATGCTGGCGGCATTCGCCGAAGATTCGTCCCAGCTCCAGAAAGTGGCGCCGAGTGCGCCATTGCTGATCGACACATCGAGATTTTGCGACAGCGCGCAACACTGGCGACACATCCGCGACACGAACCGCGTCATTCAGGTGTTACCGGAACAGCCCGCATACGCGCCCGAACGGGTCCGGGAAATTGCGGCGAACATTCTCCTGTTCCAGCGCGACAATGGCGGTTGGCCCAAGGATTACGACATGCTTGCCGTCCTCACCGAGGAACAAAAGGCATCGATCCGGGCTCCGAAAGGACGTAACGACACATCGTTTGATAATCACAACCTCCATTCGCAGGTGGATTACCTCGCGCGCGCTTTTGCGGCGACGGGTGACGCATCCTATCGCGACGCTTGCGTGCGCGGCTTCGATTTCATGGTTGCAGCGCAGTATCCGAACGGCGGATTTCCGCAGCGTCATCCGAATCCCAAGGGTTACTCCGCGCACATCACGTTCAACGACGGCGTGATGTTGGGCATTCTCGGCGTGCTCAAGGACGCAGCGTGGATTGTATCCTGAAATGCCAGATTCGCGTGGATGGCAAGTTGACCGGCTGGTGCCAACAGCATGACGAAAAGACGTATGAAGCCAGACCGGCGCGCACGTTTGAGCTGGCGTCCATCTGCCCGCAGAACAAAACGGAGATCGTCCGGTTCCTTATGCGATTGGATTTATCCGGCGATGACGTGGTGCAATGCGGTGGATTCCGCCGTGGAGTGGCTGCGGCAGGTGAAGCTGTCCGGTGTCCGCGTCGAACGCGTGAAGGCGACGGTGGCAAAATTCGAGCGGCACGACGCGGATTTCGACGTGGTGGTGGTGTCGGATGAGAAGTCGCCGCCGCTTTGGGCGCGACATTACGAAATCGAGACCAACCGGCCCGTTTTCGCGGGGCGGGATGCAGTGAAGCGGTATGCGCTGGCGGAAATCGAGCGCGAGCGGCGCACGGGCACGCTGTGGTATGGCCATTGGCCGGAGAACCTGTTGGAAAAGGAATACCCGCAGTGGCGCGCAGCGAGGGCGCGATAATCGGGAGTTACCGCGCCTCTGAACTTTGGAGGAGATAGTCCATCTTGTGCCTTGATTTTATGGCGGCTGTGGTTTTGCTTTACTGCGTTCGGTGGAACAAATGCGATTCTCAGTTCTGACATTAAAAGTTGTGTTGCTCTCCGTTGTGGCGTCAGTCATAGCCGGGTTCTCGGTTTTCTCTCTTACTCGCATTGGCTGGTTTGTCTTTGGATTACCTGAAGATGTTACTGCCGCAGCCTACATCAGAGAGCATTATCCCATTCACTTTGTTCGACCCGAATGGGTCACTGGCGCTGACCAATTGGACATTCTAATTTTCTGGACCGTGGCAGAAATCAAAGCTAGGGTGACAGTCATGTTGGTTTTGTGGATACTGTTCGTCAGCTTTTTTGTGTGGCAACATTACAAGAGACGAAGACATCACAACGCCGAGGTCAAAAGTCTGATTTTAAGCTGAATCATTCCGCGCGTTTGACTTGAGTTGACGACCGCCAGATTCTGTGGGAAGTGAAGTCGGCAACTCCAATCCAGAGAACAAATGCCCCGGAAAGCTTTTCGCATCCTTGCATTGGTGTTGCTTGTGGTCGCCGTGGGCGTGTGGTTGGCCACCGGCGCGAATCGAGGCTGGAGCAAGACGAGCGTGCCGATCAAAAAGACCGATGAAGTCACCGGCATCACGTATGACCAGTATGAGAAGCGCTTCGTCGCGGGCGTGGATTTTCTCGGGGCGGCGCTGTTGGGAGCCGGAGTCCTGATGGCCGCTTCGTTTTTGTTCCGTAAAAAACCAATACAAACCTCAAACCAATAAATCGATTGATCATGAAACACAAACTGAAGTGGCTGCTTGTGCTCGCTTGCCTTAACACCGTCGCGCTGGCCGCGCCGCAAACCTTCGACTTCAAAGATCCCAAAGGCGTCAACAACGCCGTTTTCAAACTGGATGCGCCGTTGGAGGCGGTTAACGGCAGCGCCAACGGCATTTCCGGCACGGTGACGTTTGATCCGGCCGACCCCTCGGCCACGAAAGGAAAAATCACCGTGGCCAGCGTTTCCCTGCGCGTTGGCAATTCCATGCAGCAAACGCACATGCACAGCGACAAATGGCTGGACGTGGCCCGGTATCCCGAAATCACTTTTGAAACAAAAGAAGTGAAGAATGCCAGGACGAGCGGCGATACAACGACCGCCGATGTGGCCGGCACGTTCACGCTCAAGGGCATCTCAAAAGTCATCACCACACCGGTCAAGCTGACTTACCTGAAGGACAAACTCGGCCAGCGTGTGCCCAACATGAAAGGCGACCTGCTCGTCATCCGAACCAGCTTCAACATCAAGCGCAGCGACTTCGGCATCAATCCAGGTCAGTTCGAGGAAAAGGTGTCCGATGTGATCGAACTCACCCTGAGCATCGCCGGCGCGTCGCCTCGGTGAGGCGCACGCGGCTACCGCGCGAATCCTGCCGCTTAAGGATTCGCGCTAGTTCGTGTCGCCCGCGTTGTCGTTGATCGTGACCTGGCCTTTGCTGCGGTTGGCGAGTCGGGTTTTGCCGGTGAAAATATTTCCAGTGATGATCGCACGGCGAACTGCTTCGCCCAGTTCGATTTGCGGTTTGTCTTCCTGGAACTCACAACCGCGCACGACCAGACTGCCGCTGTCCACGCGCAGCGCGGGCCGGCCTTCCTTTTTGCGGTCCCACTGTACGAATGTGCAATCGCCAAAACCAACCGTCCCTTTGCCTGCCAGCCGCGCGATCTGGTTGCACGGTCCCCAAAACGCGCAGCTCACGAAGCGCACACTGCCGGAGTTGGACGCTTTGACCTCGACCATTGTCGGATCAGGGCCGTGGAAGGAGACGAACTCGCCGTTGGAGATGAGCAGCGCCATGCGGGCCGAGTCCTCCACGACCACCGCGGTGAAGCAATCGTCCGCGCCGATGCCGAGGAAGTTGCCATTGCAGACTCCGGCTTTGGTCTTGATGAACTTGTAGCCCACATTGTAGCCGAAGCAAAAGGTGTTGAAGACGTATTGCCAGTCCGAGCGGCCGAACACAAACGCCTCGCCATTCTTCTGCTGCCACTCAAACAATTTCTGTTCCATGCTCCACCACGGATTGAAGTGGACGTTCTCAATGCGCCCGATGTCGAAGATGGCATCCACGTAAATGCCGCGGCGCAGCGGCTGGCCTTGAACGTCGCGGATGAGATGACGTTCGTTCTGGCTGGCGTCAATGCCGTTGTACGGATTCAACAATTCGACCTGCAACACGGCGGGATTCTTTCCGCGCATGGCAATCGTCCACGGGTAAGGCTTCGGCACATCGGCCCGGTCTTGATTGGGATAGAACAGCACGACGCCTTTTAGGGTGCTGTTGTGGTTCAAGGTGATGAAGGGGCTGCCGGCCTCGTTGCCCGCATTTTCCGTCACCAGGAATGTGGTGCCGTCATCGGTGGGCTTCGGCGTCCCGGCGTCGCGCACACCGGTGTGCGCGGGCACCGATTGCCAGATGCCTTCCAGCGTGACCGCATTCGGTACGTAGAGATGGCCGGCGAAGAAGTAGTTGCCGCGCGGCGCGTGAACGGTGCCGCCGCCGGCTTTGGTTGCCGCGTCGAGCGCGCGTTGGAACGCAGCCGTGTCGTCGGTCGTGCCGTCACCTTTGGCGCCAAAATCCCGGACCGAAAAAGCATCCGATGCAACGACAACGTTCGCCAGCAAAGAACAAACAAGGGCGAGCGGAATGCGGGTTGAGTGGGTCATGATTACGAAACGTTCCAGGCGGTTGCTAAATTCAGTGATCAGGAGAGTGGAGCGGACGGGCCGTAAAAGTGAATTCGTATCGTCCCTGGTGAGCAATGCGGTCGCATCGCTCCCTGCCAAGCCTCTGGGGAAACGCACACGCTCCCTCCAGCATCAGCACCAAGCCGCGCTTGAATTCGGACGGCAAAACCGTTTGCATCTTTTCCATTCCGCGCCAACTGCGAATCTTTGCGTGAACGGTCGGTGTTCGCGCCCGTCAGCGCGTGACCGATCAGCGATCAGGCAATCTTCGCCAACTCGGCCTGCAACAATTCGCGCGTCCGGCTTTGCGCTTCGGCCAACGCAATTTCGCCCTTGTCGATTTTCGCCAGCAACGCCTTTTGCGCGAGGTAATCCTTGTTTGCCACGCCGGCCTTGCTTTGCAACATGCGCCAGGCTTTGCGGCGTTCGACGGCGAACAAGACCATCTGTCGCGACACGGCGTAGCACTTCATCTTGCCGTCGCTCGACTCGGATTTAATGAAGCAACCGAAGTTCGGAACATGGCTGCGATGGTTCGGGTCGAATACGCGGCGATGAATCACGTCGTCCTGGGTGATTAACGCCAGCATGTCGTCGAGATGGATCAACTCCTTTGTTTCCTCCTCCTTCACGGCTTTGATGTGCTTCCGGAAACGCCCTTCGGTGATGGCCCAGTGCGCGACGGTGAAGTTGTAAGTTTCACCGCTGGATTTGTACTTCGTCACCCACCAATCGCGCTCGGGCGTCGGGTTTCCTTTCAAGTCGAATGCTTCCTGCGAAGTTTCGCCCTTGCGCGGGTTGAAAACAAATTCCGGCATGCCGCGCGCGTCGCGAATGAGCTTGGCCTGGTCGGCGCTCATGTTGTCGGCGACGCCGTGTTCGGGCTGGCAGGTCGTGTAGGCCTGGAAAAATGCCGTGCCGCGGTATTCGAGACCGTCGAGCATCGCCTTGTAAAGCTTTGCGGCATTGGCCATCGAAACCTGCGCGACGAACGGCGAGCCGTGTCCGCTCGTGAACGCCTCGGCCACGCACTTCTTTTCGATGAGCTTGCCCTGCGAGGCGACGCCGAATTGGTTCATGTCGTAGCCTCCGAGCATCGTCGAGCTATCCGAGTTTTGTCCGCCGGTATTGGAATAAACTTGGGTGTCGAGCATCAACATTTTCACGTTCGGTCGATTTTGCAAAATCACCTTCGACACGTTTTGAAAACCGATGTCGCCGAACGCGCCGTCGCCACCGACGACCCAGACTNNCCAGACTTTCGGCAGTTCGCGAATTTCCTGCTCCGTCATCAAAATGTCGTCGAGATGCGTGAGCGTGAAATAATCGGCATCAGAGATCACATTTTCGTCGCGGTCGAGCAGTGCGGTGCAGAGGCGCTCCGGGACGACCGAGCGGTGCGCGTGATTGACGATGGTGGACTCGGCCATGAGCCACGAAATCGTCGCGCCGTCCTGAAAGAGCGAGTTCATCCATGGATACGGGTGCGGGTTCGACGGCGGCGTCGAGCCGTAAACGGTGTTGCAGCCGGTGCTTGCGCCCATGAACATGACGCTCATGCCGTCGGCGCGGCGTCCGTCAATCGCCTGCAAATCGCGGTGATTGAACGCGTCCTGCCGCATCACGGCGGCGATGCCGTTGATGATCTGCTCGTCGGTAATCGGGCCGTGCTTCGCTTCGTAATCGGCAATGCGCTTGTTCGTGTCCTCGTCGCTTTCACCGCCGAGTCCCATGATGATGTGCGCGACCGCGCGGCGGAAAAGTTCATACTGTGCTTGGTCGCGCGCCCGGAGAGCTTCAAGCTTCGCCAAACCTCCGTTCTCCAGATGGGTTGCTTTGCCGCGAAGGCGATCCGCCTTCTTGTGATAAAGCGGACGCATGTAGGCTTCGGTNNATCGACGAGCAGCCCGTGGCGTTCGCCACCAGCGCCCGGTCGCCGAAGAGCTGCGTGAGCAGCTTGATGTACGGCGTCTCGCCGCACCCGGCGCACGCGCCGTCGCCGCTGACGAGCGCTTCGTAATTGCGGCGGACCATCAAATGATTCCGCAACGCGGCTTCGCGGGAATTCGCGGCGTCGGCGTCGTTGTAGAGACCAAGGAATTTTTGCGGCGTATCGGGCAGGAGGCGTGAGAAAATCTGCGCCGTCGTCAACTCGGCGTTGAGTTCCTCGGTTTCGCGCGTCATGCGGAGCGCGTCGTGGTCGCCGCAAACCTGCACGCATTCGCCGCAGCCTTTGCACAAATCGGAAACGAAAATCGAAAACAGACCGCCAGTGCCCGGCGTCTTGCTTTCGAGCGAACGGAAAATGGCGGGCACGGCCGTGTAGGCGAGCGGCAGTTTGTCGATGATGCCGGTAAATTCGGCCTTCGCCTTTTCAGCGATGTTGCCGAGGGCGGCGATTTCGTGGCGAATGATGTCTTTGAACGGCAGCTTCAACTTGTTCTTGATCGCCTCGTTCATCTTCAAGCGGGCGCGTTCTTCGACGCCCTTCAATTCCGCGACCAGTTTCGGGCGCTCGGCGGCATCGGTGATGTAATAACTCGCGGCCGTTTTCAAAACCGTATAAACATCCTGCGCCATGTTCGGCAGCGCGGTATCGGGGCAGGCGGTGATGCACTCCATGCATTGCGTGCAGTTTTCGGCGATGTAAACCGGCGTCTCCCGGCGCGCGACATACTTGGACTGCGTCGCGCCCGAACCCGCGGCCATCACGCCAACGGATGCAAGCGCGCCGGCGGGCTGGTGATACGCGAGATCGTTGCGGAATTCGCTGTCGAACTTGCCCATGGTCTGGAACGAGTAGCGCGGCGTCTGGGACGCGGGCGTGGGAATTCCTGAGCCGCACGCGGCGCCGCAACCGGCCGTCGGGATCAGCGGAATTGTTGTGTTCGGCTGGACCGGCGGATTGCGCATGGAAGAACGGTCGGGATCGTCGAAGTCGCCGTATTTTATTTCCTGAACGCGCGAGAAACCTTCCGTCATGACGGTCATGTTCGAAGTGACGACGGCTTCGCCGAAGCGCGCAAATTTCTTCTCATACTGTTTGTGAACGGTTTTGTGAAACAGCTCCTCGCTGATGCCGAACTCTTTAAGGAACGGCGAGACGCGGAAAAACGCGCCCAGAAAACTGTTTCCCTGCATCCGGAGTTGCAACTCGGTCTGGTTCGTCGCTTTGCGGGCGATTTCGAAGCCGGGCAAAATGAAAATCCGAATGTTGTTTTCCTTGATGAATTTGCGGTAATGCGCCGGCACGCGCTGCCAGGCGGTTTCCGGTGTGTCGCTTGATTCCCAAACGAGACACCCACCCCGGTTCAAACCTTCGAGCGGATTTGTGTGGGTGAACGCTTTGGGGTCGCAGCAAAGAACCACGTCCACGTGGTTCAACTCGCAGTTCACTCTGATGCGGTCGGGGGCGACGGTGAGATAATAGTTCGTCGGCGCGCCCTTTTTCTCCGAGCCATATTTCGGATTGGCCATGACGAAAAGTTTTTCCTTCATGCGGCCATCGGCGTCATATTCAGGTTGGCGATTGGAAATCAAGTCGCCGAATTCGCCGATGATGGAACCCAGGTTTTTCCCCGTCGTAATCATTCCCCAGCCGCCGATCGAATGAAAACGCACGGCGATTGCGCCTTGGGGAAGCAGCGACGGCGTGGCCTTGGAAATGACCGCATAAGGGTGGTCAACGCCGAGAACGAAATAAGTTTCTCCGTCCGCCGCCCCCTTGCCGTCTTTGCGGCGGGNNGGCGAAAATCGCGCGAGCCGATGCCATAAGCGCCGCGAAAAATCCGAGGGACTTCGCCGGGCGTAAGTGCGGGGAGTGCGCCGCCGAATTTCGTGACCTCGTTCGCCTTGCCGAGCGCGACGCGGATGTCGCGCGCGAGCGGATTGTCGCCGGCAAGACCTTCGTCGGTGCGTTCGAGGATGATGACATTTTTCTTTCCGCGCAGCGCGTTGATGATGGCGGCTTCGGGAAACGGACGGATGACATTGACGTGAATCGAACCGACTTTGGCGTTGCGCTGATCACGGAGATAATCGCAAGCCTCTTCAATGTTTTCCGCCGCGCAACCGAGCGAAACGAAAACTGTGTCCGCGTCGTCGCACTGGTATTGAACGAGCAATCCGTAGTGACGGCCAGTGAGTCGGCCAAATTCTTCGTAAGCCTGTTCGAGCATCGGCAGAATGTGCTCGTTGAAATTGTTCCGGCGGGCCACGACACCATTCATGTGGTGCTCCTGATTTTGCACCGGACCGAGCAGTATGGGGTTTTTCAAGTCCATCATCTCCGGCACGCGACGGCGTTTCGGACCGAATAGTTCGCATTGCGCGGGCGTCGGGCAATCAATCATGTCGTCCGAGCCACCCAGAAATTCGCGGAGCAGTTCAGCCTCAGGCGCGAGGTAAGTTCGTTCCGAATGCGTTGTCAACATCCCGTCCTGGATGTTCATGCCGGGATTGAGCGAAAGTTCGTTGACCTTGCGGAGAATGATCGCGGAATCAGCAGCCTGTTGCGCGTCGCGGGCGACGAGCATCGTCCAACCCGTGTCAAGCGCGGCGTAAAAATCGTCGTGGCCGCAATGGACGTTCAACGCGTGCTTGGTCAGCGCGCGTGCGCCGACTTCGAGCACCATCGTGGAAAGTTTTCCGGGCGCGTGATAATACTGCTCCATTGCATAGACAATCCCCTGGCCGGAAGTGAAATTGACCGTGCGCTTGCCGGTGACCGCATAAGCGGTTGCGCCGCCTTGCGCCGCATGCTCACCTTCCGCTTCGACAGCGATCTTCTGCTGACCCCAGACGTTGAGCTGCCCTTGGGCGAATGAACCTTGATAAATCTCGCCACCTTCCGTGGATGGAGTGATCGGATAAAACACGCCGCCTTCGGTAATGCGCGTCTCGACGTATTCCGCCATTAGCTGGTTGCCGTTGACGGTGACGCGGATGCCGGGGTATTTCGGTTTGGTCGAGGGGGCCGCCGATGTTGCGCGTGCCGCGGTTGTTCCAAAATTCGAATGGCTCATAACGAAATCAACTGGTTCTGTGCTATTTGCCCGGTGATCAGTCTGAACGGACTTTCACCTTCTAACAATACTTGCAACAGCATAACCACGATCGGGCTGGCATTCAAAGGAAAAGAATTCACATTCCGCGCCAGAAAACGGGTAAAAGATCCGCTTCACCCTCTTTCGGCTTTGCAAGTTTTTAATTTGCTTCCGTAACCTTTTCCGGCTCGCAATCCATCCGATCCGGGTACACGGTGATTTGTAGAATGGCGATGAACCCGAAGGAATTGGCGGCGGGTATTGTTTAAAAAGATGTTGAAACAAGCACAATTTGCAGGCGACGAGTCAGCCGAATGGCTGGGCGATTTGCATCCCCTGATGGAGCAACTAGGCTCGCTTGAGGGCCTGATTACACTCGGTGCCGCGGCGGCGTTGCTCCAAGTTCCACCGGCGGACAATCCGGCGGCGTTGCGGCTGTTCCTGGAAAACTATCAATCGCGAATTCTCCTGCCGCTGGAACTGATGGCTGTTCACAGCGCCTATGAGCATGCCAGTCGGAACGAACTCAGCGAACTGCTTGCGCTGGATCAACGCCTGACGCGCGAACCGATGCTGCGGGAGTTTGCGGCCGCGAGCCGGCGCATCGGACAATGTCAACTCCAGCGGCTTCGTCCGCTGCGCGACCAGCGTTTCGTCCAACGTTATTTGCAGGCCGTGGAACAGGGCGACGCTCACGGGTGGCATCCATTGGTTTACGGCATGACGCTGGCGTTGTATTCCTTGCCGTTGCGCCAGGGTTTGATGGGCTACGCATGGCAAACGCTGCGCGGTTTTATCCACTTCTCGGCGCGACCGCTGCAGTTATCGGAGAGCGACTGCCAGTCCTTGCTGGATGAACATTGCGCGGGTTTGCCCGCCGCAGTGGGAGGTTTGTTGACGCCGCGCGCCGCGGCCTGAACTTCCCTGCCGCCTCAGGATTTGCCGCCCCAGGCCTGAATTTTTTCTGGCCATTGTTCGCTCTCTTCTCCAGTAATGGAATGCCCTCATTGATGAACAGCTATTTTAATCTCGGCGACTGGTCGGTCATTTTCATCTATCTGCTTGGCATCATTGGGCTCGGCCTCTGGTTTGGGAAAGACCAGAAAAACACGCGCGATTACTTTCTCGGCAGCAAAAACATTCCGTGGTGGGGCATCGGGCTGTCGATAGTGGCCGCGGAAACCAGCGCGCTCACCATCATCGGTGTTCCCGCGATGGCGTACGGCACGGACCTGGCCTTCATCCAGATGATCATCGGCTATGTCATTGCGCGGATCATTCTGGCCGTGGTCATGGTGCCGCATTATCTGAAGGGTGAAATCTATTCGCCCTACCAATTATTCGCGAATACATTCGGCGCTTCGGCGCGACAAACTGCCGGCGGCTTTTTTCTCATCGGCGAAACGCTGGCCGCCGGCGTGCGCGTTTACGTTGCTTCCATTCCGGTGAAGCTGATGCTGGGCGACAAACTTCTCGGTTTCGGCACCGGCGATCCCATCCTGGGTGCGATCTTGTTGTTCGTAATTTTGTCGCTGTTATACACTTATGTTGGCGGCGTCAAGGCGGTCATCTGGACCGACGCGGTGCAATTCGGTTTGTTCCTGATCGGAGGCCTGTATGCGCTCTATTACATCCCGACATTGGTGGCAGGCGGACTNNTGCTCTCGGAAGCCGCCGAAAGTGGAAAACTGCACTGGCTTAATTTTGCTCCGCCGCCAGGGACCTCATTTTCAAAATTCTTGTTGGGCGCGCCGTTTAACATCTGGATGGGCATCATCGGCGGCACAGTCATGGTGATGTCCTCGCACGGCGCGGAACAATTGATCGTGCAGCGCGTGCTGGCTTGCAAAACCGTGGCCGATGGAAGAAAAGCGCTCGCTCTGAGCGCCGTGGTGATCTTTCCGCTCTTTTTTATCTTCCTTCTGGTGGGCGCGATGCTCTGGGTTTTTTACCAGACGCATCCCTTTCAGATTCCGCTGCCGGAACCGCGACCCGGCTCCGGTATCAAGGCGAATGACTTCATCTTCCCGATTTTCATGATGACTGAAGTGCCGCACATCCTGAAAGGATTTTTGATCGTTGCGATTCTTTCCGCCGCGATGTCGTCGGTCAGTTCCGCCCTTACGTCGCTGGCCTCGGTTTCCACGATGGACTTCGTCAAACATTTTTCCGGGAAGCAGCGAAGCGAGGAGTTTTTTCTGCGCTTCAGCAAATACTCGACAGTCTTCTGGGCCGCGGCGCTGATTCTGGTCGCCTATTTGAGCCGGGAAGTGAAGTTTGTTTTGAACGCCGCCTTTTCGTTGCGCGGCCTGACCAGCGGGGCGTTGCTGGGTGGCTTGATGCTGGCGGTGTTTTGGAAAAAAGGGCGCGCCACTCCCATTGTGGCCGGGATGCTGGCGTCGTTGATGGTGATGACGGCCATCCAATTCCTCCCCCAGATGGAATGGAGCAAAAACGTTTGGATGAAATGGGTCGGCGTGGAATTTTTTTGGCCCTGGTTCACTTTGATTGGAGCAACGGTGACGTTGCTGACCGCCTGGATTGTCCGGTCGTTGATTCGCAAGAATGCCAGCCTTTGAACTTTGGTTGCGATATTGAATCACGAATGTCTCGCTGTTAACCTGACGCTCAAGTGGATAACAAACATTTTTTTCAACTCGGAGTCCTGGCGCTCGCCCTGCTCGGAACTTCGTGCAATAAAAGTTCCAACCCGACCTCTGTCTCCGGCACTATTGAAACGGATGAAGTCCACGTGGCGTCGCGTTACGGTGGGCGCGTGGAAAAGATTTTCGCCTGGGAAGGTGACTCCCTGACCAACGGTCAGGTCATCGTCGAACTCTTTGCGGCGGAACTGCACGCCCAGCGCGACCGCATCGCCGCGCAACTGGACGAAGCCGTGGCCGGCCCGCGCAAGGAGGAGATCGCCTCGGCCAAGGCGGATTGGGAAGCGCAAGCGGCGCAACTTGACTTCGCCCGTGCCGAAGCCAGGCGCACGGAGGAATTGTTCCTGCAGAAATCCATCTCGGCATCGGACCGCGATCTGGCGGTTTCAAAAGCCAAAGCGCTCGAGAAAACCGTCGCGTCCGCCAGGAGCCATTATGATTTGCTGCTTGCTGGCACGCGACCGGAACAAATTGCCCAAGCGCGCGCGCAGTTGGCCGAATTGGACACGCAACTGCTCGAGATGAAAATCTGCGCGCCGACAAATTGCGTGCTCGAGGTTTTGAGCGTGAAAGTGGGCGATGTGTTGCCGCCCAACCGCGAAGTCGCCACGCTGCTTATGACGCAGCACCTTTGGGTGCGGGTTTATGTGCCGGAAACCTGGCTGGGGCGCATTAAGATTGGCGACTCCGCCAAAGTCAGCGTCGATTCTTTTCCGGGCAAAGATTTTCGTGGCGCGGTCGAACAAGTCCAGCGCGCCGCCGAATTTACCCCGCGCAACGTACAAACTGTCGAGGAACGCATCAAACAGGTGTTTGGTGTCAAAGTGCGATTGGAAAACCCGGTGGGCCAATTGCAAGCCGGCATGTCGGCGGATGTGGTTTTCTCGAACGTGGCGAAGTGAATCCACGGATGAACACCAATGGAGACGAATGCGGAAGAAATGCGGGAGCGGGCGGCGTGTCATGGAGTGCGTTGGCAAAGCGCAGCGGCGACGGCGCTTTTGGGATGGGCGGCCAAAGCGGGGTCGCGTTTAGCTTGCCCCCGCAATCCAAAACACGACGCGAATGGGAAAAGAAAAGCGGACGCAAAGTCGTCACGAGCGGGAATAATCTGGGGCGGTCGCGAGCGGGGAAGAAAACGAAACGAGTGAAAGACTGATCACGTATGAAAACGGCGTTCCAACTTGCTATTCAAATCAGCGGCCTTTTTCTCTGCCTTGGCTGCTTCGGGGCAGATCAAAAGGAAACCCGCTACCTCTACAAAGGATTCGACACGAACGGAAATCTCGTGGTTGAAGGCGTTCTAAACCTCAGTGTCGGTGCTACAAACCGAGTCCAAGGAGATTGGAAGTTGCAAGAGATCAAGCCCAACAAGCTCAAAAAGCTTGGTCCTCAAATTGGTTCTGGAAAACTGGACGGGCAAATCAGGCAAGACAAAATCAATTTGGACCTAAACCCGGGATGGGCTGACAACAACGTAATTCTCAACGGTCAGATTACGACGACGAACATTTTCGGAACGTGGGGATATTTTGGATTTGCTGGCAAGATGGTCGGCGGCAAGTTCGAAGCAGTTATGAAGTAAAGCCCGCATTTACAATCTTGAAGTCTTTCAAGTCCATGCCCGCCGAAACCATGATTGAATGTGAAAAGCTGACCAAGCGCTTCGGCCATTTCACGGCGGTGGATCATGTTTCGTTTTCCGTTGGCAACGATTCGATCTTCGGTTTCCTCGGGCCGAACGGATAGGGCAAGTCCACGGTCATCCGCATGTTGTGCGGCTTGCTTTGGCCGAAGTTCAGCGTAAGCTGAGGTCATGCTCAACTGGAGCCAATGTTCAGCGGTTGAATGTGTGCCCGGCAAGGTCAGCGACGCGTGGACCTTTCGCGGCACACGCGTCCCAGTGAAAGCGTTGTTCGACAATCTCGAAGACGGCGCGACGATCCGTGAGTTCCTTGAATGGTTTCCCGGCGTAACCAAGCAGCAAGTCGAGACGGTATTGGAATTCGCCAGCCAGAGCCTCGCCGTGGCCGAACCAACTTGAGCGAGGATGAAAATCCTCTTCGACCTGGGAAGCCCCGCCCCGCTTCGCCACGCGCTGGTTGGACATACCGTCGCCACCGCTTTCGAGCAAGGTTGGAGCAACTTGCAAAACGGCGACTTGATCCGGGTGGCGGAAGCGGATGGCTTCAACGCGCTAATACCGGCATTGAAACTCCTCGGGGAGGCTGATAACGTCCGGCGCGAACGGGAAAAGAAAAGCGGACGCAAAGTCGTCACGAGCGTGAACAATCGGGCGCTGTCGCAGGCAGAGACAAACGCGTAACGGGTGAAGCCGATCAGAATAGTGGCTGACAAACTTGGGTGAACCGACATATTCTCATCCTGCAATGCCCGAGATAAACGGATACCAACTTGGTCGCCTGCTGGGGCAAGGAACTTTTGGCGAGACTTACGAAGCCACAAAGGGAGACCAACGCTTTGCTCTTAAGCTCATCCGCGAAGAGGCGGTGTTACAAGGTTGGGATGGACGACGGTTCGAACGCGAAGTCCGGGCGCTCCAGAAGGCAACCGGTCCAAATGTGGTAAAATTTATCGAGGCCGGCGAGGCTCAACTTGGAAACGAGGCTCGACTATTCGTGGTTTTGGAATACTTGGAAGGACAAGACCTCTCGAAGTATTTCCGCGCGGCTAAGAATCAACTCGCGGAAGAAACCATCAAGGATATTTTGGTTCAAATTGTTGCAGGGCTGAGAACCATCCATTCGCACAACATCATCCACCGCGACCTAAAGCCTGCAAACGTTTTTGTCACGAAGGATGCGGAGGTCAAATTGCTGGATTTTGGGCTGGTTAAGATGCTCGATTACACGACGCTGACGACCGCGCCCGGCCAACCGATTGGAACACCGCTCTATATCGCGCCTGAGATTTTGCGGGGCGATGAAGTGGACGTCAGGGCAGATTTTTATTCGCTCGGCGTTCTCATGTACCACCTCGTAACAGGAGGCCAGCATCCGTTCGAGGCACGAACGCCGCTTGAGTTGTACGCGAAAGTCGTGAACAACCCGCCGCTTCCTCCAACGCGCCACAATCAGTCAATCTCGTCGGAGTTTGAAAATCTGATTCTCGTCTTGCTATCGAAGCAACCCTATGAGCGGACGTTTAACCATGAGGAGCTTGAACGCGCGATTCGATCCACGCCAATCATAATCCCTCGAATTGCGCCTGCGGTCGTAAGAACGAAGCGAACAGAATTTCCCAAGCGTTGTTTCTTCCGTCTTCTCCAAAACGAAAAGACCGACCTTGAAAGCTTTATTCAGGCCGGTGGGAAAATGGATGCGATAGAATTCCCGGCGAATTTTATGCCTCGTCTCCAAAATTCATTAGCCGCGTACAAACAATGGGGGATTGAGTTCCTGTTTGATCCCGTCACATACCGATTGGCATATTCTTCATTCGCTCTAACTCAAAGTCTCACCAAACTTCCATACGTTCCCGACCCGAATAATGTTTTGACGCCGCGAGAGCTTCAAACAATCCAAGCGCTTCAGAAGTACGCGCGCGGTTGCATTGATTGGCAGATGAAATGGGGATGTGCAACTCTGGTCGCACCATTTCACTTCTGTCGCGATCTTGGGTCGCCTTGGATAGACATTGACATCAAACTCATCGAAGAGGCCGTAAGCTACGGCAAGTCGCTCAAAGACGCGCCGCCGGTTTACGCTGGCCTTTGCTTGAACATCGAGCAGTACACGGTCGCGGCAAATCGGCTTGCTCTCCTGAATCGCTACTCGCGAGCGCGTGCAGATGGCTACTTGTTCTATGTGGACACGATTGACGAGCGCACAAACAATCCACTGCAACTTCGTGCTCTCTTGGATTTGCTTCAGATGTTTCAGCAGTTGGGCAAACCGGTATTCGCCTGCCGCGTGGGGACGCTTGGGCTTGCGTTGCTCGCAGCGGGTGTTGATGGGATTTCAAACGGCATCGCGTCGCTTTCGAGCTTTTCGGAGGCAAATCTTCTGGTGAACCGATCCGCAGGCTACGACATGACAAAGAAATACTATGTCCCCAGCATGATGCTCACTCTGCCAGTGCCGATGGTGGAAGACATTCTTTCCGACAACCGCAACGCGAGCCTACACTGCAATTGCCCGCATTGCCAAGGTGCTGCAAGAAATCTCGGTAAGGGAGCGAAACCACATTTCCTTCATGCGCGGACAAACGAAGTCAAACAACTGAACGCGCTGCAAAACAAAGCGGAGCGGATTGAGTGGCTTCAACAGCGGATTGATTCCGCAATTCAAGTTTGCAATCGAATTCGAAGTCAACAGTTGGTTGATCTCCAGCCAGGTTACTACTCGCATTTGCGAACGTGGTTGGATGTCTTTTGTAAATCACAACCCTGACCTTTTATGATGAGTCGTCAATTTGAAGCCCACATGGTCGAGCCGGTTCGGTTGTTGATGCAAACTGCGATGGGTCTTGATGCAATAATCGAGGAATTCTCCGCAGGCTACGGCACGGCAGACTTGGTTGGAGCGAAATTCTGTGCGAAAAGTTGTCAAGTCCGCCAGAGGGCGAAGACTCATGCGCCCATAGACCATCACCACTGGGTGGAAGTGCTGCTCGCCCTCAGACGAAACGCGCGTGTGTCGTACGATTCCCTGAAACGCCGCATCACATTTTCAGATAACACGCTTCGGCGGACAGTCCTGCCCGCGTTGGCTGCGCTCGGACTTATCGAAAGAGACAAGGACGGCTACGTCTGCTTGCTGAAAAACCCTCCTTCACCGGCCCGGGAAATCGTAGCTGTTGAATTGAAGCAAACGAGATGGCGCGAAGCCATTCTGCAAGCTCGGCGTTACACCTATTTTGCCGACCGAACCTACGTTGCTGTCTGGAATGGCACAGCAGAGTTAATTGATCGAAGACTGCTTTACAGATTCCGACTCGGCTTGATTGGGGTCGAGCGCGACCACGCCGAAGTACTAGTTGACGCACCACGGCGGAAGCCTCGGCATGAAAAGATGCACCGCTATTGTGCCGAGTATCTTTATGGGAACGCTTTGAGCTAAGATCAGGAGCAGTCCACCTTGGCAGTTTAGTCGACCGTTGCTTGATCGCCGTGAAGTGTCAATGATACAGGTGAAATGAAAAACTTCGACCTCAACATTGATAAAATTCTTGAGAATTGGGAGGTTTTTCACGCCGTTCGTGAACTCATTGCCAACGCAGTTGATGAGCAGATTCTCACGAATACGCAGAAGCCCCTGATTTTTCAGGATGAGGCTGGCTGGTGGCACATACGCGACTTCGGACGCGGACTTCGCTACCAAGACCTAATTCAAACTGAAAACCCCGAGAAGTTAGAACATGCAAACCTGATTGGAAAATTTGGCATCGGCTTGAAAGATGCACTGGCCACATTCGACCGCAGAGGCATCACTGTTTTGATTCGGTCGCGGCATGGCGACATCAGCCTCGTGCGTGTGAGTAAACATTCGTTCGAGGAACTTGTAACCCTACACGCTACCGTAGCCGAGCCATCAGACCCAGAAATTTTAGGGACAGACTGTTGTGTTTTTGGAGTAAACGAGACAGACATTGCAGCAGCCAAAAACTTATTCCTGTGTTTCTCGCAGGCGCAAGCACTGGAGGAAACACGTTATGGCAGCGTGTTTCCAAACAAAGCTGGCGGTGCAGGAATTTACATCAACGGAATGAAAGTGGCCGGCGAGAGTAATTTTCTATTTAGCTACAACATCACTGCGATAAATGCCTCGATAAAGAAATCGCTGAACCGAGAGCGTCAGAATTTAGGTCGCTCGGCTTACTCTGAACGTGTCCGTTCCATCCTGCTCGCCTGCCAGTCCGAAGCTGTCGCACAAGCTTTAGCAGACGACCTACAAAGAACAACCGTGGGTAACGCTCAAGACGAACTTTCGTGGTTAGATGTTCAAGAGCACGCTGTCCGCATCTTAAGCTCAAAACAAAAAGTTTTGTTCATCAGCAGTTCCGATTTGGTGCAACGACCCGATTTAGCTGACACAGCTCGTTCAGCAGGCTTTCAGGTTCTTACGGTGACAGAAAATTTGGCGACAAAAATTGATGGAATCACTGACTTCGCGGGGCAACCAGTAACAGCAGTCAACGCTTTCATCCGCAAACACAACGAATCATTTCAATTTCGTTGGATTTTGCCTGACCAACTTTCTCCTTCAGAGTTTGCCGTCTGGAAACAGACCGAACGTATTCTTGGTTACCTTGGCGGGCGACCAAGCCTCATCCGTGACATCCGTATTTCTGAAACAATGAGTTCCGGCACGTTTTCAACTCATGAAACAGCAGGGCTGTGGGATCCCACAAATGGTTGGGTCATTATCAAACGGTCTCAATTGAAGAGTTTAGAAAGCTATGCAGGCATACTTTTGCACGAGGCACTTCACGCCAAATATGCGCTTGCCGATGTTTCGCGCGACTTTGAATTCCACTTGACCGAGTTATGTGGAAAATTGGCTGCGAAGATCATTCAAGGCACAGGGCAAAGTTGAATTTATGCCCGCCGAAACCATGATCGAATGTGAAAAGCTGACCAAGCGGTTCGGCCATTTCACCGCCGTGGATCATGTTTCGTTCTCCATCGGCAAGGGTTCGATCTTTGGTTTCCTCGGGCCGAATGGATCGGGCAAGTCCACGGTCATTCGCATGTTGTGCGGGTTGCTCGAGCCAAGCGACGGTCACGGGCGCATCGCGGGCTTTGACGTGGCGCGGGAGACGGAGAAGATCAAACCGCTCATCGGCTACATGTCGCAGAAGTTTTCACTCTACGACGAGTTGACGGTGCATGAGAACCTGACGTTTTACAGCCGGCTCTACGGGTTGCGCGGCCCGACGCTGGCGAAACGGCGCGAGGAATTGATCGCGCTGACGCATCTGGAGCCGTATCTGGAGCAGCGGGCGGGGTTGTTGTCTGGCGGCTGGCGGCAGCGGCTCGCGATGGCGTGTTCGCTGGTCCACCGGCCAAGGGTGTTGTTCCTTGACGAGCCGACGGCAGGGATTGATCCGGTGGCGCGGCGCGAGTTGTGGGATTTGCTGTTCGAGTTTTCGAGCCAGGGCATCACGCTGTTCATCACGACGCATTACATGGACGAGGCGGAGCGGTGCTCGCACGTGGGCTACATTTACATGTCCAAACTGGTGGTGTGTGGTGACCCGGATGACCTGAAGCAGTTGCCCGTCGTGAATCCGCCCGGCACCAAGCGGCTGGATGTCACTTGCGATCACGTCACGGTGGGCTTGCAGGCGATCCGCCACGAACGCGGCATCCTCGCAGCGACGGTGTTTGGCCAGTCCATGCACTTGCTGGTGGATGAATCGCTGCCGGAACAATTTTTGCGCGACAAACTCGCCGCCGTGAACATCCAGCACGCAGACATCCAACCGATCGCGCCATCGTTGGAGGATGTGTTTGTGGCGCTGACGAACAACAGCAACAATGAGGGCGCGGAATGAAATCTTTTGAAGCGGCGCTCTGTGAGCGCCGGACAATACACCTTGGTTTTCAAGCGACAGTCATAGACCGCCGTTACAACTTAAAATGAAAGCACCCTTCCGCGGCTTCAACGCGATTCTTTACAAGGAATTCATCGTGGTGCTGCGTGATCCGTTCACGCTGTTCTTCATGTTCTTTCCGCCGCTCATCGAAATGGTCGCCTTCGGCTATGCGCTCGACAACGACGTGAAACACATGGCGATGGTGGTGATGAACGAGGATCGCTCGGTCGAAAGCCGCCAGATCGTGGACAACTTCGTGAACACGCAAACGTTTCGCGTTGTCGGCGAGGTGCAAAACGTGACCGAGATGGCGGCTGCCATCCGCCGGGGTAAAGCTTACGTGGGATTGCAAATCCCGCCCGGCTTCACCCGCGACTTGCACGCCGGTCGCACCGCGCACGTCCAGGTGTTAATCGACGGGTCCAGTTCCACGATCGCGCTGTCGGCGTTGAACACGTCCGTCGCCATCGCGTTGCGCCAATCCGTGATGTCGTTGTTGAAGGAGGCGGGGCTGCGGGAGGTGCCGGTGGAGGTGCGGCCACAGATCCTCTACAACCCGGCGATGAAAAGCCCGAACTTTTTTGTGCCCGGTGTCATCGGCGTCGTGTTGCAAATCGCCACGACCTTCGCCACGGCGATGTCACTGGTGCGCGAACGCGAGCGCGGCACGCTGGAACAATTGCTGGTCAGCCCGATGTCACGCTGGGGATTGATGCTGGGCAAGCTGACACCGTATCTTTGCATCGGCATGTTCATGGCCACGGGACTGTTCGCCATCATGCACTGGCTGTTCGCCGTGCCGATTGCGGGAAGTCTGGCGGCTCTCTTCGCCTCGACCTTGATTTACGTGTTCACGCTGTTGAGTCTGGGTTTGTTGATTTCCACCAAGGCGGAGAATTCCATGCAGGCATTGCAGATGTGCATGACCCTGATCATGCCCTCGGTCTTTTTCTCCGGTTTCATTTTCCCGCGCGAAACGATGCCTTGGATTTTCAACGCCATCGGGTCGCTGCTGCCGACGACCTATTTCATCGAATTGATGCGGGCGATCATTCTGCGCGGAGCAACCATGACGGAATTCTGGTTTCACCTGGCGGTGATGTCGGGGATGGGTCTGGCGCTGTTTGCGCTGTGCGCATTGCGCTTCAAGAAAAAGATCGGGTGAGGGAAATGCCAGAGATCGCGCGCGGGCTCTCTTCATTTGCCCGGCAGGGCGGCTCTCCACCCAGCGCGCAGAAGTTTGTTCATTTCGGCAAGCCGGCCCTGTTGCTTTGCGTTCCTGGCGAGGTTTGCGTACTCGAATGGATCGTTGTCATGACTCAGGCAGAAGGTTGTTTGAGGTCGGATTTCTGCACGCCAACGATTATCCGCGCGCCTCGTTTATACGCGAAATAGGAGTAAGTCCACTGCAACAACACCGCGACCTTGTTGCGGAAGCCAACCAAAAAAATCAGATGGATGCCGAGCCATGCCAGCCAGGCGATAAACCCGGCAAATTTGATTTTTCCGATTTGCGCGACGGCGGCGGAACGGCCAATCGTCGCCATCGTGCCTTTGTCCCGATACGTGAACGCTGGTCGCAGGGCGCTTCCCGGCGAAGCCACTTCATGTTCGATGATACGCGTGACGTGTTTGGCCATTTGCATCGCCGCAGGAGAAACGCCGGGAACGGGTTTGCCGTCCTCTTGAAGCACCAGCGCCATGTCGCCGATGGCAAAAACTTCCCGGTGCCTGGGCACGCTGAGATCAGAATTCACTTTGACGCGCCCGGCGCGGTCCAGTTCCACACCGAGTTTGTGTGTCAGCGGACTGGCTGAAACTCCGGCGGCCCAAATGAGGTTCTCCGCCAGAATCGTTTCGCCATTTTCCAGATTAACACGGTTTCGAGTGATGTCTTTGACTTTGGTAGAGGTACGAATTTGAACTCCCAGCCGTTCGAGTTGTTGCTGCGCCTTTTCGGACAACTCCGGAGGCAGATGAGACAGAACTCGTGGGCTGCCTTCGATCAGAATGACGCGCGCCTGAGTGGGATCGATCCGGCGAAAGTCGCGTTTCAACACGGTGCGCGCCAGTTCCGCAAAAGCGCCGGCCAGTTCGACGCCCGTCGGCCCGCCGCCCACCACAACGATAGTCATAAGGCGGTGGCGCTCCGCTGCATCGAAAGTGTTTTCCGCCTTTTCAAACGCCAGCAGTATGTCGCTACGAATGCGTAGTGCGTCCTCCAGCGATTTCAAGCCGGGCGCAAATTGTTCCCATTCCGGATGGCCGAAATAACTCGTGACGCCGCCGAGCGCCAGCACGAGGTAGTCGTAAGCCAGTGTATTCTTTTCCAGCATCACGCGCTTTTCCGCGAGATCGAAATCGACCACGTTGTCCAGCAGCACGGTGACGTTCGGACGGTCGGAGAGAATGGAACGAATTGGTTGCGCGATTTCCGGCGCGGAAAGTCCGGCCGTGGCCACTTGATAAAGCAACGGCTGAAACAGATGATGATTGGTGCGATCCACCAGCGTGACACGCGCAGTGGGATGATTGAAGCGCTGGCAAAATGTCAACCCGCCGAACCCCGCGCCCAGCACGACGACATGAGTACGGTTGTTCTCTGTCATGGCGTTACTGTTTCGTGGCTATGGAAAAAAAGCAATGATGGTCGTCGTTCTGCCAGTTGAGCAATCTGGATAGGAAACTGGAGAGCTCTTTGTGTTTCCGTGCTGTGCGGAACGAGAGCTGCGGTGAACGCTTCGCGAAGTTCGCAGACGCCCGATAATCGCGACTGCGTCTTGGAGTGCGGGGCAAGCGAATCGCGACCGCGCTTTGGGGAAGGCGCTGAAGTTTTCGGATGCGTCACGCCGTGCGAAATCGCCATCGTCGTTGCGCTCTGCCGGCGCAGTGCAAAATCTGGCGAGGCGAGGATTTTAACGCAAAGGCGACTATCTTTCCGGCTTTGCCTTCGCAAAACCTTCCGATACGCTCCGTCGAGATTCACAAATTATGACACAACGATTTGCAGGCAAAGTGGCTTTGGTGACTGGCGGAGCTTCCGGCATCGGACGGGTGACGGCATTGGCGCTGGCCAAAGAAGGCGCAAAGGTGACGGTGGCAGACGTCTCGGTTGAAGGAGGCGAAGCGACGGTCAAGAGGGTCGCCGATGCCGGGGGTCAGGCGATCTTCACCAAGGCAGACGTCACGAAATCGAGCGAGGTGGAGGCGATGGTCAAGGAAACCGTCAAGGCGTTTGGCCGGCTCGACTTCGCGCTGAACAACGCCGGCATCGACGGCGTCCGTGCGCGCACCGCGGATTACCCGGAAGATGTTTGGAATCAGGTCATCGACATAAATCTGACCGGGGTTTTTCTTTGTCTGAAGTTCGAACTTCCCATCATGGTCAAACAAAAGAGCGGGGTAATCGTCAACCTGTCATCCGTTGCCGGGGTCACTGGCTTTCCCGGTCACGCGGCCTACACCGCGAGCAAGCACGGTGTCATTGGTCTGACCAAAACCGCGGCAATCGACTACGCCAAAGTCGGAATACGCGTCAACGCCGTTTGTCCGGCTTATACCCGCACGCCGATGGTGACGCGAATGCTGGAAAACAACCCGGAGTTTGAAGCCAAGTTGATTGACCGGGTTCCGCTCAAGCGACTGGGCACGGCGGAGGAAATCGCGCAGGCAGTGATCTATCTTTTCTCGGATGCGGCTGCCTTCATCACCGGACACTCGCTGGTATTGGACGGCGGGATTGTGGCGGAGTAAGCCCGGACAACCATGAGTCTTTTATTTTTGGTCCGGCACGGCCAGGCTTCGTTTCAGAACGATGATTACGATCAACTCTCCGCGCGCGGCGTGGAACAGTCCCGCCAGTTGGGACTTCACTGGGCTGAACTGAATCTGATCTTCGATCATGTCTATGTCGGTCCGCGCCGCCGCCACTGGCAATCACTGGATGCAGTTGCCGCGGTGTATCGCGAACGCGGGCTGAACTGGCCTGAGCCGGTTGAATTGCCTGAATTGGACGAACATTGTGGCCAGGATGTGTTAAGCCGTTCGCTACCCGATTTGATGCAACGCGACCCCGCCATTCGGGAAATGAAGGAAAAGCTGCGTAAGGATTCCGACACCGCACAACGTGATTATTTGCGATTATTTCAAAAAGTGACGCGGATGTGGGTGCGCCGCGAATTGAATCTTCCCGACCTCGAGGCGTGGCATGAATTTCGTGGCCGCTTAAATCGGGGGATCGCGAAAATGACTGAAGCAGCCGGCAGTAAAAAGAAAGTCGCGGCGTTCAGTTCTGGCGGGCCGGTGGCAGCCGCGCTGGGATTCGCGCTGAACCTCGACGACGAAAAAACGTTGGAGTTGAGTTGGGTGGTCCGCAATGCCGCTTATACTGAATTCCTGTTTTCGCGCGGCCGCTTTTCTGTGGTCACGTTCAACGCGGTGCCCCACCTGACTCATCCGCATTTACTAACCTTTATCTGACCCGTTCTGAGCCGTGTCAGAAGCCATTGCCACCGGTTCGAACTTTTGACTTTTCTGCAACCTCCACGCCCGACGATTTCCAGATCAGTTCGTCTGGCCAGTGGTTGGATATCAGGAAGGCAAGCGATTCACGTTTGCCTTTGGCGTACACTTCCATAAAAGCGAGGCTGTAAGCGTTGATCAGTTTGTAGGTCGTTTCCATGGAAGTGAACTCAAACGGCTCCTTGGTCTCGCGCCGTTTGCCCGGCCCAACTCCATCTCCGTAGTTCTTATCGATCTTGAACATGTCGGTGAACGAGAAATGCCCGCCATTCTTCATCTCCAGGAGAAAGGACGGTCCGACGTGCGTGCCGTGGTGCGAACGAACCAACGCGTTGCCGTTGACGCCAATGGTGGTGTCCTCGGTGCCGAGCATCCACAGTGTCGGCACTGTCAGGTTGGTGTGAGTCAGCGGAGCGCCGGACATTGCGATCACTGATTTGAAGCGCGGGTCGATATCGGCTACTCGCACGGCGGTCATCGAACCGAATGACATGCCCGAGGCGCAGACTGCGCTGAGGTCGAGTTTACCGGCGAAACGACTGTCGGCGCCCTGATTCCACAGCGTCATCTGGTCGAGTAGAAAACTCATGTCCTTGGGCCGGTCGCCGGCTGAATTCGTGCGACCTTTATTGTCGTAGGGAATCAGTTTGCCATTGATGATGGTCATCGACGCATTGCCGGTATGATCGGCGGAGACGATGACGTAACCGTGACTGGCGAGGAAGTCACACCAGAAAGTGTTCTGATGCCGGTTGCCGCCGTTGCCATGCGAGAAAACGACGAGCGGGAATTTACCGTCGCGCACCCGCGCGTCGCGCACCGCGTGATTCAAAAACATTTTGTCCACCTCGGAGATCGGCATTTTGTACGCTTGTTGCACGAAGGCCTCCATTTCCGGCGTTGGCTTGCCGGGAAGGAAATTCGAGTACTTGTTTTTTGCGAGATTGCGCGCGTCATCAGTGGCGGGATACCAGATCTCGGTGACCAGCGTGCGCCGCTCACGGGTCAAAGCGTCGGTACGACTCTGATCAACCAGGACGGTGGTTGTGACGCCAACCGGCAGCGGTCCCAGCGGGGACAAAAAATCTATTTGAGCGACCCCTCGCGATTGAAGAATAAACGTCGACGCGAGACAAAAAGCAGTGAACAAAGAGGTTTTACGATGCATAGCGTGCTTCTTCAAGAATTGACTGACAATGGGCTGTCAAGGCGCGCGGTCAAATTTTCAAGCATTGTTGTTGCCGGAGACAAACGGATGATATAGAATGTTGGCATTCACAATGGCTGTTGAATGCCTTCTCTACCGGGCTGGTTGCTGTTGAACGCAATGCTATGAAAAATATTTTGCGCAAAGAACATCGCTTATGAAAACGAGCAAATGGACATTGAGTATGTTGGCCTGTCTGGTGAGCTTGCCTATGGCGGCGAAAAAGGTTGAAGCTCGCGAAACGAAAGTGCCGATTGGCGCCAAAGTTCACAAATTCACCTTCAAAGACATTCGCTACTCGCCGCGAACACTTGACGATTTCGGCCAGCCGAGAGTTTTCGTGGTTGTGTTTACGACCACCGGTTGCCCTTTAGTGCGACGCTACCTTCCGCGACTCAAGGAACTGTCCGCGCAATACGGCGACAAGGGCGTTCAATTCATCGCCGTCGATGTTGGTCCGGATGATTCGATCAAGGAAGTCGCTTACCAGGCGATTGAATATGGCGTCGAGTTTCCCTTTGTGAAAGATGTGGATGGCGAGTGTGTGCGCGCGTTGGGCGCGAACCGGACGCCTCAAGTCGTCGTGCTTGATGCCGGGCGCAAAATTCGCTACCGGGGCCGCATCGACAATCAATACCGCCTGGGTGGCGTGAAACCGTCGGTCGATCGCGAGGATTTGAAAGAAGCCATCGAAGACGTGCTGGCCGGGCGCAAAGTGAAAGTGAAAGAGACTGCCGTTGACGGTTGCGCCATTACGTTCACCGAGGTTCGCCTGCCCACGAAATCGCTCACGTACGCCAGGGACATCGCGCCATTGCTAAACAAGCATTGTGTGGAATGTCATCGGTCGGGAACGGAAGCGCCGTTCGTCTTGACCTCTTATGAAAAAGCCGCCGCCAAAGCCAAGGCGATTGCGGAAGTCGTCGAGGAACAGCGCATGCCACCGTGGTTTGCGCATCCCGGTTTCGGCAAATTTATGAACCAACGTTCTCTCACGGATGAAGAGCGCGCCACCGTCGTGCAATGGGCGCGCAACGGCGCATCAGCCGGCGATCTCGCGCAAGCTCCCAAGCCGCCGGAATTTCCGGAAACCAAATGGCTGATCGGCGAACCGGACTTGATCATCACCGCCGCGAAACCGGAGAAGTTGCCGGCCACCGGTTACATCAATTACCGCTACGTTATTCTGCCCTACGTTTTCCCGCACGACACCTGGGTGCAGGGCGTCCAGATCATGCCGAGCAACCCCAAGGTGGTGCATCACGCCAACATTGCTTTCGGCTCGCTCGACAAAGGTTTTGATGAAGACCACAATTTCATCACCGGCAAAGTGCCGGGCGGCATTCCCGTCAACCTTGATTCCGGCATGGCGATGATGATTCCCAAAGGAGTGTCCCTCGTTTATCAGATCCATTACGTGACGACCGGCAAGGAGGAGACTGACCAGATTTCCGTCGGCCTGCGTTTCGCCAAGGAACCGATCCGCAAACGCATCCGCTACAAAATCATTGGCGACTACAAATTCGAAATTCCGCCGGGCGCGCCTGCTTACCCCGTTGCCGCGCAAAAAGAACTCGAATGCGACGCAACCGGCATCGCCCTGTTCAGCCACATGCATCTGCGCGGCAAGGACACCACGTTTTTCGCGCACTATCCGGACGGACGTAATGAGACGCTGCTCGTCCTGCCGAATTACAGCTTTGACTGGCAGTTGAGTTATGTCTGGGACCGCGGGGTGCGACATTTCCCCAAAGGAACAAAAATCGAATGCAGCTCGCACTTCGACAACTCTCCGTTCAATCCCTATAATCCCGATCCCAAGGTAACGGTCAAGAACGGCCCGCAAACACACAATGAAATGATGCAAGGTTTCTTTTTCTACACCGACGACAGCGAAAACCTGAATGTCCGCGTCGATCCCAAGACCGGAAAAGAAATAATCGAGGAGAAGCAGGCAGCATCAACGAAGTGACAACGAAATCCGCCGGTGGGCGAGCGTCCTCGCGAGCCGAATTCGACCAAAACACTTTGACGCGAATTCCGCGAATTATTGCGAGTAGGATTGCCTTGCGTATGGTTCGTAGCGGCGGGTCGGCAGACCGCCGGTGACTGAATCCAAAATGGCGGCGTTCTGCCGGGTCGCCGCTACGCTTCTTCAGTAAACCAACACGAGCACAGCCGCCTGTTCCGCGTCGTTCACGACATCCTCAAATTTCCTTTCTGCCGTCCGTGTCTCTTTCAACTTGGCCGACGCCATCCGATGGGCGACGGACAAAGAGGCAGCCGCCGCTGGCCCCTTCCGATTTATTCGGCCGGCAGAGTGATGGTTGCCGCCCGAAAGAACTGGCGGCCGGGTTTGAGCGTGGCCTTGGGCCCACGCCTTGAGGTAATCACCGTAGAGTTGGTAGAAAAGGGTAGTGTATCAGTTTGAAATTTGATTTCTCTTTTTCGGCTTGCTGTGCCAATCATCTGACATGGACGACGCCACGAAAAGAACTAAGGGGCTTTAGCTTGCGAATTAAACTGTCGCCATCGTGCGGGCGAAAAATCTTTGACCGGCGCGAGGGACGGAATTAGATTCCTGTCATGCTTCACGAAAAGTCTCATTCGCATGCACGCGAGCACGCTTTTTCCTTTCTGAACGGTCGGGCGCGCGAGGGGCTGGCCGTCTTCAGTCGGCGCAGCATGTTGAAGGCGAGTTTGGCCGGCCTGGCGGGATTGACCTTGCCCGGTTTGCTGCAAGCGCGAGGTGAAGCGGTCAAGAGCGGCAAGCCGGTTCGTGGAAACAAGAGCGTCATTCTTCTCTGGATGGCTGGGGGGCCAAGCCACATCGACACATGGGACTTAAAGCCCGACATGCCGTCTGAAATTCGCGGCCCCTTTAGCGCCATCCCCACAAAGCTGCCGGGCGTGCGCATCTGCGAGTATTTGCCCAAATGCGCAGCGATGCTCGACAAGTTTACACTCATCCGCTCGGTTGATTGCCGCGAAAGCAATCATCAGCCGAACATGGTGATGCAGACCGCCAACCTCGAAGCTGAGCCGCGCACGAATCCGAAAGGAGACCAGTACCCGGCCATCGCATCGATTGTCGCAAAACTTCGCGGCGCGAATCATCCGGGCCTGCCGCCGTACGTGGCGTTGAACGTGAAAGACAAAACGCATTTCGCGTGGGGTGGCTATTTGGGCAAGGCTTATGACCCATTCGTTGGCGACAACGTCAGTAAAATTTTCCAACTGCCGCGCGGGCTGACGATGGAGCGATTGCAAACGCGCAAAACCCTGTCGCAGCAGATGGACAGGCTGCGCAGCGATTTGGATCTAAGCGGCTCGATGGTAGCGATGGACCGTTTCAGCCAACAGGCGTTCGACATCGTTGCGGGCCAGCGCGCGCAAAATGCATTTGATTTATCCAAAGAACCAGTGAAGTTGGTCGAGCGTTACGGCAATCACGATTGGAGCCGGCAGGCGTTGCTCGCCCGCCGATTGGTCGAAGCTGGAGTGAGTTTTGTCACGATTGATTTGAGCAATCACTCCTCGTCCGGCACGTGGGACACGCACGGCGACAATATCCCCCCCTACGGCGGCATCTGGAGCGGCCTGCGCCCGTTGCTCCCCGTCTTTGATCATCTCATCACCACGCTGGTCGGCGATTTGAAAGAGCGCGGTTTGCTTGACGACACCCTCGTGGTTGCGATGGGTGAATTTGGCCGCACGCCAAAGATTGGCACGCAAGGGAGCACCGATGGGCGCGATCATTGGCCGGTGGTTATGTCGATGGTGATGGCCGGCGGCGGCTTTCGGCACGGGCAGGTGATTGGCGCGACTGAACGCGACGGCGGCGCGATCAAGGAGCGCCCGATCACGCCCGGCGATATTGCGGCGACAATTTACCATCACATGGGCGTGCCGCTGGACGCGACCTACCTCGACCACCAGGGCCGCCCCCGCTACATCGTGAACGAAGGCTCGCCGATACGTGAAATGGTCTGACACCCGTGCCACGCTTGACGCCGGCCGGCTTGCCCTGCAATTTATTCGCGTCAACCGCGTTGTTCGCGATTCATAGCTTATGCCCATTTACGAATTTGCCTGTCCAAACTGCCGGAAGATTTTCAGCTTCCTGTCGAAGCGAACCAATCCTGACCGACTGCCGGTTTGTCCGAAGTGTGGCAACAAAAAGATGGCCAAACAAATGAGCCGCTTCGCCGCGCCGCGCCGCGCAAAAGAACCGGCCACTGTAGGTGACTCAGGCGACGGCAACGAACCGTCGATGCCTGATTTCGAGGATCCCAGAATCGCCCGCGCCATGAACGAGATGGAACGCGACATGGAAAATCTGGACGAAAACAATCCCCGGCACATGGCCCACATGATGCGCAAGATGAAAGACCTCATGCCGCCCGG
>PLJQ01000232.1:0-19050 GCA_003140275.1 Limisphaerales bacterium
GAGGTCGGTGGCGTCAAGCTCTGCTGGTGCCCGGCGGGTCGGTTCCGGATGGGCAGTCCTCGAGGCGAACCCGGGCGCCGTCCCGGCGAGGACCAGGTTGAGGTGACGTTTTCCAAGGGCTTTTGGACCGGCAATTACGAGGTGACCCAGGGCCAATGGAAGCGTTTGGTCGGAAAGCTGCCCGGAGAACTCACCGCAGGAGGGGGTGAGGGGGACGACCTCCCCGTTTACAACGTTAAGTACGCGGAGGCGGAGGAGTTCTGTCGGAAGTTGACCGAGAAGGCCCGCGCGTCCGGCGATCTGCCGGTGGAGTGGGAGTTCCAGTTGCCTACCGAAGCGCAGTGGGAATACGCCTGCCGGGACGGGACGACGACGGCCACCTCGTTTGGCGACCAGCTCAGCAGCAAGCAGGCAAACTTCCAGGGCAAGCCGTACAACGGGGCCGAGGAGGGCCCGTCACTGAAACGGGCCACCAAGGTTGGGAGCTACCCAGCCAACGCGTGGGGCTTGCATGACATGCACGGAAACGTCGTCGAGTGGTGCCGGGACCGGTATCACCGGAATTTAACGGGAGGTACGGACCCCGACTTGTATTCTGCGAAGAGCTCGGCGGCGGTGAACCGGGACGGCACATTTTCACGGTCACGCCGGGGCAGCGCCTGGACCGACGACGGCTGGGCCTCCCGGTCGGCTTTCCGGCAGCGGTTCGAACCGGAGCGGCGCTACGACCACATCGGCTTTCGCGTCGTCGCTGTTCAACTATGACGCCGGTTCAACCGAACACCTTCCCCGGAGTGGTGTGAAAACGTTTGCGCTCGTCATTCGATGATGTTCCCGGACGGTGACCTCTACGACCTCCGTCACGTCAAAGATTCAAAATGAAACCCATCGTTCTGCTCGATTCCGCCGCCTTCTGACCATTCCAACTTTGAAAACTACACGAACAGTTCGACGAAGTGACCTTGACATCACCTGTATTGCGGTTTAACTACCATACTAAGCGAAATGACGTTACTCCCAAGAAACCTGCCATTAGTTGCCCTGCTCTTTGCGTTCTACCGACCGGTTTTGGTAACCTCTGCGCAACCAACAGTGCCGGTGTCCATCGGCCACAATTTCACCGGCATCAGCTATGGCAGCTCAAATACAAACTCGGCATCCTTGCCACCGGATTGCAACGGGGCAGTGGGTCCAAATCATTTTGTTGAATTCATCAACGGTGTTTTTGCGGTCTATAACAAGACCAACGGCGACCTCGTGGACTTCAAGACGGATGTGGATTTCTGGGCTGGGGCCAAGGTCGGGATAGATGCAACCTGGGAAGTGAGCGATCCCCGCGTCATTTACGATCCGACGTCGCAACGTTGGTTTGCTTCCCAAGTGGACATTGATGTTTTTACGCAGCTATTCGACAACACGTTTGGGACCAATCACTACCTGTTGGCGGTTTCTGCGACCTCGGACCCGACCGGTCAGTGGAAGGGGGTATCGTTTGACACCGACCCTGACCACGGCAGTTTCGCCGATTTTCCGACTCTGGGCGTGGACGGGCAGGGGGTATATCTCGCGGGCGACATGTACGATGCCCTGGATGATCCTACGGATCCGACGGTGGCCGATATCGGGCAGGGGCTGGTGGCGATTCCCAAAGCGGATCTGCTGGTCGCGGCGACGAACATCTCCCATCGCACCTGGTTTGGGATCATGAGCAACAGCCAACGCGGGCAGGTGCTCCAGCCGGCAAGTTGTGCAGACGGCACCTGCATTGGGAGCGTGCTGGCCGCCGGCGACATCGGCACGACCAGCGATCCGCATTCGAATCTCGTCACTTACGCCGTCCAGGATGTAACCAACGCGGCCGGAGCAACGTTGAGCCCTGCCACGTTCATCACGGTCAGTCTCTACGTCGTTCCTTTTAATGACGCAGTGGGTTTTCCGCTGTTGACCGCCACGCAGCCGGACGGCACCAGCGCACTGCAAGCGAATGACGCCCGATTCAGCGCCAGGGTTTATGCGGTGGGGGGAGTTCTCTACGCCGTCCACAACACCGAACTCAACGGCCACATCGCGATTCGCTGGTATCGCATCCGGGCCGCTGATGGCGTGGTCCTTGAATCCGGTACGATTGCGGATCCGAATTCGGACTTTTTCTTCCCCTCGATTGCGGCAAACCCTATTGGCACGGTCGTTATTGGCTACAACGGTTCCAGCCTGATCACTAATTTGAGCGGCTACGCAATTGCGGGCCAGACTGTCAAGGGAGTGACGACGTTTGGCAATCCGCTGCTGCTTAAGTCCGGTGTTACCAGCTATCATGGCGATGACGAAGATCCTACTGGTATGTTCGGCGCTCCCGTGAGCCGGTGGGGCGATTACAGCGCGACTTCGGTTGATCCCACCGACCCGAATCGTTTTTGGACCATGCAAATGTTTCCGTCGGACACAAACGTTTGGTCCACGCAAATAACTGAACTTGTCACCACTCCTCTGGTTTCGCTGGCCATCGAGGCGGCGGGAACCAACGTGACGGTCTCCTGGTCGAGTGGATTCGCCGGCTATCACCTTCAGTCCGCGACAAATCTGGCGCCACCGATCGCCTGGTTGGATGTGGCACATGTTCGGCAGACGAATGACAATCAGGTGTCCGTTCTGCTGCCGGCTTCCGCAGGAAGCCAATTCTTTCGGCTCAAACAATAGGGAACGCTCTCCATGCAAGCGTTGGACGGCTGCACGACAATAGCTTCCAGTTTTCCCTGAGCCGCCAGGCAGAGCACGTGTCGCCACAACCCATCACTCCAGTCTCTCGACATGCTGATCACCTTTAACAAACCATTCGGCGTTCTCTCGCAATTTACGCGCGAACATCCCGGTCAACGGACACTGGCGGAATTTGGTTTTCCAAAAAATGTTTATCCGATCGGACGTTTGGACGCGGACTCAGAAGGATTGCTGTTGCTGAGTGATGAACCGGAGTTGAATGAGCGATTGCTTCACCCGCAACACGTTCATGAACGCGAGTATTGGACACAAGTGGAGCGCATCCCAACAGCCGAGGAACTATACAAACTCCAGAAGGGCGTTGTAATTCAAGGGCGTAAAACCCTGCCCTGTCGCGCATGGATTCTCGATCCACAGCCGGAGGTGGTAGGGCTCGTCACTTCGTGCGAGCCATCGGGCGAAATTGTTCTAATCTACGGTGCGCGCCGCGCGCCGCGCGCTACTATTGCGCCAAAGCTACCGCCGCGCGACCCACCAATCCGCTTTCGCAAGAATGTGCCCACTTGTTGGATCGGTTTGGAACTGATTGAAGGGAAAAATCGTCAAGTGCGCCGCATGACTGCCGCCATCGGGCATCCGACACTGCGCTTGATTCGGGTGCGGATTGCGCGACTTGATCTTGGTGATCTACCGGCTGGCGCGTGGAAGGTTCTCGAAGCCGAAGAACGGAAGCTGGCCGAACCGGAATAGATTTGCGCATCAAGCCTGGCAGCACATGCGGGCGGCGCTACAGCCAATTTGCGCTTTTCTTTCGCCGACCTCGCTTTACTCTGCACCCCGTTCAGTAAATGGGTCTGAAATTTTTCAACACACTGTCGCGCTCCGTGCAGGAGTTTGTGCCGCTCGATCCGGCGGGCAAGCGCGTCGGCATGTATTGCTGCGGGCCGACGGTTTATGACTTCGCGCACATCGGGAACTGGCGCACGTTTGTCTTCGGCGATCTGGTGCGGCGCTTTCTGGAGTTCAAGGGCTACTCTGTCCAGCACGTCATGAATATCACCGACGTGGAGGACAAAATCATCAAGCGCGTACATGAAACAAAGACCTCGCTGCGCGAATTCACGGGGCAATACGAGGCGGCGTTTTTTGAAGACCTGACGACGCTGAATTGTGCGATGCCGCACCAGACCCCGCGCGCAAGCGAATACATTCCCGCAATTATTTCACTGATTGAAAAACTGATCGTGCGCGGCCTGGCTTACAAAACAGCGGACGGCTCGGTTTATTTCAGCATCGAAAAATATCGCGGTTGCGGTTGCCAGTACGGTCAGTTGGTAAAATTGAACTTTGATGAAATGCGCGCCGGCGAACGCGTCAAGAACGACGAATACGCCAAGGAATCGCTCGCGGATTTTGCACTCTGGAAATCGCGCGTGCCTGAAGACGGCGCGGTCTTCTGGTCGAGTCCGTGGGGCGAAGGCCGCCCCGGCTGGCATATCGAGTGCAGCGCCATGAGCATGAAATTGCTCGGGCCGAGCTTCGATCTGCATCTCGGCGGGGAAGACTTGATGTTCCCGCATCACGAAGATGAAATCGCGCAAAGCGAAGGCGCGGCGTTGCAGCGCGACGGACAACGGTTCGTCAAATACTGGTTACATGGGGCTTTCCTGCTGGTCGAAGGCCGCAAAATGAGCAAGTCGCTCGGAAACTTCTTCACGCTGCGCGATCTGCTGGCGAAAGGCTTCACCGGACGCGAAATCCGTTACCTGCTGCTCACCGCGCATTATCGCGAGACGTTCAACTTCACGTTGGAGGGTTTGCAGGGTGCAAGGACGGCACTGGCAAGAGTTGACGAATGTCTGACCAAGTTACGAGAAGTCGCGGGTGTGGAAGTTAAGTTAGTAAACAAAACTCGTCTCGAAGAGGAAGATTCTCGATTAGTAACAGCATTCACGGCAAAACTGGATGATGATCTGAATGTCGCTGGCGGGTGGGGCGTGATTTTTGAGTGGGTTCGCGATACAAATCGGAGACTCAATGATTACACACTCACACCGGAAACGGCTGAAGCAGCCATAAAGGCATGGACAAAAATTGACAGCGTGCTCGGGATAGCTGACCAGAATCAAATCGAGATTCCTGCAGAAATTGTGGCCTTGCTCGAAGATCGACAGGCTGCCCGCAAAGCCAGAGATTTCAAACGTGCCGATGCGATTCGCGATGAGTTGAAAGCGAAAGGCTGGGTGATTGAAGACACACCGAAAGGACCAAAACTAAAGAAACTATAGCGGCGGTCTGTGACCGTCGCAAATCTCAACGACGCTCATAGAGCGCCGCTGCAAATAATGAAAGGCCTGTTCATCACATTCGAGGGCACGGAAGGCAGCGGCAAATCGACACAGATTTCGCTGCTCGCCGACCGGCTGCGCGCATCGGGGCGCACCGTGCGAACGTTGCGTGAACCCGGCGGCACGCCCATCGGCGAGGAAATCCGGCACACACTCAAACACAGCAAGGACAATGCGGCGATGACGGCGGAAGCGGAATTGCTGCTGATGAACGCCAGCCGCACGCAATTGGTTCGGGAGGTCATTCGTCCGGCACTCGCGTCGGGAGAAATAGTTTTGTGTGACCGCTTTTACGATTCCACGACGGCGTATCAGGGATACGGACGCGGGTTGGATTTGAAAATTGTGCAGGCCATGATTGATTTCGCCGTTGGCGAAACACGTCCCGACCTGACTCTATTCTTGAACATTTCACCGAAGGTAAGCGAAGCGCGTCGCCGCTCGCGTCAATCGACGTTGCCGCTCTTGCGCGACCGGATGGAAGAAGCTGACCGCCACTTTTTCGAGCGTGTAGCAACGGGCTATCAACTTATCGCCGCCGCCAATCCGCAACGAGTCAAGTTGATTGATGCGACCACCGATGTGGAGGCCGTAAGCGCAGCGATTTGGAAAGAAGCGTCCCCGCTGCTTGGGCACTGACCACATTTCGTCTCGCGTTTTATTTCTGAGGTGCTTATTTTGTTGCAAACAATTCACCCGAACGGAGAACCAACATGATTGAGAAAACAGTTGAAAAGATTGAAGCCCAGATCCACGGCGCCGACGCCATTAATGGCGGGAAGAAATCAGAGTTGTTGCATCTGCTCTCGACGCTGAAATCGGAAGTCGCCGAACTGTCCAAGACCAACGCCGACCAGGCGCGCAGCATCACTGGCTTCACCGAGCTTTCCGCCCACGAGGCGACGCGCGGACAACAGAATCCCGAACTGCTGAAACTCTCTCTTTCGGGTTTGTCTTCGTCAGTCGAGGGTTTTGAAAAGTCTCATCCCCGGCTGGTGCAAATCGTTAACGCCATCAGCAACACGCTGTCGAACCTGGGGATTTAACAGTATCAGCAACCTCATGAAGTTCCCTGTTAATCGCCGGCAATTCATCAAGCAAACCGTTGTGTTGGGAACTGCGGTCACCGTCGGCAAAACCGTCTCCCCAGTCCGCGCGGCCCGGAGCCCAAACGAGAAGATCCTGATCGGCATCATGGGATGCAATGGCCGCGGCATGGCTCACATCAACAGTTACCTTTCGCTGCCGAACGCCGAGATCGCCTACATCTGCGACGTGGACAGCCGCGCGCTGGAGAAAGGCGTCGCCACCGTTGTCCAGAAACAGTCCCGAAAACCACAAGGCGTGAGAGATTTTCGCCGCATCCTCGCAGATCCGGCGGTAGATGTGCTCTCAATCGCCACTCCGAACCATTGGCATGCGCCGGCTACGATCCTCGCCTGCGCTGCCGGCAAACATGTCTATGTGGAAAAGCCCGGCAGTCATAATCCACACGAAGGCGAATTGATGGTCGCCGCCGCGCGCAAACACAAACGCGTCGTCCAAATGGGCAATCAACGGCGCAGTTGGCCGTGGACCATTGAAGCGATTGATCGACTACACGCAGGTGAGATCGGCAAAGTTTTTTTCGCCCGCTCGTGGTATAATGCCTCGCGCGGTACGATTGGCCGGGGCAAACCGGCGCCGTCACCCGACTGGCTGGATTATTCGCTTTGGCAAGGCCCGGCGCCCGAACGTCCTTACAAGGACAACCTTATTCATTACAACTGGCACTGGCACTGGCATTGGGGCAACGGCGAACTCGGGAACAACGGCATTCACTGCCTCGACCTCGTGCGCTGGGGTCTCAGTGTCGATTACCCGCTGCGGGTGACGTGCGGCGGCAATCGGTATCATTTTCAGGATGACCAGGAAACGCCCGACACTTATACCACCACGTTCGACTTCGGCGACAAAGGCGCGACTTGGGAATGTCACAGTTGCCATCCGCGCGGATTCGAGGGCGCCGGTTTCGGAGTCAATTTCTATGGTGAGAAAGGGTCGCTCGTCATCGCCGGGAACAACTGCAAGATTTACGATCTCAACAACAAAGCCGTCAGCGAGATCGCCGGCAAATGGAACGACGCCGATCATTTCGCCGATTTCCTTGATTGCATCCGCGATGGCAAACGGCCGCGTTCCGACATCGAAGAAGGTCAGAAGAGCACGTTACTCTGCCATTTGGGTAACATCGCCTGGCGCACCGGCCACACCATCAACCTCGATCCCCAAACTCACAAGATCGTCGGCGACAGAAATGCATCAAAGCTGTGGAGCCGCAAGTATCGCTCAGGTTGGGAACCGAGAGTCTGAACAACCGATGCCTATGGAAAACGTTCCTTATCCTCGTGAGGCTCAAGCTTCGCAATCGCCGCCATGATTTCGTCCGCGACGTGCTGATAAATTTCCTTGAGGCGTGTTTTGGAACAGCTTTTCGCCTCCGTGCGCAATTTTTCAAACGACATCGGCTGGCCGTACTTCACAGTGACACGATACGGACGGGGAACGCGCAGTTGGCGACCGAATGCATCGTAACTTCCGAACACGCGGACTGGCACCACGGGTGCAGTTGATTTGATCACCGTTAATCCAATTCCCGAACGCGCAGGTTGCAATTGGCCATCACGTGATCGAGTTCCTTCTGGAAAAACGATGATGGCGCCGCCGGCCAGCAACCGATCGAGAATCGCTTTCAAACCCCTCGCCCCGCCCCCGTCCCGATCCACTGGCACGACCTGCCAGGATCGAAGAATGGCGCCAACCACCGGAAACCGGAAAATATTGTCGCGCGCCAGATAATTGATCGACCGCTTCAAACCAGAGCCAACCAGCGGCGGGTCGATGTAGCTGGCGTGATTGGCCGCCAAAATGACCGGCCCTTGCAACGCCACGCGCCCCGGATTGTAAAAGCGACAACGAAAGTAAGTGGTGAACAGGAAACGAAACAGACACCAGCCGATGAAGTAACTGGGGTTCATAAAGTCCGGTCGCTGCGCCAAGTTGAACAAATCATTTTCTTGCCGCCAGACGCTTGTTGATCTCCGCAATGATCATCCCGCTGGTCTGTTCCGCCGTCATCCCCGAGTTGTTGATGACCTTCGCGCCCAGCGCAATCATCAGCGGCGCGGCGGCGCGTTGACTGTCGCGCTGATCGCGTGCGGCCAGATTTTCCTGGACGCCCTCCGCCGCGCGTCGCTGGGTGCGTTCCTGAAGACAGGCATCGAGATAAAATTTGAAGTCCGTTTCCGGAAAAACATTCGTGCCGATGTCGCGACCCTCCATCACCAGGTGGCCGAACTGGATACATTCCCGTTGTTTCTTCTTCATCCACTCACGCACCTTGGGCACGGCAGCCACGTGCGGCACTGCTGCGCTGGTTTCCGCCGTGCGAATCTCCTTCGCCGGAGTATATCCGTCCACGAGCAGGTGGACTTTCTTATCGGCGCATTCCAACGAGGTTTTCCACTTGCGACAAGCAGCGGCCACGGCTTTGGCGTCATGTACGTCAATTTTCTTTTGCAAACAATACCACGCCAGCGTCCGATACATCGCACCAGTATCGACATAAACGTAGCCCAGCGCCGTGGCCACCAGTTTGGCATTGGTGCTCTTGCCGCTGGCGCTCGTACCGTCGATGGCGATGACGATAGGGTGTTTCATTCGCTCATACTCTTAATCATAACCTTCATCTTAATCTGCTCCGGAAATTCCGAGTTAGGAGAAAGATTAAGATTATGATTAAGAATCCGATTTAATCCGCAAACAACTCCTCCACGCCCAACCTCCGTCCGGTCTTCGCGTCCAGAATCGTCGCGCCCAGACCGGACGGTGGCGGCGCAGCGAGTTTCTGGAAAAAGTTCGGGAATGTTTTCTTCACGCACGCTGGATTTTTGATTTTTATCCCCGGTACTTTCAATCCCAGAATCGCAAAACACATCGCCATGCGATGATCGTTGTAGGTTTCGATCTCCGCGCCGTGGAGTTGCAAAGGATAAACCGTCAACGTGTCGCCCTCCTCGATGACCTTAGCGCCGCACTTGGTCAGTTCGGTGCGCAAGGCGGTGACGCGCTCGCATTCCTGAAGACGGAGGCGACCAAGATCGACAAATTGAATTGGTGCAAAACCAAGCGGTGCAATCACAATTGCGGTCATGATGCTGTCTCCCAAATCAGTTTTTCTGGAAATCATGAGATCCAACTCCCGGCTGTGCCCATACCTCGCGTCCATCTGCCAATCAGTCTTGGGCCAGCTTTTGATGTGAATAGAACTTGCTTTGGCATCTAAGCCTGCGTACGAGAGCCAACGCGCGGCGAGAAAATAACTTCCACTCGAAGCGTCCGGCTCGATTTGAAATTTGCCGCCGCGTTTTGGAAACGCCTCGGTGAGTTTCGCCGTCATCGCCACGTAAGGCGATTCCTCCGCATTCTCGCCCACCACCTTCACATCCCAACCGCCAAGTTGCGCACATAGCATCAACCCTGATGCAAATTGAGAGCTTTCCTCAATGCTCACCGTGCATTTTGCTCCCGGTCTTAAGCCAGTTCCGTGAATCACCGCTGGCAACTTGTCATTCGGCGAATCCACACGATAGCCAAGTTCGGGCAACGCCTTGAACAATGCCGCTTGCGGACGTTCGTGCATTCGCTGCACGCCGGACAACCGATAAACTCCGTTTCCCAAACAAACCAATGCGGACAAAAACCGAGCCGCTGTCCCCGCGTTGCCAACAAAAAGCTCCAACGGTTTCTCCACCGTGCCCGCGCTTGGAATTCTTCCACAAAGACCCGTAACGTTAATGGTGCGATTGCAAAACTCATTTGGATCAGACTCAACTCTTACATCAAATCCAAGATGCCGCAGCGCCTCGACCATCACTTGCGTGTCATCGCTCCACAGCGCGCCTTCCAGAGTGACTTCGCCCTCCGCCAATGCCGCCAGAATCAGCGCACGGTTCGTGATGCTCTTGGAGCCGGGCACGGTGATTTCTGCGCACACCGGTTTGTCGAGCGGCACAATTTCGATGAAATCAGGAAGCGGCATGAAACGCGGGGTTCATTCCGGCAACGACAACGCGGTTTGCCCGCACCATTGATCACGCCGCTGTTTGGCCTTCTCAAAGAATTCCGCGATGGTTTTCTGGTCGCCGTTTCTCAACGCGAGTTGAAATTCCTGCAAATCTTCGATGAACACGCCGAGCACCCGCGCCAGGTGTTCATGATTCGCCAGCGCAATATCGCGCCACATCTCCGGTGACCCGGACGCAATGCGCGTGGTGTCCCTGAAGCCATTGGCACAGAGCATCGCCTGCTCTTTGGGATGCGCGGGGCTGAGGACATAATTCGCCAGTTCCGCAGCCACGACGTGCGACAAATGACTGGAGCGACTGACAAGCTCGTCGTGGATTTCCGGCGTGAGTCGAAGCGGCCGCGCACCAACCGCGCGCCAAAATTCTTCGACCTGGCCGACGGCTGTGCTCTCCGAATCCGCCGTCGGAGTGATCACGCAAACGGATTCTTCAAACAGATCAGCTCGGGCAGCACTCACGCCCATTTTCTCCGCTCCCGCCATTGGATGACTGCCGACGAAATGCGCGTCGACACTCGTCACCAGCGGTTCCAACTCCCGGATCAAGCTCCCCTTCACGCTGCCAACATCAGTGATGATCGCGCCAGGTTTGATGGCGGGCAACATTTGTTCCGTAACCGGAGGCATCTGGGCAAGCGGCGTGCAAAGAATAACCAAATCGGCATTCTCAACGGCGCGATGCAGATCAAGCGTCGCGTGATCAACCACGCCGAGCCTCTCACATTCCGCGATGCTGGCAGTGCGCCGAACAAAACCATGGACTTCATCGGCAAGACGGCGTTGCTTGATGGCCAGCCCCAGCGAGCCGCCCAGCAACCCGACGCCAACCAAAGTGATTTTCTGCCAGTGCATGGAAAGAAGATAGAGGATTGAGCATGGAGGATGGAAGATAGAAAACGCCGCCTTTCCATCTTCTATCCTCCATCCTTCAACTTGGCTCGTTCTCGCACCCGCTCCAAAATTATCTCCGCAATGAGCGGTTCACTGCCGATGCTGGGCGAATACCAAACGAGTTTACCGTGCTTTTCCGTCGGATTGCGCCAGGTCGGTTGACCGCTCTTCAACCGCTCCCGCACGATTCGTTCCGGCTCGCCGAGCATGACGGGGATGTCTTCGAACGAATGCAAGCCATCGCTGATGAAAAACGGCACCATCACCAGATTTCTTGCCGACGCTATCGAGTAGCAATCGCCAATATGCGGCTCTTCTTCCATGAACACCGGGTGCACTTCCGCATAAATGTTTTGCGCACGGATAATCTCGACCTGATGCTGGATGGCTTTACGGGAGTTTTCGTTTTTGGTCGTGCCGTGCCCGGCGATGAACAGTGCGGTCTCCTTCGGTTTCGATGCACGAGGGAAAGGAAACTTTTCCACGATCTCTTGCGCACGGGCGAGGATGACATTGGTCATGTTGTCGTGGGTGCCAATCGGTCCGCAGTAGTAAAGCGTCTGCTCGCCACGTCTTTGCACGCGCGAAAAATTCGCCTGGCCATTCGTTCGCAATCCGAGTTCGCGCGGAATGACCTCTTCGGTGAAATAGCCCTCACTTATGAACAGCGGCACGACGAAGACGCGCGGGGCAAACACACGACGTAACACACCCGCAATTCCCGGCTCCTGTTTCCAAAAACATTCGATCACCTGTGCAAACATGCCCCACCGTCGCAATTCGTCCGCGTGTTGGTAGGTCGGTGCGCAGGATTCGGCGTTCAACGTTGAACCGTGCCCCACCAAAACAAGAGCTGAATCGGAAAAGTCGTCGGTTGACACATGAAATCGTTAACTCAAGCGCGCCCCATCTGCAAGCAGGCAAAGGCGTTCAAGCAGCCGGCCGACCGATCCGTTCCGTACAGAAACTCCTTGCGTTTTTGCCTCATGGCTAAATATCTTGAGCCAATAATTCCGATATCAAATTGAATTGAACCGACGGTGATACCTTATGAATCGACTTACATTTTCTACCTTGAACGCCTGTTTGGGTGTTCTTTTTTTCACGACCGCAACTCCTGTGACGGGCGCGCGCGAGGCCACGCCCGCTGAATCGCTCTACACTCTGCCCGGTTTCAAGGTCGAATTGATCGCCAACGCCGCGTCGGACGAAGGTTCCTGGGTGGCGATGTGCAAGGATAACAAGGGGCGGCTCATCCTCAGCCCGCAATTCGGCAAGGACAACACCCATGAGGGCCTGCTTCGGGTCACGATCGAACCAGACGGCAAGGTGGCAAAGAGAGAGATGATCGCCAAACCACTCTCCGACCTGCAGGGGCTCACCTGGGCCAACGGTGCGCTTTATGTTGTTGTGAACAAATACAACACAAAGTTCGACACCGGTCTTTACCGCGTACGCGACACGAAGGGCAACGATCAATTTGAGGACATCGAATTGCTCAAAAAGATTCCCGGCGGCGGCGAGCATGGGCCGCACGCTGTGGTGCTCGGGCCAGACAACATGCTTTACGTCATTGCAGGTAACCACACGAAACTCGTGGACGGCATTTCACCCAACTCACCGCACAAGAATTACGCCGAGGACTTCGTTCTTCCGCGCCAATGGGACGGCAACGGTCACGCCGCGGGCATTCTCGCACCCGGCGGACACATTTATCGCACCGACCTTGAAGGCAAGAACTGGGAGTTGATGCTCGCCGGTTTCCGTAACGCTTATGACTTCGCGTTTAATGACGATGGAGAGATTTTCACTTTCGACAGCGACATGGAATGGGAATGGGGGATGCACTGGTATCGGCCCACGCGCGTTTATCATTGCACCAGCGGCGCTGACTTCGGCTGGCGTTCCGGCTCCGGCAAGTGGCCGGATTATTACCCGGACGGCAACCCGCCGACTCTTGATGTCGGTGTCGGCTCCCCCACTGGCACGAAATTTGGTTACGGCACGAAATTCCCGGCGAAATACCAGCGCGCGTACTTCGCCCTGGACTGGACGTATGGCCGCGTCCTCGCCGTGCATCTGACGCCGAAGGGGGCGAGCTACACAGCAACAATGGAAAACTTCATCGCGCCGAAAGGCCTCGTAACACTGGGTGCGCCCAAGCTGCCACTGAACGCGACCGACATCGAGGTTGGTAATGATGGTGCTTTGTATTTTACCGTCGGCGGACGGGGCGTGCAGGCGGGACTCTACCGGGTCAGCTACACCGGCAAAGAGAGCACCGCTCCTGCCAACTTGAAGGACAAGGCCGGCGTGGAGGCCCGCGCGCTGCGCCATAAACTCGAAGCCTTCCACGGCCATCAAGACCCCAAGGCCGTCAATTTCCTCTGGCCGCATTTGAACAGCGATGACCGCTGGATTCGATACGCCGCGCGAATCGCTCTCGAAGCTCAGCCCGTTGCAGAGTGGAAACAGCGCGCCCTCAATGAGAAGCAGGTCAATGCCGGCCTCACCGCGCTTCTGGCACTCGCACGCGTCGGCGGCAAGGACGCCCAGGATGATTGCTTGAAGGCATTGTCCAAGTTCCCGCTTGCGAAAATCACCGAGACGCAGCAGTTGGAGAAGTTGCGCCTGATCGAAGTCAGTTTCTCCCGTAACGGCAAGCCCTCACCCGACGTGGCCAAGATGGCCGCCGAGAAACTCGACGCCGCCTATCCGTCCAAGAGCGAGCGCGTGAATCGCGAGCTTTGCCAGTTGCTGGTGTTCCTTGAAGCGCCCGACGTCGTGGCAAAAACGTTCGCACTCATGGACGCCGCAACGACACAGGAACAACAGATGGCCTACCTCTTTCCCCTGCGCAACCTGACCACCGGCTGGACGCTCGATCAGCGGAAACATTACTTCACGACTCTCAACAGTTACCCGCAGCCGGATGCGCTGCACGACCCGACGTTACTGCGTTGGTTCCAGGAAGCCGGCCGGCCTTACGGCGACGGCAACAGTTTTCTCAAGCAGCTTGACCTCATCCGGAAAGACGCAGCGGCCAAGTTGAGCGAATCCGAGCGGACCGCGCTCGAACCGATGATCGCCGTCAGTTCGGTCGCTGGCAACACCGGCAAACCCGCGGTGACTTTTCCAAAGGCACAGACGCGCACGCTGGTTAAGGAATGGAAGCTGACGGACATTTTGCCCGCACTCGAAACAACCTCCAAAGGTCGCAACTGGGCAAAGGGCCAGCAGGCTTTTGTGGACGCGCAGTGCATCGCTTGCCACAAGATGGGCAGCCAGGGCGGCGGCGTTGGCCCGGACCTCACGGCGGTTTCCTCGCGCTTCACACCACGCGACATACTCGAGTCCATTCTCGAACCGTCGAAAGTGGTCAGTGAGCAGTTCATGAACACAACCTTCACGCTGAAGAACGGTGAAGACATCACGGGCCGGATCGTGGATGAAACGAGCGACACCGTGGTGATCTACGTGGACCCGTTCAAGCAGGACCGCACCGAACTCAAGAAGGCTGACATCAAGTTCCGGCAGGCCTCGAAACTCTCGCCCATGCCCGAAGGCATTGCGAACGTGCTGACGAAGGACGAAATCTTGGACTTGGTGGCGTTCCTCGAATCCGGCGGAAAAGAAAATGCGCCGGCATTTCGTGCCGCAAAGTAAGCCATCTGAAATTACGAGACGCCGTCGAGCACGAATCCAAGCATCAAGGAAACTGGAAATACCATGAGCCTCAAATCCATCAACCAACTTCGCACCGTCAAAGGCAATACCGCCGCCAAAGTCGCCGCCGAACTCTCCCGCACCGGTGGACTGCTGCGCCTCGCGCCCGCATGGGTGCCGCGTTCCTTCCTGCAACCCGGCCTGCGCATCAAGCTCCATCCCGACGACACCTACGCCTACGGTCTGAACCGCGGCGGCATCGACGAACGCTGGTTCGCATCCACCACGGTCACGGCGAATGAAGGCCGGGCAGCGGACGAAGGCTTGAGCTACTGTGTCGTCGGCAAGGAACGTTTTACGCTCAGGCAGGCGATTGACGACTGCGGCCTAACGCTCATCGGCAAGAGCATTTGGAAGAAATATGGCAAGTGGCCGGTCTATTCGAAGTTCTTCGACAATATGGGACCGATCCCGCATCACATGCACCAGTCGGCCAAGCAAGCGAAGCTTGTGGGTCAGGAAGGCAAGCCCGAGAGCTACTACTTCCCGCCGCAGCACAACAACGTTGGCAACAATTTTCCTTACACCTTCATGGGCTTCGAGCCGGGCACGACCAAGGCGCAGGTCCGCCGTTGCCTCGAGAACTGGAACAAAGGCGACAACGGCATCCTCGATCTCTCCAAGGCTTATCGTCTTAAGGTCGGTTCCGGTTGGCTCATTGACCCGTGCATCCTTCACGCGCCCGGCAGCCTCTGCACCTATGAGCCGCAATGGGGCAGCGACGTCTTCGGCATGTATCAAAATCTCGTTGAAGGGCGCGAAGTCCCGTGGAGCCTGCTCGTGAAAGACATGCCCAAGAACAAGCACAAGGACCTCGACTTCATCGTGGACCAGCTCGACTGGGACAAAAACGTGGACTCGAAGTTCAAAGACCACCACTACCTCGAACCGGTCCCCGTGACCGACACGCGCAAGGAAGGCTTTGTGGACCGCTGGATCGTTTATGGCAAAGTGGACGGCGAGCAACTCTTCACCGCGAAGGAACTGACCCTCGAACCCGGAGTGAAAATCACCGTGAAAGACACCGGCGCTTACGGTCTCATCTGCGTGCAAGGCAGCGGCAAGATCAACGGCCAGCCGTTGGTCAGCCCGAAGCTCATCCGCTTCCACGAACTGACCGAGGACGAATACTTCTGCACTGAAGACGGCGCAAAATCGGGCGTGACCTTTGAAAACAGCAGCGAGACGGAACCGTTGGTAACGTTGCGTTACTTCGGTCCGGAAGTGAACCCGGATGCACCGGCAATGGGAGCTTACAAGAAGAATAAGTTTAACTGAGTCCTGTTATGCTTCAAAACATTTGCTCCATTGCGATTACAACTCGTCGCGATTTTCTTTTCAGGCTGTTGCTAATCGTCGGGCTGGTTTCGGTATTTTGCCAGCCGGCATCCGCAGCCGAGGCGCGAAGTAAGAAATCGCTGCGCGTTTTGTTGATCACCGGCGGATGCTGTCACAATTACACGCTTCAAGCCCAGGCGCTAAAGCAGGCGTTGGCGAAGCTGGCGCAGGCCGAATGGACCGTGGTCAACGAAGGCGGCACCGGCACCCAAGCTATGATTCCGCTCTACGACGGTCCCAATTGGGCAAAGGACTACGATGTGGTGGTGCATAACGAGTGTTTCGCCGACACCAAATCGCCGGAATACATTCGCAAGATCACTGCGGCGCATCGCGCCGGCGTGCCAGCCGTGGTCATCCATTGCGCCATGCATACCTATCGGGCAACGGACATCGACGATTGGCGGGAGTTTCTCGGCGTCACCAGCCGGAGACACGATCACCAAAGCCGTTACCCGGTGAAGAAAGTCGAGTCGAAACATCTCATCTTGAAAGCGATGCCGGACGATTGGGTAACTCCGATGGACGAACTCTACGTCATCGAGAAACTCTGGCCCAACGCACGAGCACTGGCGACTTCGGTGAGCGAGCAAGACGGAAGGACCTATCCCATCGCTTGGACCAACCAATATGGCAAGGCGCGTGTCTTCGGAACGACCTTCGGCCACTCGGATGACACGTTTCGTGACCCGGTGTTTCTCAGCCTGGTTTCCCGCGGACTGCTCTGGGCGGCCGGTCGGCTGAAGGATTGAAGCACCGGCGCGGTTAATTTGCAGAGCGGCAACTCAAGGCCACTTGGCAACGCGCTTCCCACGAATGGGCTGCTTCAATCCGAGGTTGTGGACTGACGCAGCCCCCCGACGCTTACGCGCCAAACGCAAGCCCTGTTTACTTTTGCACAATTTGCCGTTGATTGAAGGAAGACTCTTGTTAACCTCTCACCACGTTTTCCAAACCAAACGTTTTTATGAGCGCACAACACAGCAACTGCAATTATCCAAAACTTCACAATGCCATGTGGCCCGGTCTCGTCGGCAAGGGCAGTCCCGGCGCTGAACCGGGCATTGACCTCGACACGATGCTCGACCTCACGGCCAAGGCCGAAGTGGACGGCATCAAGTTCGACGGCGTGGACCTGTTCCTTTTTGATCCGCACGTCAGTATTGATTCGAACGACGACGATCTGAAGAAGCTCGCCAATAAAATTCGCGCGAAAGGATTTGTCGTAGGCTCGGTCGTCGCNNATTGGCAACGAAGAAGAACGTAAAAAATTTGTGGCACAAGTTCGGAAAGCGTGTCGCATAGCCAAAAAGCTGCGCGATCTTGGCATCCGACCTCACGGCATTGTGCGAATTGACTCCGCCGCTGGTGTCCAGGATTGGGCCAAAGACGCGGAAGCGAATCAAAGGAAAATTGTCGAAACGTTCAAGGAGGCGTGTGACGTGGCCGAAGATTACGACGAACGCCTCGCGGCGGAAGGTGAGATCTGCTGGGGCGGCATGCACAGTTGGAAAAAGATGGTGGATCTGCTTGAGCGAGTAAACCGGCCGAAGACGCTCGGCTTCCAGGCCGACATGGCGCATACCCTGCTTTACATTCTTGGCAACAATGCCACGGAAGACGCCATTCTCCCGCCGGACTGGGATTGGTCCGATCCGCATCGACTCGACACAGCATTGAAAACACTCACGCAAGCGCTCCGTCCCTGGACCATTGATTTCCACATAGCGCAGAACGACGCAACCGTGAAAGGCTCCGGCTCACACGACAAAACGGGTCATCACTGCCTCCCGAATGACCCAAATGGGAAACTCACCATCGCGCACCATGCGGGTTATTGGCTGCACGGCGAAGACGGTCGCCTCACGAAAATGATCCGCCACATCTGTTGGGACGGTTGCATGTTCCCCAATGCCGTCATGACCAAGCAGCAAACATGGAACGACATTCTGGCCTCAATGATCTCAGTTCGCGACGCGCACGGTTGGCGGGAAGAAACCGCGCAAGGCAAGCCAGCCAAGACATCGCACCAGATTGTAGCAAGCAAAGCTGCAAAGCGGCCGACAAAGAATAGGTTCAAGGCCAGATCCAAATTAGTCGTAAAGAAAAAGACACCGAGAAAGATCGCCAAGAGAGCAAGTAAACAACCGGTAAAAGCGGCAGCCAAAAAATCGGTTGGAAAAGCAACGAGGCGCGTCTTGAAGAAAACCGCAACGAAACGAAAAAAATAACTACACTCTTCACGTTGACGGACTTTCATCTAAAATCAAAGCCGATTATCTGAACTGAGTTTGCCTGTCAGCGAGAACCAAGTTACATGCCACCTGGCGTTAATCATTCTTGACCTGTGGGCAATCGGCCTCTTAAGGTGTTTCGCTGTTAGGCATAATTCATGTTTGCGCAATTTAAAAGCCTGTTTTCCAATGACATTGGAATAGACCTCGGGACAGCCAATTGCCTCGTTTACGTACGGGATCGAGGTATTGTATTACGAGAACCCTCTGTCGTCGCCATTCAAGCCGGCACGACCAATGTTCTCGCCGTCGGCGAGGAGGCCAAGCGCATGCTGGGACGGACCCCGGGAAATATCGTGGCCATTCGGCCCATGAAGGATGGTGTGATTGCCGACTTCGAAATCACCGAAGCAATGCTCCGCCACTTCATCCAAAAGGTCCACCATCGCAAGCTGATTGCGCCGCGCGTTGTGATCGCCGTTCCTTCAGGCATCACCGAAGTGGAAAAACGGGCGGTGAAAGATTCCGCCACTCATGCCGGCGCGCGTGAAGTCTATTTGATTGAACAACCGATGGCCTCCGCCATCGGCGTCGGTTTGCCGGTGCATGAGCCGGCGGGCAACATGATCGTCGATATTGGCGGCGGGACTTGCGAAATCGCAATTATCTC
>PLJQ01000232.1:19063-31084 GCA_003140275.1 Limisphaerales bacterium
GAGCAGGAATTAACCATGGAAGTCAAAGGACGCGATTTGAGCGCGGGGTTGCCGAAAACCCTGACCATTCGCTCGGAAGAAGTTCGCGAAGCCTTGCAAGAACCGTTATCAAGTATTTTGGAGTCCATTCGCATCACCCTCGAACGTTGTCCGCCGGAACTGTCGGCCGACCTGATTGATCGTGGCATCGTGATGGCCGGCGGCGGCGCATTACTGCGCGGCATTGACCGGCTGGTGGCCGAGGAAACCGGCCTGCCCGTTCACATCGCCGACGATCCGTTGAGCGCCGTGGTGGAAGGCACCGGCCGGGTGTTGCAGGAACTCCAATTCCTTAAGCGGGTTTCGGCCAATTCCAAGCTCTGATTGATGCGCGTTCGCCCGGATTAGCTGGGTGAAGATGTTAAACAGGCCGCATTACATAATTTTAAGTCTGGTCGCATTGCTGACGCTGTTGGTTCTGAACCTGCCGCATCAAACGGCAAGCCGCGTCAAACTGGCCATCGGCGGCCTTTTCCTGCCCCTCGTTGGACTAACCAGTTCCGGGCAACAAGTAATCGGCCAAGGGGCGGCGGCCATCATGCCCCGCCGTGAACTGCTCAACCAAAACGAACAGTTACGACGGGACAATGAACATTCACGTGTCCTGGCGATGCAAGCGCAGGAAGCATTGCGTGAAAACGAACGTTTGCGTCAATTGGTCGGCTGGCAAAAACAAACTCCCTGGAAACTCCAACTGGCGAACGTCATATTACAGGAACCGGCCAACTGGTGGCGCACGGTGCAAATCAACCGTGGCAGCCGCGATGGATTGCGCGTTGATTTGCCGGTGTTGACGCCGGAGGGTTTGGTCGGGCGCATCTCATCCGTCGGTCTTACGCGCTCACAAGTGGTGCTGTTGGGCGATCCCAATTGCCGCGTCTCCGCCTTGATTCAGGAAACGCGCGACATGGGCGTAATTTCTTCCGGTTCGGCAGGGCCGTTGGATTATTCATTGTTGGATTTGTCAATATATCAGGCCAACAATAACAATCTGAAACCGGGACAATCCGTGGTCACCAGCGGTAAAGGCGGAATTTTCCCTCCGGGCATCCCCATCGGTAAGATTGCGGATTACCACTCCGCCGAGTACGGACTTTATATCGAAGCGCGGGTAAAGCTGGACGCGAACTTGAGCGCGTTGGAGGAAGTGTGGGTGCTGTTTCCATGAACCCAATCAATTCCATTCTCATTCTGCTCGCCACTTTTGTAGCTGTGTATTTGGAAGCTTCGTTCAATGGCGTGCGTCATCTGTTTGGCGCGCAAATCGATTTACTTCCGCCGCTCATTGTCTATGCGAGCTTGAGCACAAACCTGGTGACGTTGGCGCTCCTCGCCGTACTGGGCGGGTTGTGGTTTGATTCGCTCTCGGCCAATCCGCTTGGCGTCAGTATGCTGCCGTTGTTGTTGATTGCGCTGGCGATCAACCGGCAACGTGGGTTGATTTTGCGTGAGCAGCTTTTCGCGCAACTTATTCTGGGACTGAGCGCCAGCGCCGTCGCCCCTGCCTTGACATTGGTGTTGTTACTCAGCATCGGCGAGAATCCGCTCCTGGGCTGGGCATCGCTGTGGCAATGGGTCCTGATGAGTCTTGGTGGCGCACTGCTGACGCCAGTTTGTTTCCACCTTTTCGACATCTTCAACCGCGCCCTGAGTTATCGTCCTCGTGGCGAAACCAGTTTCCGGGCCGATCGTGAAATAAAGCGGGGCCGATAAGACAATGATTGTTTTCGACCAACTGAAAAAGAACGACCCACACTTGCGAGTGTTGGCAATCGTCGTCCTTTGCGGCTTCAGCATATTGCTCGTCGGCCTCTGGTATGTCCAAGTGGTTTCCGCGAGATATTACCAGACCAATCTGGAAACCCAATCCCACCGTACCGTTCGCATCCCGACCATTCGCGGAAAGATTTTGGATCGTAACGGCAAGCCATTGGCAGAAAACCGTCCCAGCTGCAACGTCAATTTGTATCTGGAAGAACTGCGTAAACCATTTGAGCAGGCCAATTCCAACGAATTGGCTCGCGTTCGCAAAAATCTCCTCGCGCAGATCGCGGCGCAAGAAAAGAAGCTGGGGCGTAAGTTAACGCCGAAGGAACGGAAACAATTCACCGTATCCGTCGAACGGAAGAACCTGATCAGCCGGCAAACTCGCTATCAAGTTGTAAGCAATGTCGTGGCCCAGCTCAGCCTGCTCCTAGAACTTCCTCTGACTGTCAACGAGACCAATTTTCATCGTCATTACGTAACGCGCCCCGCCCTGCCCTTCCCGATTGTTGAAAATCTTGATGCGATTCAAATCGCACGTTTGCAGGAAAAGTCGGCTGGCCCGCCGGGCGTGGACATGGAAATAGTTCCAGTCCGCACCTATCCGTTTCAGACCACCGCCGCCCATCTGCTGGGTCATTTGCAACGCGACGACAGTTCAGCGGAGGGGGAAGAAGCCTATTTTACTTATCGGCTGCCGGACTGGCGCGGAATCGTGGGGGTTGAGGCCGGGTTTGATCAAAAACTCCGAGGCAAAGCAGGAGCAAAGTCGGTGCTGGTCAACCACCTTGGCTACCGCCAGTCAGAAAATATCTGGTCGGCGGCCGAACCGGGTGACAACGTGGTGCTGACGATTGATAGTTCGATTCAGCAAGCGTCGGAGCAGGCGTTGCGGAGGCCGTTTGGAACCGACACGCGCGGAGCGGTCGTGGTGATGGATGTAAGGAACGGCGACATTCTGGCGTTGGCATCTTCGCCCACTTACAATCCCAACCTTTATATCAAGGGCATCAGCCGCGCTGAAGGCGAATATCTAAACGGTCCAAAACTGACCCCAGAGAAAAATCGCACCACTCAAACGCCATATCAGGCAGGCTCAACTTTTAAGGTTATCATTGCTCTTGCCGCGCTTGAAAACGGTTTGAATCCGGAAGAAAAATATTACGTCGCCCCAAATCCGAAGAATCCGGCCAAGGGAATCACCTATGTCGCCGACCAACCCTTTCACGACACCGCACCACCCGGAGATTATGATTTGAAGCGAGCGTTGGTACGCTCGAGCAATGTGTATTTTATTACCATTGGCCTGAAGCGCGGCGTCTTTGATCGAGTTGCCGAGTTGGGCCGTCGCCTGCACCTTGGCGAGAAAATTGGTCTTGGTGAGAAGATTGGCCCTGGATTAAGGCAGGAAGCGTCCGGCCATTTCCCGAGCGCCGAACGTGCCCGCAAGTGGCCTGCTGGCAATAGCGCCAACATCTGCATCGGACAGGGTGAGATGGATGTGACTCCAATGCAGATGGCCGTGCTGACCGCCGCCGTGGCCAACGGTGGAGAAGTTCTCAAACCGCGATTGGTTGACCGTCTCGAGCCGCAGGACTCAACCAGCCCCAAATCGATCACAGTATTCCCGAGACACCAGGTGCGCGACACCTTGGGCGTGAGCCAGAGGAGTCTCAACATCGTCCGCGACGATATGTTGGCCGAGACCGAAGACGTGGAAGGCACGGGCCGCACCGCCCGGGTTGACGGTCTTCGCATCTGCGGCAAGACCGGCACGGCCGAACGCAAGGAGCGTGGTGAAACGCATAACACAACCTGGTTCATTTCCTTCGCACCATACGAAAGACCAAAATACGCGGTCGTCGTCGCGATCGAAGATGGCGGTTCGGGTGGTGCCACCTGCGCACCGATTGCACGAGACGTTTATATCGCCATCCAGAAACGCGAAAAGATGAGCGAACCGAAAACGACAACTTTGAGTCAGGCAAAATAATGTTTGGATCAGCTACAAAAGACCGCCATGACCGAATCGACTGGCTTCTGCTGCTGGCCCTGCTGGGGCTGATGCTGCTGGGTGCCGCGTTTATTTATAGCGCAACGATGGCCAACGAATCCACCAGCCCCTTGCCGTGGTATACCCAAACTTATCTCAAGCAGATCATCTGGTATGTCGTGGGGCTGACAGGGGCCATCGCAATTACTTTTGTGGATTATCGCATTCTGTCGCGATGGTCGTATGTTTTTTTCTGGGTCGCGATCGGACTATTGGTAACGGTGCTGATCTTCGGGAAAACAGTGAATGGCGCGCGGCGGTGGTTCTCGCTAGGCTTCTTCCAATTTCAACCGTCTGAATTTGCCAAGCTCGCCTTTATTTTTGCCCTTGGCAGTTTCTTAAGCCGCCCCGCCGATGAATTGCGTTTCCCGCACATTTTCTGGAAGGCCGTCGGCATGATCGCGCTTCCTTTCGTCTTGATCATGAAAGAGCCGGACCTTGGCTCAGCGCTCGTCCTTTTGCCGACTGGTACTGCTATGCTATTTGTAGCAGGCACGCCGAGGCGGTTTCTGATGCGTCTAGGTGGAACACTCGGAATCCTGGCAGCTCTGTTCTTGGTGGACATACTGTTTGCGCCACCGGGCTGGTGGCAGATTAAATTGGAGGAGTACCAACGCCACCGCTTGCTCGTTTACTTCGGGGCCGACTTCGCGCCAATGGACGCCACTCCGGCGCAAATGCGACAGGCCGAAGAATTGCAGAGGCAAAAATCCTACCAAGTTCGACAGGCGTTGATTTCAGTCGGCTCTGGCGGGTGGCTGGGCAAGGGTTGGCGCCAAGGGCAACAGACGCTGGGCTTCTTGCCGCGCGGTGCGGCGCACAACGACTTCATTTTCTCCGTGATTGCTAAGGAGGAAGGATTTGTCGGCAGCGTGATGGTGCTCACGCTTTATTCGGTAATTCTGTTCTTCGGGATCAGAATTGCCAGCCAAGCACGCGATCGCTTGGGTAAATTATTGGCCGTGGGCGTGGTGACGTTGTTCTTCAGTCATGTCTTCATCAACATCGGCATGAATATTCGCATTATGCCTGTGACGGGCGTGCCACTGCCGCTACTGAGTTATGGCGGATCCTCAGTGCTCTGCTCGTTGATCGCGATTGGCCTTTTGCAAAACGTACATACACATCGAAAATCCTATTGATTTATGAGTGAAAAAAATTATTCCCGTCGCCGTCGTGGCGGCATGCGTTTCCGCCCCAGTGGCGGCCTGAACCCCAGCGGACAACGTGCGGACCGGGCCGCCAGTGAAGCCCGCGCCGAAGTTCTGGGCGAAAAAGCCGTGCCGGACGCACAAGTCTATGATCGCTCCCGCCATTCGCAGGAAATCGAACGCGCGGAAAACATCGCCGCCGGTTTGCCTCCGGAAGGCCTGCCAAAAGAAGCGGCCACGGGGGACCCAGGTTCGCCGGCATCGCGCCGACGCTTCCGTGAACCCAATCTGCAAACGCCGGCGGAAGTCGTGGAAGAAACACCGTTTGCGCCGGTGACCGTGCAAACTCGTCCGCCGCAAGGAATCGTGGAAACCCTGAGAGCCGCTGCTTCGACGGTCATCAAGAAGGTCCAGCGGTTGATCAAACCCGTTAAGAAAATTCACAAGGAAGTCATCATTAATGCCGAGGCGCTGGAAACGCGAGTGGGCATTTTGGAGGACGGCAAACTTGAAGAATTCACCATCGAGCGAACCACGGAGGAACGACTGGTCGGCAGCGTTTTCAAAGGCAAAGTGCGCAACCTCGAAGACGGATTGAAGGCCGCGTTTGTCGATATTGGCTTTGAGAAGAACGCCTTTCTGCATTACTGGGACATTGTTCCGAGCACCTTCGACAGCGGAGTGGAAATCGTCGATCGTGGCACCAAGAGGCACGAGAAACCGCGCATCACGCCCAGAGACATCCCGCGTCTTTACCCGCCCAGCAGCGACATTATTGTGCAGGTCACCAAAGGCCCTATCGGCACCAAAGGACCGCGCGTCACCACCAACGTCGTGTTGCCCGGCCGTTATCTTGTACTCCTGCCGAACTCGGATCAAAGCGGCATCTCGCGCAAGATCGAAAATCAGCAGGAACGGCAGCGGCTGAAGAAAATTCTGCGGGAATTGACGATTCCCGAGGGCATGGGGGTCATCATGCGCACCGCCGGCGAAGGTCAACAGGCCCGTTACTTCGTGCGTGACATCGCCCTGTTGCTCGAAGAATGGAGACAAATTCAAGAGCGGATCAAGACCCAGCCCTCGGCCACGTGCGTTTTTCAGGAGCCGGATTTGATCGAGCGGACCGTGCGCGATTTTCTGACGGAAGATGTTGAGCGTATTGTGGTGGACAGTCCCAAGTCCTACGAACGGATGCGTGAAATGGTTCTCAAGATTTCCAGACGCGCCGCGGACAAGGTCAAACTCTACACCGAATCGCAACCGATCTTTGATCGCTTCAACATCAGCCGCCAGTTGGAAAACGCGTTTTCGCGCCAGGTGCATTTGAAAGGCGGCGGCTACATCGTCGTCGATGAAACCGAGGCACTTGTGGCTATCGACGTCAATACCGGTCGCCACAAAGGCGGCAAGGACCAGGAATCCACCATCCTCAAAGTCAATGTCGAAGCGGCGGACGAAATCTGCCGTCAACTTCGCTTGCGCAACATGGGCGGCTTGATCGTGCTCGATTTTATCGACATGAAATCGCGGCGCGACCAGCAGGCGGTTTACCAGCGAATGAAGGAGGGATTGCACCGTGACAAGGCCAAAACCCACATCCTGCCGATCTCGCAACTCGGCCTCCTGGAAATGACCCGCCAGCGTCATTCGGAAAGCGTCCATGCCGCGGTTTATGATGATTGCCCTTACTGCAAAGGACGCGGCAAAGTGAAGAGTTCAATTACCATGAGCGTGGAAATTCAGCGCAAACTGAGCGAGATTTTGAAGAAACGTTCACGGGATGAATCCGACTTCCAACTCCGCATCGTTGTGCATCCCACCGTTCTGGAACGGCTCCGCACGGAAGACGAGAAGCTTTTGATCGAATTGGAGAAGCGCTATTTCGGCAAACTCTCGTTCCGCGCCGATCCCTCGCTGCACGCCGAGCAGTTCAAAATCCTGAACGTGGTCAATAACGAAGAACTTGCCGGCAGTATTTGATCCCGGCCCAAAGCAATAACGCCCCGCAAATTCATGCGGGGCGTCGCTCCAATGCGAATATTCGCCCTGCTTATTTTGAATCGACCGAGCGGATCGCTACAAACCATGCCGAGTCGTTCTTGTCATTTCCACCCATGAAAACGTCTTCACCCGGGGTAAGGGTTTGCACATTTTTGCTCACCGCTTTCCCGATCCCAATGAGCACCACTTCGACACGGGAGCTGCCAAGATTTTTGACTTCCAAAACACATTTGGAGCTCATTTTAATTTTTGCGGTTTCATTTAACGGGACGGCGGCGGTTTGGCGGTTAACCTCAAAGTAATTTTGCCACTTGAAAACTTTGCGCAGCTTTTTGGCGAGAGCGGAATCGACCGGCTTGTGGTTGGGAGATTTATCCTCATTTGTACCCCAGACCAGTCTGGCCTCAACTTTCAGATCTGTCGCCAATGCCTCGGAGGGGTTCGCGACAAATAATAGAAACAACGCAACCACCCCGCCCAAGCGGGCTAACAATTTATTAGTGCTCATTACTATTGGATATTATCAATCAGTCCAGTGTCTGTAAACACCTCATCGTCCGCATAAGTTATCCACACCACGGTCGTGCCACTCGCCTGGTCACGAAATGTAAAACCACGAGTATCTTCCGAAGGGGATTCATACTCATGAAAGTGACGCGCAATATTTTGCACCAAGTTCGACGACGGCTGCCGGTCAGGGTTTGCGACAATGACCGCCAGAACCAACAATGCCGCAATTGCGGCAGCGGGAATCAGAAACTTGCGCCACGAAACAATGACTGATGGAGCACCGGGTTCCAAGTGTGTCTGTGATTGGCGTTGGATTTCGTTTTCGATTTTATGCCAGTAAAACTCACGAGTTTCGGGAAGTTTCGTTTCGGATTCGTGACCTGAGAGAGCCGTTTTGGTGTTTTGCAACTCGGCCACCAACAACCTGGCTTGCTGGTCTTCCGCCAGCCAGGCCTCCACCCGGCGAACTTCACGCGAAGACAACTCGCCGTCAAGATAGGCCTGTAAATTGAGTTGAGAATCGAAGTTCATTTTACTTTTCTGTTTTTATGCCGGCCAGCAGAATGGCCATTTTTCGACGGGCATAAAACAACCGGGACATCACGGTGCCGATGGAGCATTCCATCTGTTTGGCGATTAATTTATATTCCATTTCTTCAAACTCATGCAGGATCAGAACGGTTCGATGCTCGTAAGACAACTGCCCAAGCGCCCGGTCAATCTTCTGCCGCAACTCGCCCCGCTCCAATCGTTCCGTGGGATTCACGATCACCACGGGCATTTGACGTTCAACGCCGCCATGTTCTTCATCCATTTCTTCAATGGATTCGACACGCTGCCGTTTTCGCTTCCGCAACTGATCCAGGCAAAGATTGATCACAATCCGTGTCAGCCAGGTCACGAAACTCGACTGCCCCTGGAACTGTTTGAGCCGTTGCCAGCTTTTGACCCAGGCTTCCTGAGAAAGATCCATCGCCTCCTCCTCGTTTCGCATCATGCTGAACGCACGGGCATAAATCTTGTCGCGATGCCGGGCCACCAATTCCTCGAAGGCGGTCAAGTCACCCTTTTGTGACATACGCACCAGCGTTTCATCGGCGGATGAGGGATAATCTTGCTTGGTCGCCATGATTTCGACGGCGTGAAAAGAACGGCTATTCAACTCCGTTCACAGTTTTCCTTTGGTGGTGGGAAGCCGGCCCGCGATGCGGGGGTCCCGTTGAGAGGCAAAATCGACAGCTTTGGCAAACGCTTTGAACAACGCTTCCACAATGTGATGAGGCTCATCTCCGTAAAGCAGTTCCAAGTGCAGATTGCATCGGGCTTCATTGGCAAATCCCTGGAAGAATTCCCGCGCCAGGCCAAAACGAAACGCACTGGACATGTCCTGTTCTTTTTCCGCCGCGCTGATTTTTTTTTGGGCCAGCTTGTTCATTCCGCGCCAGACCAGATGCGGTCGTCCGCTGAAATCAATGACACACCGCGCCAGACATTCATCCATTGGCAAGTAGGATTCACCGCCAAACGGATTCCGCGGATCAAAACCCGACCCGTAACGGCGGATGCCTTTCTTTTCCCCCAACGCTTGCAAAAAGGCCTGTCCTAATGCAATCCCGCTATCTTCCACAGTGTGATGAGCATCAACCGCCAAATCACCAGCGCACTGGAACTGCAGATCAATCACGGCGTGCTTGGCAAACAGCGCCAGCATGTGATCAAAGAAGGGGATCCCCGTTTCAATGGCGGATTTTCCCGAGCCATCTATTTTCAGGTTGACGGAAATGCGCGTTTCTTTGGTAACGCGCTTGATTTGAGCGTGCCGGATTTTCATGCGACGCTATTAAACAAAATTCCGAAGGAAAACAAAGCTCAATCCAAAGGCTCCGCCGGGCGGAAACATCAGCACCGATAAAATCGACATCTGACTTAAGGCGGTTTCTTGAACTCAATTTTTCAATTTGCTGTCGCGCGAGGATGTCGGCTGGGGTGCTGACGGCAAAGAGTGTTGCTGGAGGATATTGTCGATTTGCTTTTGGATTTCCAGCGGGGAAGGAGAATATTTTTTAAGTTCGTCCAGATATTTTTTGGCGGCGTCCCAATTTCCTGCTTGTTCCTCCACTTCTGCCAGATGACCGACAATTTGTTGGTGCAAAAAAACATCAGGTTTGCTTTTCCTCTCCTCCTGTTCCCGCCAACGGCGCAAGGCCAACTCCCAGATGTTGCGCGCCACTTGGGAATCCTTCCGGTTTTCAAAAGCAACCCGTCCCAGTTCAAACAAGATTTCGTAGCTCTGCGGATTGGCGCGCAATCCTTCACGTAAAAACTGCTCCGCTTCCTTCACCTTGCCGAGGCGATTACGCAGCCAGTAAGCCGCAACGGTATAAGTCTCGACTCGCTGAGGATCAAGGTCGGCGGAGATCCGCAGCCACGGCAAGATCTCCCGTTCGTCACCGTTGCTTTCCAAATGGGTATGTCTGGAGATGTAAAAATTTCGCCCGAATCGCTCCACCCAATCTTTGGGCGTCCCCATAAAATCACCTTCCCGTTCTTCGGCGTGGTGGTCGCGGCCATTAGCTATATGATCGTGTTGTTCACCCGTAATCGTCGTTTGCGTCATAGAGGAACTCTCGTGAAGTTTGGCGTGGTCGAAGATGGAGGGGTAATAACCACTGTGAAAATAAATGTCCGCCTTCACAAAGAAGTGATTGGCAAAGAGGCGGCGGCTGTCTCCCATGAGTATGTTGATGACCCCGGATGACTGAGTGCGGCTGCCGTCCCAACCCTGGTACCAGGTTTGCAATCGCGTGGCCAGACTGAAACAAGCGACGAATAACAGAGTCAGCAGCAGATAGGGCGACGCCATATAATTAATTCAACGCCTTTCTCCGAAAGACAAGCCAGGCAAGCAAAAGCAAAAATGCCGAATAGCCCAGGGCATAAAGCGTGGCGATTCCCCAAGCCCACCAGGCGATCAATTCGCCGTTGTGTACAATCAAATCACGAACATCGAAAAACTCCAAGTGTGGTATGGCCATGTAAACCGCATAAACAATCGTCTGAGCAGGGTCCAGCAATTGTAGCGCCACCTTTCCCAAGTGCCGCGCCAGTAATAAAATTCCAATCACTACAATGAAAATAATTGTCGAATTGGACGATGACGCAGTGAAAATGAGCGACCCCAGCAGGGTGAGCGCGATCACAATCGCCAGCATCCACCAATGCAACCAAAGTGCCTGAAAGTAATTGAGCAATGGCCAATGATGCTCGTGCGTCCCACTCACCACACAGAAGAAAACATAGAAAATCAACAGCGCCAGCCCGCACGTCAACCAACACCCCGTAAACTTACCAAGCACGAGTTGCGCCCGGCTGACGGGTTTCGCCAACAACGGAAAAATGGTGCGGTTTTCGCGTTCGGCCGGTATCTGTCGAGCGGTTGTTACTATTGCAATCACCAGGGATGAAGCCCATATCAACAGCAAACAAACCTCTTTGAGGTAACGCACAATCTTGTCGTCATTAAAAAGATTGATCGATCCCAACAAAAGCGTGATCAAAGCGGTCAAGATAAAAAGTACGTAAAAGTCTTTGCGTCGATAAAGCTCCTTTATGACGACCATCGCGAGGGCGAAAATCTTGCTCATAGTACAGACTTTGGTTGAAAGCCAACGATCTTAAGAAAAACATGTTCCAAATTGCACTGATACTTCGCCACCAGATCAGTCACGCGGCCTTCGATTCTGAGTTCACCCTCATGAAGAATGGCCACGCGGTCGCAAACGGTTTCCACTTCTCCCAGTTCGTGCGATGAGAAAAAAACCGTTTTCCCTTCGTCTTTGATGCGTTGGATAATTTCGCGCACTTTCATCCGGCCCAACGGATCCAAACCACTGGTGGGTTCGTCGAGCAGCAATAAATCAGGATTATTGATCAGCGCTTGCGCCAGACCCACGCGCTGTTGCATTCCTTTAGAATATTGTTTGATGCGGCGTTTGCGAACCGATTCCAACTCCACCAGTTTCAACAGATGATCGATGCGTTTTTCTGTTTCGGATCGTGGGATTCCAAAAATCCGGGCATAAAAGCGCAACAGTTCCTCAGCCGTAAGAAATTTGTAGTAATAAGTCAATTCCGGCAGGTATCCAATCCGCTGCCGAGCTATTGGCTCCCGGACATTGACGCCAAAGAGGTAGGCGTCACCGCTGGTCGCGTTCACAAAGCCGAGCAGGACGTTCATGGTGGTAGTTTTACCCGCACCATTGGGACCGAGAAATCCGAAGACCTCCCCGGCATGGACGCTCAGGTTCAACCCATTTAAGGCCGCCTTTGATCCTAAGCCGAAATCCACGCGCAGATTTTCAGTCCTCAAAATCGCGTTCATTGTCGCATAATACAAATGGCCACACTAGTCTGGCGAGTCATTTCACCTAGTGCTTACTTGCAGAAGTTAATGATAGTATTACGCAACTGGGAACCCTAGCAGGCTGTTGAACAAAAGGCTGC
>PLJQ01000054.1 GCA_003140275.1 Limisphaerales bacterium
AATCGGGGGCAGTGTCAGGATGCGCCCCCATCCCCGCCGCCACGTAAAGAAATATTGACAACCGGGCCAGGTATGTAAGATTACAGATGCCGCCTGTGTCCGTAAGAACCCGCGGGAGTCCCATATAACGTCATCTTATGAAAATCGGCATAAACTACGCGCTGGACAACTGTCAGTTCTTTCGAAATCCAAACGAGAGCACGAACAATAAAACCTTGAAATTCACGCTCCTGGCGCTCATCGCCGCGCTGCTGCTCCCCGCCAGCCCGGCTCAAGCAGTCGTCAATGTTTTGGCCGACCCGGGTTTCGAGACCGCTACGGGTGGAAACGTCGTTCCACTTGGCTGGACGCGCTTTGATCCGCCGACGGCCGCGCATTATAATGGTAGCACTAATGGTAACTACTATATCCAAGGCCCGGCACATACGGGCGCTAATGCTTATAAGAAGTGGGGCGCCTGCTATAACGGCACGAACAATGTAGCGGGCATCTACCAGGATACAAGCTGTAGTAACGGTTCGGCCTTTCAAGCCAGCGGCTGGCTGTTCACGAAAAGCACCGACATACTGGGCACGGATTGCGCTCTCTGGCTTGAAGTTTCCTTCCTTGGCGCGAGCAGTAATCTGCTCGCCCTATACAAGTCAGATAATTTCACCGCCGCCGTGGGCACGGACACCTGGTTCCAGTATTTTGTCACGAACGCTTGCGATGTCTCGTCTCCCGTCTCGGTTGGGGATCCGTATTTCAACACCTACGCGGTGACGGGTTCGGTGAGCCAGTTGGTCGCGCCGCTGGGGACTAAAACGGTGCGTTATCGGTTCGCCTATCTCCAGGTCGCCAGCGAGGGCGGCTCCGCTTTTTTCGACGATGCGGTTTTGAACCAGATCAGCGGCCCGACACCGCCCGTCATCAGCAACCTTTCTCCGCTGAACATGATTTTTGTCAATCCCAGCAATGGCATCACCTTCAACGTAAGCTCGCCGAGCGGGTTCACCATCAATAACAGCAACATTGGCCTCATTGTCAATGGGGTGGATGTTTCCGGCAGCCTGGCGATCACCAACGTTTCCTCTGCCAACAAGAACGTGGGCTATCACGGGCTGCAATCCAACCTGACTTATACGGCGTCCATTACCGTGACCGACGCCTTTAACTTCACCGCCAGCGCCAGCACGTACTTCGAAACCATGTGGGTGGGGATCCAGCCGGTCCTGTACCTGTGGGAAGCCGAAGATTTTGATTTCACTGTTGGTCCCACCAGCGGCCTGTACTTCAATCATCCCACCCTTTGCGATACCCCCAGCAACCCCAACTGCTATTTCGGAACCGTGGGCAATGACGGTGTGGACGAGAATTTTAACGGTACCACGCCACCGGACCATCATGTGTATCGCGCCGATGATCTGATGGGGTTTTTGGCTTCGGGCGACTATTCGCGCAAGGACCATGTCGATGCGGGTGTGCTGGATTATAGAATCGATCCCTTCAACGGAGGCGAGTGGTTAAATTACACGCGGGACTGGTCGAACGGATTGTATTGGGTGGTCGGACGCCTTTCAGTCGGCGGGGGTCTCTCCGGGACGCTCACGTTGAGCCAGTTAAACCCGGACACTAGCCTTACGGCCCTCGGCACCTTCACGATTGCCAGCGGGATCGACTATAGCACTTTTGAATACGTTTATCTGAAAGATACCAACGGCAACAACGCGGTCCTCACGCTGAACGGCAACGCCACCTTGCAGCTCACCAGCGGCGGCAACCTCCTCCCGAACTTCTTCATGCTCGTCGCCGCGCAGGCCGATGTGCCCTTCCTGAGCAACCTTTATCCCACCGGCACGCGCCCGTTCGAGTACACCAACACCTTGAGTTTCAAGGTCACGTCGGCTGGAGCGACCTTTGCGACGAACGGCATCACCGTGAACCTGGACGGCAACGACGTATCCTCGAACCTGGTCATCACCGGCACGGCCTCGATTAAAAACGTCCTTTATCCCACCCTGATGCCCAACGCCGTTCATGTGGCAATCATTACCGCAACCAATTCACTGGGACACGGCATTCGGGTGACGAACAGCTTCGATACCTTCAGCGAGGCCAACTACATGGTTGAGGCGGAGGATTTCGATTATGGCGGCGGACAATTTATCCCTACTTGGAGCCCCGACGCGTACGCCGACTACAACGGACCCTTTACGGCAACCACCAATATTGACTTCCAACATATCTCGCTGACTGGCGAGACGTTCCCCTATCGTGCCGCAGGTATTCCGCAAGGGGGACCCCTCGGGCAAAACGGGGAGAATGATTATTTGCGGCAAGTTTTCGTCGATGCCGGCGGGCAGGATTATGTCCTGGCGTTCTTCGCAGGCACCGATTGGGCCAACTACACCCGGGTTTATCCCGCGGGCAGCTACTATGTTTATGGGCGTTTTTCCGGCGGCGGCCCTTTCTCGATGCACCTCGACCAGGTCGTCAGCGGCACCGGCACCACCACCCAGGTCACCCGGAGGCTCGGCAACTGGAGCGCGGTTGGGCAGGATTACGTAACTTACGCCTGGGTGCCACTAACGGATGGCGGCCTGGCGGCGCCGGCGCTCGTGAAGCTCAACGGCCTCAGCACGCTGCGCATCACCACCGACGGGTTTTGCAATCCCAACTACTTCATGCTGGTTCCGGCGTCCGGCATCACCGTGTCGGCTGCGAGGTCGGGCGGCAACGTCGTGATCTCCTTCCCCACCCAGGCGGGAGCGCCGTACCGGGTCTTTCACCGGAATGATCTGAGTACTGGAAACTGGACGCTGCTGACCAGCGTGCTTGGTGATGGCACGGTCAAATCCGTGAGCGATCCCGCTACCGGAGGCAAACAGTTCTACCAGGTCGTCTCCCCGTGAGTTGATGCGACCCGTTGAGTTCAAGCGCGGTCCTGACCGGGTATGAAGCGAACTTGCATCCTTTCCATGTTATTGCTGATTGCCGCTGGTTACACGGCGGTCGCCATCGATGCCCCATCCGGGGTGGTGAGCCGGGCGGGGGATCAAAGCATCGTTTTGCATTGGGACCGGAATAGCGATGTGGACCTGTCGGGCTATCGGGTTTACCGTTCGTTCAGCAACGCCGGCCCGTTCACGCTGCTAAATTCCACCTTGCTCACGTCGCAGGGGTACTGTGATCTCAGCGCCCTTTATGTCATTAATGGGCAGACGAACTTTTACCAGATCACCGCGGTGAATACCGCCTCCGTGGAGAGCCTCCCTTCGGTCACCGTGGCGGTAACGCCCAATCCTTTTGCCAGCGATGATGAATTCCTCGAGTACGTNNGCGGTGGGTTTTGGGCTTACGGCGATCGGCATTGGCATTGACCATGGTTGGATCTCGCGGACCCAGGGCATCGCCCGGGTCCTGACGACGTTGAATACGTTTCTGCAGGGGCCTCAAGGCACCAACACCTCCGGCATGATCGGCTATAACGGGTGGTTCTATCATTTCCTGGATATGAACACCGCGGTGCGGGCGAGTTCGGAGTTGTCTTCGATTGATACGGTATTGTTGCTGGCCGGGATCCTTTATTCGAAACAGTATTTTAATGGCGACAACCCCGACGAAACCTCGATCCGGACGATGGCGGACTCCCTATTTAACGGGGTGAATTGGAGCTGGATGGCGCAAGGGTCGGACGCTGTCTCCATGGGCTGGAACCCGCCCGGGAGTTTTCTTTCGGGCAATTGGGTTGGCTATGATGAAGGGATGATTCTCTATTGCCTGGGCTTGGGCACCGCAACCAATCCTCTGCCCGCTTCAGCGTGGAACGGATGGACCAGTGGATACACTTGGGCCACTTTTTATACCGAGAGCTTTGTCCCGTTTCCGCCTTTGTTTGGGCATCAGTACTCTCACTGCTGGCTCGACTTCCGCCACCTTGGGGACGCTTACATGAACAGCCACAACAGCACCTACTTCGAAAACTCGCGCCGCGCGACGCTCGCCCAGCGGTCGTACTGCATTGCCAACCCGGGCGGCCATGCCGGTTATAGCAGCAATGTCTGGGGATTGACCGCCTCGGATGGACCGGCTGGCTATACGGCGCATGGCGCCCCGCCGGCCCAGGGTGATGATGGCACCATTGCCCCCACTGCCCCGGGCGGTTCCATGGCCTTCACCCCCGAATACTCCGTGCCCACCTTGCGCTACTTCTACAGCCACTTTCGGCCGCGCATTTGGACCGCGTATGGTTTCCGCGACGCCTTTAACCTGGCCCAAGGGTGGTATGGTCCCGATGAGCTTGGAATTGACCAGGGACCCATCGTCATCATGATTGAGAACTATCGCACGCAGCGCGTCTGGAAGCTGTTCATGCAAAATCAGGAGGCGCAAGTCGGTTTGCAGCGGGCCGGCTTTGTCCCGTTGCCCTTCATGGCGCCCACCCTGCAAGCTTTCCCCGATCTGAACGAAATCAGCCTGACGTGGAATTCCCTGACTGGCCGCACCTATCAAGTTGAATACTCCCCCGAGCTCATCACCTGGTTCGGCTCCCCAACCGGCGAAGTGCTCGCCTCGGGTCCCACCGCAAACTGGACCGATTCCGGGCCACCTGACACCACTCTCCTGCCGTTCAGCGTCTCCCAACGTTTCTACCGCGTCTTCCAATTCGGTTCCCCATAGGCAAAGCAGTTGAATTGATTGAACCACGCCCATGGCATCGTGGCTGGCGACGTTGAAAACGCCGGACGGAATGGCCGGCAGCGCAGGCGCGGCGCGGACAAAAT
>PLJQ01000422.1 GCA_003140275.1 Limisphaerales bacterium
TTGCCAGCCGTGGGTTCTTGTCGAAATTCTACTTAGGCGCGACAAGCACCCCCGGCATCGCCGACTACGACGACGACCAGAGTAACTACTTGTAATGCCACACTCAAATTCACGGGAACTAAAGTAAATCCTCAATCCCCCGCCGGTCAAGCGTTGATTCTGGACAAAATTCTGGCAGATTTTCGGTTGTCCCCCTATCTGGACGAGGCAGGAACGGCTTTAACACAAAGGCGCAAAGCGGACAGTCTTTGGAGAGTGCGGTGAGTTGCTTTCCGCGTTTTTTTGTTCAAATTGTCCGAGTTGAATGACCAAATTGATGACCACCCAACGAAAGACAGTTCAACGGTGCATTTATTGTTGTGCCTCACGAGGCTCATTTAGCACGAAGGAGCATTTCTTTCCTGAAGCCGTGAAGTGGTTTCGCAAATCGGCCGAACAGAATTACGCCCCGGCTCAACACAATCTGGGCGTCGCCTACGCTTTTGGCGAAGCCGTGACACAGGATGAGGTAGAGGCGGTGAAGTGGTTTCAGAAAGCCGCTGCCCAGAATATCGCCGAGGCTCAATACAATTTGGGCGCATCCTACTGCAACGGCCGCGGCGTGGCGCAGGATTATGCGGAAGCCATGCACTGGTATCGTAAAGCAGCCGAACAGAATTACGCCCAGGCTCAATACGTTCTGGGCATCGCCTACACTTTTGGAGAAGCAGTGCCGCAAGATGAGGTGGAGGCTTACAAGTGGACATTTTTAGCGGCGGCGCAAGGACTTGAGGATGCTAAGGAAGCCATGACTCGTCTGGAAGATACGATTACGCGGGAGCAGATTGCGGAGGCACAAAAGCTCGCGCGCAATTTCCAGTCTCGGGAGACGCCAAGGTGATTCGCTTTACACGACGACGGTGATTTTTTGCACCAGACTCCAATCGCCGTTGGGCTGGACTTCATCCCAGAAACGCATCCGGTATTCGCGCGTCTCGGCGGTGTTGGCCAACAGCCAAAGCGTATGTGAGACAGCAGAATGGGCGCAGAAACGATTTTTTCTGTCTTGGAAAAACAACAATCGAGCCCTGAACCTCCACTGCGTAAGAACGGCTTTGATTGGTTGTCAGAGCCGAAGCAGGTGAAAGAGAGTGAGTGAGACCGTCTGCCGGGATTTTCGCTGACCACATCAACGAACTGGTCTTATCATCGGTCGCATGATCGAACTCTGGCAATGGCCGTTGATCTTTGGAACGGGTTTGGTTGCCGGGTTTGTCGATTCCATTGCCGGCGGCGGCGGACTCATCACGCTGCCCGTGTTGCTGGGCCTTGGTTTCGACCCCAGATACGCCCTCGGCACCAACAAACTCCAGGCCACATTCGGTTCGGGCAGCGCCGCGTGGCATTATGCCCGGGCAAAAGCGGTGGATTTGAAAGACTGCCCGCGCGGGTTTGTATTTTCGTTCGTTGGCGCGGCGCTTGGCACGTTGCTGGTTCAGCAACTCGATCCCTCGCTCCTCCGACGGGGTATCCCGATTCTGTTGCTGGTCATCGCAGTTTACACCTTGTTCAAACCGGAACTCGGCGCACAAGCCATCCATCCGCGGATGACGCCGGGCCGGTTCGCCGTCATGTTTGGGTTGCTGATCGGTTTTTACGACGGCTTCCTGGGTCCCGGCACCGGCACCTTCTGGACGATGGCCTTCATGCTCGGTCTGGGATTCAACATGACCAAGGCGACCGGGCACACCAAAGTCATGAACTTCGCCAGCAATCTGAGTTCGCTCGTGTTTTTTCTTTTGGCCGGACAGATTTATTTCGTCGCCGGTCTGACGATGGGCGCGGGACAATTGATCGGCGCCAGAATCGGCGCCTCAATGGTGGTGACCAAGGGAACTCGGTTCATCCGACCCGTTTTTATCGCGATGGTATTGGCGGTGACGCTGAAGCTTATTTACGATTACTATTTGAAGTCACCCGGCCCACCGACCTCTGCGACGTAACTTTCTCTTTGCGCTTGGGCTGGGGCGAGGCTAATTTCGCTGCGGTTTGTCCGATGGTGTAATGGTAGCACAATGCCCTTTGGAGGCATTTGTCATGGTTCGAATCCATGTCGGACAGCCATTCTGAAACAGATTCTCCACGCAGCACCGCTTTTTAGTTAAGCGTATGAAGTCAGAGTTTACGCTCGCCCTCACCCTGCCCTCTCCCCCCCGGAGAGGGTGGGCGAATCGGTGTCTCTCAAAAGTTTGGAAGTCCTCCGTGTGATCCCCGCAGTTTCATCATTCGCCAAGAAAGGCGGACTGACAACCCAATCCATTCGCATCGCCAAAGCACGGCAAATGATTCTTCCACTTGGGGTGCGGGCGAGCGTTCGTCACTAAATCGGCAGCGCCCCTCGCAGCGCTCGATTTTGAGTTAAGAGCGCAATTCTGCAACCCGCCTCCGGGCTTTTTTCCAATCCGCCGGGGTGTTGATGTTGAACAGTTCGGCGGACATCGCGCGTGGCAATCGGATGGTTCTGGCTTTGAGTATTCTGGCAAGCGTTTGCAAAGACAATTCTTTCTGTGCCACCTGATCGATGACGATCGGCAATGCGTCGCGACGCAAGAGAAAAGGAAATCCAACCCGGCCTCCGTGACGAACAAACCAAGCGCGAGGCCCCGGCGTTAAATTGCCGAATACCGCGTGCAAGAGGCCGGTCGAAATGAACGGCATGTCACAGGCAAGGAATAGCACGGTGTCAGCGTGGCTGGATTTCAGTGCCGTGTAAATTCCGCCCAGCGGTCCACAACCGGGTTTTAAGTCGCGCCGGATTACGCGCACGGGCAGTTTAAGCTGGCGCGTCGCGGCCCGAACCCACCTCAACATCGTCCGATGATCCAGGCGAAGACGGGCTTTGTCGCACCCCATGCGTGTGCTTAGGCCGCCGGCCAAAATGCAGACTTCGCAGTCGAACGGTAAACTCGCGCGCAGTTTCATCTTAAGAATTCGGTGCCTTGGAATCCGGCAACTCGCGGCTCCAGACGGCGTAGCTTTCAGTTCGTTCCCGGCGCAGCATTATGATTTGCCAATTCTGGCAGCTATTTCTCGTTTGGCCGGGCGGTGTGGCCGGTGAAACTAGCGAGCATGACGGCGATGGTGTCTATGTCCTCGCGTGCCGGATGGCTCGGCTCGGTGTTGAGATAGCGATTGAGCATGAGCGAAAAGATCAATCGCTCGCCGGCAGCGCTGGTGACGTAACCTGAAAGCGAATTGGCCCAGCGGAGCGTTCCAGTCTTGGCGCGGACGTTGCCGGCGGCGGGCGTGTCCTTCATCCGATCATGCAACGTTCCGTCAACACCCGCTATCGGCAGCGCGTCACGGTAAACATCCGCCCACTTGTGCCGGCTCATGAATTGGAGCAGCGCGATAGTGGCGTTGGGCGTGGTCAGGTTGTTGCGCGACAATCCCGAGCCCTCCTCGAACTGGACGTCGCCCTTCCCGATTCCAGCCTGGGAAAGAAAAGTTTCGAGGGCCGCGATACCGCTTTCCTCTGAAGTTTGCTGTTGCGGCGCATTCGTAGTCAGTGAGTTTGCGCCAACGTGCGCAAGCAGCAGGTCGGCGTAAAGATTTTGCGAAGGCTTTTGAATCTCGCGAACGAGCTCGCGCAATGGTAACGACTCGATGACACCGAGTTCGACGTATTTGGCGACATCGAATGGTGACATCTGTCGATCCAGCCAGTCCAATGTTCGCGTTCGTCCGCGTACTTTGACGCCGTGCCGCGCCAGCGCTTCCATGAAAAGCGTGACGAACAACCCCGCCGGATGGTGAACCGTGACGTTGTCCGTGTAGTCCGCGTCGTCGATGGGCAACTGGCCGGAAATATAGGTCACATTTCCGCCAGGCGGCCGGTAAAGAGCAATGCTGCGTTTCAATCCCTGGCCTGCGGTTTGCGTTCGATTGCTCAGGATGACAAACGTGGTTGCCGGGGTCAGCGTGAGTTGGCAGGGCGCGCCGACGCGTCCGCCGGGTTTGACTGAAAGTTGGAGAAAGTTGTCGTTGATGGTCAGCGCCGAGATTTCCGCGCCGTAATAGGTTTGTGTGTCGTCCCAGACCCAGCCCGAGCCAAACGGTGGCCCGCGGAAATAACTGTCGTCGCCGACAAGGTCGCCTTCGATGCGCTTGACGCCGGCATTGTTCAGCACGGCGACCAGAGGTTCGAGCGCCTGGTAAATATCGCCTCCATTCAAACGCGCATTGATGGCCGGATCGCCACGACCGTAAACAATCAAGTCGCCGGGCAAAGTCCCCTGACGATTAGGTCGCGCCGTGGCGTAAAGCGTTGTTTTGATACGGTAATCGGCGCCCAAGCGATCCAGCGCGAGCGCTGTGGTGTAGAGCTTGGAGTTGGAGGCGGGGCTGAACAATTTTTCGGCGTTGTGCTCGAAGAGGGTCCGGCCGGTGTCGAGCGACACAACTTTCACACCCCAGGAAGCCGCGGCGAACCGCGGTCCGGCAATGTGATTGGAAAAGCGTTGCTGAAGTGCGGCCAGTGTCTCAACGGATTGATCCGGCAGCGGTTCGCCAGCGAAGGCGGCAAAAACAACGCGGCCAATAAAAGCCGCGATTAACAGCGCAACTTTTCCGTTGGAGACCTTTCTCATTCCGGCCGGCTCATCTGAAACATGCCGTGGTCATATTTCGACTGATAAGTGGAGAAGAAATCTGTGGAGTTGGCCTTTCCCTCGTAGTGATAAACGCCGCCCGCCCAGCCGAGGTCGGCCTCGCCGGTGAATTTGAAGCTGCCTTCAGTCTGCGTGGCGTCGATCACAGCCGTGTAGCCGAAGCCCAGAATCTTGCGGTACTTGGCGTGGTAACGCGCCTGATACTTTCCGTCCTCCAGCCTGGTGACGAGGCAGCGCAATTTGCCGCTGTGAGCGTTTGCCTCGCTAACCCAGGTCCCCTGCCAGCGCCCTTGCAGGTCGTTGGCGGGAACGGGTGTGGTCGCCGCCGCGTTCCAGGCGCGATTAAAAGAGCACCCACTGGACAAGAGCGCCAGGAGCAGCGCTCCGCCAATCAGTGTCGATGAAGTAGTGNNCGTCATTACCAATCGCGCCAGTCGGGCACAACTCCAACGCCTTTTGCGCGGCAGCTTCCTCTTCCGGACCGGCCGGTTGCTTTTGGAAAAAAACATGCATCTGGTCTTCACTGAATTTGAGCAGCGCAGGGGCTTCCTCCACGCAAACGCTGCACGGGACGCAGGTTTGATCGACATACCATTTTCCGGGAACGTTTTCGGGCTGTTTGCTGTTTTTGTCGGCCATGATATTCGGAGTTAAGGTTTCATTTGTGTGAAAAAGCTTACGAGCTTCCGGCGGCATAAGCAAACTGAAAGCGGCTAGATGGCATACTTGGCGACAATCGCATCCGGAATGATTTCTGCCCGGCCCGTCTGGAGTTTCACCATCGTGTAAAGGAAGTAGCCGTCGCAGCAGCGCTTGCTGTTTTTCTTGCGGTCGATTTCAAAGTTCACCCGCACGCCATCCTTCAGGAATTCCTCGACCCATGTCCGTACAATGAAATGCTCGCCCAAACCAAGCGGGCGTTTGAAATCCATGTGCGCGGTGCGGACATACCAACCCAGTCCCGCCGACATGAATTCTTCCATCGACATTTTGTAGCAACGCGCCATCTGATCGAAGCGTGCGGCCAGCACGTAATCGAAGTAACGGCTGGCGTGGACGTGACGATTCATGTCGATGTCGTCCGGACGCACCTGGAGCTCGGTTTCAAATTTGGTGCGACCGAGCGTCATTGCAATAGTTGCATGCGATTGGGAACCATGCTTGAAATCAATGCGCTAAACTGGGTGCGGTGGCAGGGCGCGTCACTCCGTGCNNCACGGAGTGACGCGCCCTACCATGCCGTTCATGGAATGGGTGTCAGCAGGACGGGTGAGGGGAATTGCCTTGCCGGCGGTCTTGCGCATTTTATTCCCAGTACGTTCCAAACTGGAGAAGCTCGCAATCAATTGGATTTCTCAGCTTTGGCCAGCGGCGCGGGCTGGGGACATTCGTTGACGAATTTCAGGGCTTCGTCGATGTAATGTTCGCCGGTCATTTCGCCCAGGCAGGTACGCGACACGTAGTCGTAGCGTTTGAAACTGTTCCAATCCTCCTTCGTCAAAATGTAGCCGAACGCATCGTTGGTCAGACCGAAGAGGAGGTTGCTTTCGCCGCGCATTTTCCGTTTCAGATAGTAGCCGATGTTGGGCAGGGCTTCGCCAGGAATCGTCAGGATTTGCGCGCTACCCACGTTGACCACGTTCAACTGCGTGGTGACCTTACCTGGTTCGCCGCCGGGAATTCCATTCGGGGACGCTTTCATGATCGCTCTCAGCAAAGGCGAGTCCACCGGGAAACTGATTTTTTTGGCGGCGCAAAACAGTTTGGGTGAGGATTGCACCGGCGCTTCCTGGATGATCCGCAGCGATTCGTCGGCGAGCAGTTTGCCGATGCGCAGGCATTCGCTCCAGGTGCGGATATCACCGCCGCCGTCCGCGCTGCGGTTGTCCGCGGTGACCATGCCGCCCTGGGCGCTGTTCATGAAAATGGCGGTGCCGCCGCCGTTTTCCTTGATGCGATCACAAAGCGGCCCAATCAAATCAGGACTGAGAATGCCCACGCCCGGACCAAGCACTTCAGGGTGAACGGCGTAGTTGACCAGCATGGCGAAGGGTTTGCCGGAAGCGTCGAGCGCCTGAATGACATTGCAGCGCGGATCGTAGAGTTGTGGCGCGTAATAGTTGAAAGCGATTTTTCCTTTCGCTTCGCCGGTGGCGATTTTGAGACTGGCAGGTTGTAATTTGCCCACGGCTTCATTGACCGCTTCCGCCATCTGCGTGACGACGAAGTCCAGGTATTTTGGATCGGACGCCGTGCCGCCCTTGCCGTCGGGAAAACCATAGCAATCAGGCGCGCTGTGGCAGTGCGTCGCGCCAATCATGATGTTCTCCGGGGGGATGCCTTTGACTTTCTCGCGGACTCGATTGCCGAGCGTTGAAGGAAAACCCAGGAAATCGCCGCTGACGATGGCGACCCGCGTGCCGCCCTCTTCAAAGACGAGCGCCCGGACTGACAATTCACCTTCTTTTTTGGTGACGGGGCTGCCAGGACCAATGCCACCTGACACGGGCAGCAGCGGATCGGGAGTCACCAGGCGAACCGCAATGCCGGCGCGAAAATCCGCGGCGTGCGCGTTCAGGTTCAGTAAAGCGAGCAGTGTGGCGGACAATAGAACTTTTGTTTTCATAATCAGTGAATGGTTTGTGCGTTGGTTGTGACCGTGAGTAAGGCAGATTTATTCAAGCTTGGAAAGTGTTCATGATTCAGGCGGCGAGCAACGCCCGCATTTTTTCCAATGCGTCGGGCACGACATTCCATGGGTCTTCCGACGCTTCGTATTCAAGCGTGACGTAGCCCTGGTATTTGGCGGCGCGCAAAATTTGAACCAGCCGGCCCACATCGGCAGGCTCCTTCGCTTGGCCGCGTTTCTGAATTTCGGTTTTCCATTGGACGTTGACGGCATACGGCGCGCACCTGGCCAGATCACCGTACGGGTCGTCGGTCACGAAATTCCCCGTATCGAGGTTGATGCCAAACCAGGGGCTTTTGATGGCTTTGACCAGATCCAGAACGGCATCCGCTACAGCCACAATGCCGCCGTGGTTCTCCAGACCCAGGAAAATGCCCTTGGCCCCGGCGTAATCACAACATTCTTCCATTGCTTCCCGAACCAAGGCGAAGGTCTCGGCTCGCTCAAGCTTGCCCGCCTCGCCGGCGAAGACCCGGATATGCGACGTGCCAAGCGTCTGCGCGTAGTCGATCCATTTTTTAACGTAGGCGATTTGCTCGTCACGCTTTTTTCCCTTCGGCAAAGTGAACGTGTTGCCGACCGCGGTGCCACTAATCGGCACGCCGCGCAAAAACGCGTGACGTCTGACCTTGATCAGAAACTCCTCCGTTACGTCGGGCGGAAAATAGTAACTGGTCAGTTCCGCGCCTACCCCGTGCTCCGAGCAATAGTCGATGAAATCAAACAGCGTGATGCGCTTGGACAATTCGATGTTCTTGTCCCGGGCATGACTGACATCGGCGAAGTAATTGCAAAAGGAATAGCCCGCAAGGCCCATCAACAATCGAGGCGATCCCCGACGATTGAATGGCTCCACGGCCACGGCCGGGTTCAAGCCGGACAGACCCAGCCCGGCCAGCAACAGGCCGCCGCGCAAGGATTGCTTCAGGAAAGTTCGGCGATCGACTACGGCTTGCATAGATTTCAGTCGCCAGCCTAACCACGACGGCAGGAATTAAGAAACAGAATTTTGAGCGTTGGCAGGGCGCATTCGTTTATTTGAAAACTCAAAGCTTGCATTCAGGGGCGCAGTGGCTACTTTCCACGTTCCGCCGTTCCGGAAAAACGAGCAACGGCGACAACACTATTGATATTTTATGGCAACCGCGAACGATCTCCGCAAAGGCATGGCGATTAACTACAATGGCGATGTCGCAGTCGTCCTCGACAGTCAACACCGCACGCCCGGCAACCTCCGCGCCTTTGTGCAGGCGTCCATCCGCAGCATCCGCACTGGCAAATCATCCGATGTACGGTTCAGTTCAACCGAAAAAATCGATGTCGTGCCGATGATGACGCGTAAGATGGAATTCAGCTACAAGGACGGCGAGGATTATGTCTTTTCCGACCCGGATACTTACGAGACCGTTACGGTGGTGCCGGAAATTGTCGGCGACGCCAAAAATTATCTGGTTGAAAACGCTTCCGTCACAATGACATTCGTCCAGGACAAGGCAGTTTCGATTGAACTCCCCTCCAGCGTGGTCTTGAAGGTGACTGATGCGCCGGAAGGCGTCCGTGGCGATTCAGCCAACAACGTGCAGAAGACGATCGTGGTTGAAACCGGTATCAACGTGCAAGCTCCGTTGTTCATCAAGACCGGCGAGAAAATCAAGATTGACACCCGTACCGGCAAATACATGGAACGCGCGTAGCGCAGTTCAAAGTTTCAAGTTCAGAAGCCCGCTCCTCCATCACGCTCTCAATCTCGCGGTTCTAGCTTTGGTCGAAAGCCGTATTTCTTGGTGAGTGCGAGCGCGGCGTTCAACGATTTGACGCCCGCCGTGCAAGTCGGATCGGACAATGACGCAGCCGCGGCGCAGACACCGGTCAATAAACACCGCGCCAAATCCCAGCCTTCGTGCAAACCCAACAACACGCCGGTGCAAAAGGCGTCGCCGGCGCCCGCCGTGCCGGCGATGTATCTGGCCGGGAGCTTCAATGAAGATTGCCACACATCTTCCCCTTCGCGCGTCCGGACGAAACCGCCTTCGGGAAAATGAATGACGACCAGTTCACGAACGCCCTGTTGCAGTAGCGCGCCAGCCGCGTGACGCAACGCCACGGTATCCAACCGGCCGTCGGGCTGTCGAATCTTGAAACCGGCGGTTTTGCCGGCCTCGATCTCGTTCAGGATGCAATAGTCCACATGTTTGAGCGCCGGGGTGACGATTTTGGCGAAACGATCACTGTCCTCGCTGACGACATCGACGCTGGTTTTCATCCCTGCGGCCTGCGCCGCGGCCAACAGGCGCGCCGCTTTGGTGCCGAATGTGGCGTCCGGTTCGTCGAGCGCATCAAGCAGCAACAAATAGCCGAGATGAAAAATGCGCGCCTTGATTTTTTTAAACCCCAGGTCGTCACCGCGCCAGCGGGCGTTGGCCCCGCGAGCGTGAAAAAAAGTGCGCCGTCCGCTGCCTTGCTCGGTCATCACATCGGTGAAGGAGGTGGGCGCTTTGGGCGTTACGCCGAGATGGCGAACATCAATTTTATGTTGGCGGCAATCGTCGAGGATGAACTGGCCCAGGGCATCCTTGCCCACCAGCCCGGCGCCGAAAAGCGGGAAGGGTGCGCCGAAGCGTGCCAGATTAATCAACACATTGTAGGGAGCACCGCCGGTGCCCTGGGATTGCCCGCGGATGTTGGCGAGCTGTTCCGGCCGGGGATAGACATCGACGAGTTTGACCTGATCGATGATCCAGTTGCCGCCGCACAGAATGCCGGCGCGCGCGCTGACAGTATTATTCTTCATGTTGGCAAACACGTTGCGCTCGCTCTGTTCGCGAGGCAAAATCGTGATTGAGCTTGCGCAAGCATGGTGAAAACCAAGGAAAACGGCAACTAGTGAATAAACATATCGCCGGGCCTCGCAAGCATCTTTATTCACCAACTTCACCAACGCGACTCAAATTGCGCTAGCGCTTCTTGTTGTAAACCGGTTGCGAGTATTTTTGGCGGGCCAGTTCAACAGTCAGTTGGCTCAAGCTCGCGTCGGGTTCCAACTCAATCCAGTGGACGCCGAAGCTGGCTTGAGCCACATTGCAAAGCGACTCTTGCCAATCGGCTCTGGTGATTTTTCCGAAGGTTGGCTGCACCGAACCTTGGATGAGCAAACCATGGCGCGTGCGACGCTGCGCCGCGCCGGCAATTTTTTGTCCCTGCCAAAGTACGTCAAACTTCTCATGGCCGACAAAACATTGCCCTGGCAAAGCCTTGCGGCAGTCAGCCGCCAGTTCAGTGGCGATACCCAGTTTCGTGAACACAGCTTGAATCCATTCGTGAACCCGCAGATAACTTTCGACCGCTTTGAGGGCATACCAAGGGTCGGGCGGCGGAAAAACCAGGCTGTAGGTCCAATCCGCGTCGTGCGGCACAAGGCCGCCGCCGGTCAGGCGACGAACCAGCGGTCGCAAGAACGTCATTTGCTCGACCTCTGCATATTTCTGAAAATAACCAAACGACGCAGCGCGTTCAGTCCAACCGTAGAACCGCAGAAGGGGTTTACCTAAAGCGGGTGAAGAGGCCAGTAGTGCCTCGTCGAGCGCCATGTTGAAGGTGGCGGAACCTGTACCGGACTGGAGAAGATACCAGGGATTTTTGATGTTGGAGTCCACGCCAGAATTGTTGTGTCAAGATGGACTGGTCGCAAGACGCAATGTCAGCGTGGCATTATTCTCACATAAGCAGGTGAGGCGAGTCTTTTTTTCGATGTTCAGGGAACGAAACACGCTCTTGCCGAAATGCTCACCAAACGGTTTTCCTAAGAATTGGGCTGCCGTTTGCTACCCAGACGTTGAGCGTGGACAGAATAGGAGGCGCCCGGCTAGCTATTGGTCGCCACATTTATGGATGTTGAGTCCCTACGTAATCTTCCGGTGGAATCTTGGGCCGACGCCCATGCTCCTGCAGGAAAAAGTCGAATTCTTCAACTGCTAAGAAACGATCTCCCAAATACCCCACACTCTGTCCGATTAGCTCAACCTCTCCAGAACGATTAATCGCCAATGGCCACATGACGTTGACCTTGCCGTTTTCCCTTGGAATTGGAAAGAAACCACCATACGTTCTTGCTCTCTCGGAATTCTCCCACTCGGGAACATTGAAAATGTAGCGATTGATGAGAAACAGTTTCGTCCAATCATCAAATGTCTTCCGGCCATTTATCGCAAAATGGGACTCTTGGAATTTCACAATCGCCAATCGTAAGACAGTTGAACTATAATTATTTAATTTCTCAAGGGTGTGAATGATTTCCCGTGCCCCGGTAAGATCAGTTGCTGCTAATTGATTCCAATACGGGCACGACTCGATCAGCTTTAAGGCTTCATTAACTGCCTGGCTGCGCGTATCCGTTGTTGTGCACCCTGCCTGCAGGCACAAGAGGAGGAGGCCAAAAATCTTTACGTTCGAACGCAATGACAAGATGCTCATTAGTTCATTTTTTGCGCGCATGGGTAATTTACGTTCTCGCGGAAATCTCTTTCGACACGCCAATACGCGGACAAAGTTTTTTGATCTCACAATTCGGGCAATCGGGATTGCGGGCAACACATCGACGACGACCATGCCAGATGAGCCAGTGGCTGAAAAGTGTCCACTGCGCCTGCGGCACCAGCTTTACTAATTCCTGCTCGATCTTTTCCGGTGACTCCTCGTTCGTCAAACCGAGTCGCGCGGACAATCGTGCGACGTGCGTGTCCACCACGATGCCCACATTTATGTTGAATGCGTTGCCGAGAACCACATTCGCCGTTTTGCGTCCCACGCCATCGAGGTACGTCAACTCCGCCATCGTGCGCGGCACTTCACTGTGATAAAGCTCGACGAGTTTGCGGCAGCAGGTTCGAATATTTTTCGCCTTGTTCCGGAAAAAACCGGTGGTCTTGATGTCCTGCTCCAACTCGGCGGGGTCGGCGTTGGCATAATCCTTCACGCTGCGATACTTCTTGAACAGCTCAGCCGTGACGATGTTGACGCGCTTGTCGGTGCATTGCGCGGANNGTGGCGATGAGCAGTTCGAGCGGGCTGGAAAAGTTCAGCTCACAGTGCGCGTTGGGATATGTATTTTGCAAACCAGCGAAAATTTTCTTTGCGCGGGCGGCTTTGGCGGCGGTGGTTTCGCGAGGCATCAAAAAGATCTTCTCACATCGCTCAATAACAAAAAAGCCTGGACGCGAACGTCCGGGCTATGAATTTTCGGCTCAAACTATTTTGCCGGGATGGCGTTGGTAGCTGTTGTGGCAGCTGATTGCGCTGCTGCGGCAGCTTGCCCAGCCGCCGTCTTTTGGTCCTTTTTGTCCTGTGCCTTTTGCACGTCCAGCAGTTTCTGCACTTCCACGGACGGCTTGCCGTATTTGCCGTCCGTCCAACGGTAGAGCCGGCCTTCGCTGTNNCTCGGCCACGCCCGTCAGCGCCCCGCCAAACGGCACGTTCATTCTGGCTTTGGCATTCACCGCCCAACCGTTGGCGTCGAGAATTGGACCAAGGTTACGTTTGCGCAACTTGAGCCAGGCGATGGCCATGGACGGCGCGGA
>PLJQ01000279.1 GCA_003140275.1 Limisphaerales bacterium
AAATTGAATCGGGGAGGCGGTATTCGTTCGGCGCGCCCGGAGGGACGCGCTCTACCAGCGCAATGGCTTCGATGAAGCCGGCGGGGCGGCTGGCTGAACGGATCGCCTCCCGGGTGGGAGGATGCCAGGGACGCCGCACTTTAGTTTTTAGGGCGCAGCGTGACTGCGTTTGGTTCCAGCCGCAGTCCGTTTTTGTCCCGAACGACGCCGAGTTTTTGATTGATGGCCACCTCCACTGGATCAGCGCCTTTTTGCATTTGACGTTTGCGAATTTCGTGTCGCAGCCACCAATAACCGGAGTTCCAGGAATAAAGAATGTGTCCATGCGGTTTGCCCGTTACGGTGCTGATCGATTCGTTGAAGGCCGGAACGAATGCGAGTTCCTTCTCGATGCGCCAGATCAGGTGTTGGTCCACCTCATCGGCGGACATGCCGTGCAAGCCAGCCACCAGGTAGTTGGCTGCGTCGCAGAGAAACCACGAGCCGCCCGAAACATATTCGCCGCTGTGTCCGGGCAGCAGCGAGCCGTCCGCTTTGGAAATGACCCTCATGCCGTACGGCGATTGAACTCTCAGCGTCGTGCCCATGTGGCCCATGACCTGGTCGTCGGTCAACAGTTTGCGACCGAATACGGCATAGGTCAGCGTTTCGCCATAAAGCGCGTCCTGACCGATCAAGTCCTGTTGCTTCAAACTCGTCGGCATGAACTTTTTAGTCACGTTGTACATCCGGCGGTAACCTGCAATGGCGCGTTCAATGTCCTCTTCCTTTACGGGAAAACCAAGTTCGCGGGCGGCCAGCAATGCGCCGCATTGAAACCCCTGATTGCTCGCCGGCGGATCATCATCTTCGTAGGGCAGAAGATCCATGTAGGTTCGAAATCCGTTCGTGACCGAAGCGCCGGCCAATCGTGGAGGATAATAGATTCCGTCCTTTTCGTTTGTCCGGATGAACTCGTAAGCGAGCTTGACCAAATCCTCATTGGGTTTGCCGCCCGCCCGTTTGGCCAGCACCGACCAGATGAGATAATACTGCGCGTTGTCTTCGTAAGTGATGCGATTGGCAAAAACGCTGCGATAGGCTTCGGTCATTTTTTCCGGATCGGCCAAGCCTTGCGCCATGTAGAATCCGTCAGTGACCCATTGCTTCCAGCCATAGCCGATGCCGGAAATGAAAAGGTAACGGCCTTCGTTGCGCATCAGATTTCGCCGGCAGAGCAGATAAGAAGTGTTTCGCAGAATGGCTTCGAGTGCCGAGTGGTTCCAACCCTTGGCATTGGCCAACGCCAGGTGCGCGGCCAGTTGCACGTCGTATTGCGATTTGGCTTTGTCCGCGAACAGCCAGGTCTCATAACTTTTTGTTTCGGCCGCCGCCAATGACTGCCAGCCGTCCATTTGATATTTGTACTTATCCTTCGCGTCATACTTGATGATCAGCTCGTAAGGGTCTCGTCCATCGCCGTTCAGCACCGCCAGTTTTCGCCCCCCCGGATCAACGAGCATCAAACATCGATTTTCCCAAAGCGCGGGCGAATCCGCCACGACCCCGAAGACACGTCCGTTATGTTGGAACGCCGCCATTGGAAAAGTTTGTCCCGGTGTGGACGGATATTCCGGCCCGCCGCCGAGTGTGTCATAAACTTTGGGATTCGTTTCGGCGCCCGTGAACGTGGCAAAACTGCCGCCATCAGGAGCCGGAAAGAAATCAAACGACGCGGCGAATTGTTGTGGTTTCGTGGCCGTGACCGTCAGTGTCCGCTTGATCAGCGAAGGATTGACGCGTTCAATCCTCAAGCGGAGTGAGAGGGAACCTATGTTTGCCGGGCCGAGTTCGAGTTTATTGCCGCGCTCCTTTTTTGCCCGAAACTCGACCCGCTTGAAAGGTTCTCCGGGCAGACGCAGTTCGACTCCCGCCGGCGCCGCCAGCGGCGCCAACCCGACGAGTTGCGGCCCCGACCAGTATTCGACTCCATAAACATCATTGCTCCTGACCAATCGCGGACGAACCTCAACGCGCTGCCCAGTTATTGCATTTGGTTTGCTCTGTTGATTTGCGGCCACGACTGCTCGAGGGGCAAAGAAGCTGATTAGGATCGTGAGGATTGGGAACCAGCAATGTGTCCTGGTAGAACAGGTTTTCATCGGGGAATTTAATTTAAATCTGAAGTGGCCTCTTTCGCCGCGCGCTTCTTCGCTAATTCAACCGGCGCGGTGTTCAGCGGAATCGTGGCAAGCCGGCAATACAATTCTGCCGCTTCGGTGCGTTTGTCTGCGTCAAAGAGCTGGTCTGCTCTTTTCATCACTTTCTGCGCAACCTCAATCCACTCGAATCTCTTGGCCACTTCACGAGCCTGATTTATTTCGGACACATTAAGCCAGGTGCCGGTGGTGCCCGAAGCCATGAGGTTGGTCGTGTTTTGTCGGTGTTGCAGGCCGAATGCATGACCAAGCTCATGTGACGTCACCCGCGGAATTGGTTCGTCGATGCCACCCTCCACTTTTCGCAGTGACGCAGTGTCTTTCACAAAAATGCCCTCTGGAAAATAAATGCCATTCATGGACATGTTCTTGAGATAATAAACGTGAAACATATTGGTCGCTCTCGATTTCACCGGGCGCAGCTCCAACAGCGCGCCGCGATCGGCTTGGGCCGGCAATTGCGCGAAGTTCTCAGGGTTGGCGGCTTCCCCGTTGAGCAGCGATTCGCGATAGAAGCAAAGGCCAGCCTGCGCCCACACGCCATTCACTTTTTTCAGAATCCGGGTGATGTCTCCTTCGGTGAGGGTGGTTTGAATGGCGGGCGAGTCTTTGGCTGCCAGCAAATGAACACGCACCGGCACCAACAGATAATCATTGAATTGAAACTGGTTCGTGGACGCCTGTCCGGGCGCGGACTGGGCGAAAATCAGTCCGCTGCCGGCCAACGCAATTAGTTCCGGAAAAAATCCCCAGCGCTCCATCAGCTCTTTCCCTTTGTTTTCTTGGCGCTCACCAGCGGCGGTTGCCAGTACGCCCACATCGCGCCCCAGCCAGGTTTGACGTGGGTGATGGGCCAGGCGTCGCCTTCCCCGGCGCGCATCACGTACAGCTGGCGTGTGCCGCTGCGGTTTGAACCGAACACCAGCCATTCGCCATCAGGAGAAAACGTGGGGTGATAGTTGAGTCGGCCGCTTTGTGTTTGGGTCAGTTGTTCGATTTTTCCGGCCAGCGAGACGCGCATCAACTCGATGCTTTCGCGAACTTTTGCGGTGTAGTAAACCNNCTCATCGGGCGACCAAAGGGGAACGTCGCTGCTGCCCCCGTGGAAATCCGGGACATCCAGAAATTCCACCACGCCCCGGTAACCCTGGCGGTCGGCCACCTTGCGCAGGCCGCTGCCGTCGCGTCGAACAATGAACGGGTGACAGTTGTAATGTTCGCCCGCGACGAACAACAGCCACTCGCCATCCGGCGACCACTTTGGCGCGAAGTTAAACGGCTGCCCGGTGTCAATGCGTCTGGCATTCGCGCCATCGGCGTCGGCGATAAAAATCTGATAACTTTTGTGGTAGGCAATTTGTTTTCCATCCGGCGACGCGTTGAAGCCGTAGGCAAACTCTTTGGAATTTTCGGTGAGGTCCTTTTTATTGCGCCCGTCCAGACTCATGCTGAACGGATGCGAGTCGCCGCCAATGAGTGCCTGGAACCCCAGCTTGCCCGGATGGTTCGGCCAGAAGAACACGCCGGTATTGTAAAAGCTCGCGCGCTCGACCGCGGTGACGTTGGTGAGTTTGCCGCTTCCCAGATCGAGAAGCAGCGTGTCGTACAGCCAACCCTCCGCCGTGAATCGAAAAGTTTTGTGTTCTTCCTCCCATGCCGCATTTTCCGGGCTTTCCCACCCGCAGCCGACGATCGCTTGATGACCGTCCGGCGACCAGCCGGCGAATTGCGTCCAGGTATTTGGTTTGCGGGAAAGTTCGCCGGCCAGCCGTCGATGACGGGTTCCGTCGGCCCGCACCGCACCAGCGCGCATGGAGATTCCATTCGCGTGCCGTCCGCCCGGCAGATTCGTCCGAAACTCGGTAAAGCCGATGAGATCGCGGGGACGCTTGAGTGACGAGGCGGCGAAAAGCGAATTGCCGGGCACCGCAGCAGACAAAACCGCGCCGCTGATGCCCAACGCGACACGTTGCAAAAAAGTTCGGCGGGAAAAGATGATTCCAGCGTGATCCATGCGTTGTGGCCGATCAGACTTCATGGCTTTTGCGGCCCGGAGAATATTGTGATCGCTCGACAGGAGCAAACCATTTGATAGAACCGCTGCGGGACCTTTGGTGGTGAACGTTGTCTGAAACTGGCGGATGTCAAAACCCCTTAACGTGATTGTGGTTGGCCTGGGCGCAATGGACAGCGCCGCGTCTTATCACCTCGCAAAAAGCGGCCGGAAGGTTCTTGGTCTGGATCGCTTCACTCCGCCGCACGCGTTCGGTTCTTCCCATGGCCAGACGCGGATCATTCGCGAAGCATACTTCGAACATCCGCTTTATGTTCCACTCCTTCGACGGGCTTACGAGTTGTGGACACAATTGGAGGACGAATCGGGAGAAAAGCTGCTTCGGCAAACCGGCGGGTTGATGATTGGTCGTCCGGACGGAGTGATCGTAAGCGGCGCGAAACAAAGCGCCGAGGAACATCAGTTGCGATACGAGATGCTTTCGGCGGCCGACGTCGTGCGGCGATTCCCCGCGCTCAGACCGGGAGACGATATGGTCGCGGTGTGGGAGCCGCGCGCGGGAATTCTTTTTCCGGAAACATGTGTCCAGGCGCATTTGACCGCGGCTCTTATGCACGGCGCATCGTTGCGTTTTGAAGAACAGGTCTTGAGTTGGAAACCGGATTCCTCCGGTGTGCGCGTGATTACCAGCCGGCGCGAATATCTGGCGGAACGCCTGGTTTTGACGGCCGGTAGTTGGATTGGCTTGTTTCTGCCGGATTTGAACTTGCCGTTCACCATGGAGCGTCAGGTTCAATTTTGGTTTGAGACGAAAAGCAATCCGGCTCAATTTCATCCTGAATGCTGCCCGATTCACATTTGGGAACCTGAGCCGGCAAAATTCTTCTATGGCTTTCCCGATCTGGGGAACGGCGTGAAAGTCGCCCGCCATCACGAGGGCGAACCCACCCATCCGGACTCCATCAACCGTGAAGTGGCGGCGCAAGAAATTGAGACCATGCGCCGGCTCGTAAGAAAATTTCTGCCGGATGCCGACGGGCCATTGCGCTCCAGCGCCGTCTGCATGTACACGAACACGCCGGACGAACATTTCTTCATTGATGCGCATCCGGCTTTTCCTCAGGTGACAATTGCCAGTCCTTGCTCCGGTCACGGATTCAAATTCTCCTCTGTCATTGGTGAAATCCTTGCTGAACTTCTCAACGATGGAAAATCACGCTTTGATCTGAGTCTGTTTCGCAACCGCTTCCAAGGCTAGCGTGCTGCTGCTCACTCGACAGCTCCGACGGATTTGTCTAAGTTGTCGTCAATGCCGGTACCTACCATTGAACCTTTCACCTCTCAACGGGTGGATGAACTGCGCGCGATCGTTGGGGGCGACGGGGTTTTGGCCAATCCTGCCGAACTTCGCGTCTATGAATGTGACGCCTACACCATGGAGAAGAGTTTGCCCAATGTTGTCGTGTTGCCGCAGACAACGGAGCAGGTCGCGGCCATCGTCAAATTCTGCGCCAGGAATAATCTGCCCATCATTCCGCGCGGTGCCGGAACAAGTCTAAGCGGGACCGTGCTGGCGGTTACGGGCGGCGTGATGATCGCGCTGACAAGGATGAATAAAGTTCTGGCGGTGGATTATCGCAATCGCCGCGCGCTCGTCGAAGCCGGCTGTGTCAATGCCTGGGTGACGAACGCCGTCAAATCGCACGGCTTGCTTTACGCGCCCGACCCCTCCAGTCAGCCCGCTTGCACCATCGGCGGCAACGTGGCGGAGAANNTTGCACCATCGGCGGCAATGTCGGCACCAATTCCGGCGGACCGCACACGTTGAAATACGGGGTTACGACGGACCACATCCTCGGTTTCGAGATGGTTTTACCCGACGGCGAAATCGTCTGGCTTGGTACGACGCCGGACGGCGGCGAAGAAGTTGATGGTTACGACCTGCGCGGAGTTGTCATCGGCTGCGAAGGAATGTTTGGCATCGTTACGCGCGTTCTGGTCCGGCTCATCCGGGCACCGCAAGCCTACAAGACGATGCTTGGCGTGTTTGAAAGTGTCGATGATGCCAGCCAGAGCGTGAGCGATATCATCGGTGCTGGGATTGTCCCTGCTGCGTTGGAAATGATGGATCAACTCATCACGCAAGCCGTCGAAGCGGCGTATCAATTCGGTTTTCCAATCGATGCCGGGGCCGTGCTGATCGTCGAGCTTGACGGGCTGGCAGCAGGACTTGAACGACAGGCCGAGCGCGTTATTGAAATATGTAAAAAGAATCGCGCGTGGGAAGTTCGCGTGGCCAAGACCGATCAGGAACGGGCCGACCTCTGGAAGTGTCGCAAACGCGCATTTGGCGCCATCGGCCGGCTCAGTCCGAATTTTCTGACGCAAGACGGCGTGGTGCCGCG
>PLJQ01000158.1 GCA_003140275.1 Limisphaerales bacterium
GTCAGTTGTCCGTGCGCCGGCAAGCCCACGACCAGGTAGGTCAACGCATCGCCGTCCGCGTCCGAACCGGTCAGCGTGATGGGCAGGAGCGTATCCTGGTTGACCGCGAGGGATTGCGGAATGGCCACCGGCACACGATTGACCGTCAACGTGGCGTTGGAACTGTTGATGAAATCAAAACCATTGCCCACCACCACACTGTAATTGCCCGCGTCGCTAAACTGCGCATTGCTCAACGTGAGCGAGGAATTGGTGGCCCCGCCGATGTTCGCCACGCCAAACCGCCATTGATACCGCAACTGCGGAGTGCCGTCCGCCGTGACCATAAAGGTTGCGTTCTGGCCTTCCGTGACCGTCTGACTGACGGGCTGCATCGTGATCGTCGGAGGCATCGCACACTTGCCGGCGCTGGCGGCGTTGAAGATCGCTTGAATCTCACCAAGCGTCAACGCCCGGTTGTAAATCGAAACCTCGTCGATCAAACCCGCGAACCAGTCCTTGCTTGACGTGCCGTTGACCGGCGCGCCGGCACCAATCTTCAACGGAAAGTCTGTCGCCTGCAATTGCCCCGAAACCGCCTGCGACCCTTCCAACACCCCGTTCACAAAACCCCGGACCGTCGAGCCGTCATAAACCATGGCCACGTGATACCAGACGCCGGGGCTGAGCGTGGGCGCGCAATCAAAGTAAATCCAATTCGCGCCCACCTTCACATGCGGCCTGAGCTTCTGCACCGGACTGACGCTCATTGCCCAATCAAACGGCCCCTCGACATCCTGGCCTTTGGCAACAATCATGTCGCCGTACGGCTGCGTCACACTCGCGTAATTAATCCAAGTCTCCACGCTGAATGGACCGGTTGGCTTCAAGCCGGGAGCGCTGGGCACTTCGACATAAGCATTGCTGCCGTTGAAACTGAAGGCCTGACCCACCGTGCCCGGCACAAAAGTCACGTCGCCCCGCAATGCGCCATTATTCCCATCCGCGCTGTCCAACGCATTGCTTTCCGCCCGCCACCAACTCACCAAACCCGAAGGCGAAGAAACACAATTTGCCTCCGCCGAAGCGATAGTAGCGATCATCCCCGACACAACGGCAATGGCAGTTGTGAAGCATTGGAAAGATCGGACGAGAGGGGTCTTCATAATTGTCCTAATTTAGTTAGTTGGCCGCCCTCGTGTGGAAAAGTAGCTGGGTGGAAACATTAAGCATTCTTTTACGACTTAAGTCTTGGCCTGTCAACACTAATCAAGCGTTATTTGTGTCGTAATTATGGTCATTGTATCGCATTGAAGAATGCCTCAGGGCGCGGCGAGACGGTGTGAAATCCTTCGCCTTCCAGCCAGTAGCTACGATTCAAGAAGCGGATCGCGATGAGTCTGGGTTCAGTTCGCGGAACGCCTCAATGTGCTGACTATCGCGCGCTTTGTCATGCTCGGCAAAGTCTTCTTCCAAATCGAAGTAAATGATCTGGCTGCCGGAAAACTCAAACTCGAACGGGACATGAATGAGCCGACTGAGGCGGTTGCGGACCTTGGCCCGGTCGTTGGGCAGAACAAACAACAAAATGAAACCGCCTCCGCCGGCACCCAGAAGTTTGCCGCCGATAGCCCCGGCTGCGCGCGCCTCGTTGTAAAGCGCATCCACTTGCGGATTGGAGACTTTATCGCTCAGACTGCGTTTGGCATCCCAAGTCTTGTGCAGCAGTTCGCCAAAGGCCGTCAGGTCATCTTTGCCATTCAAAACCGCGCAGCTTTGATCGACATAGTCCTGCATCAGTATTAACAACTCGGACCGACGTTCAACGTTAGTGGCATAGCTGGAAGCGACCTCCGATGCGGTCCGTTTGATCCCTGTGTAAAACAACATCAGGCACGAGTTCAGTTCGCTGAGACGTTCGCGCGTGAGAGTCATCGGTTGGACGGAGAAATCGCCGTTTTGCGAAAAATGAATCCGGTTCAACCCCCCGTAAGCGGCGCAGACCTGGTCTTGAGAACCGACGGTTTCGTTGAGAATGTCTTGTTCAATATGGATGCTCTCGGAAGCCAGTTGTTTCTTGCCGGTGGTCTGGCCCTTGAGACCGTAGAGTGCGTGCAAAAGCCCTACGGTGAACGCGGAACTTGACCCCATCCCGCTGCGTCCTGGCAGATCGCCATCGTGGTGAATCTCCATCCCGCGCTCGATTTTTAGACTACGCAGGGTTTCGCGTACGGCGGGATGAACCACTTCCTCCACCTTCTGGCACATTTCGATTTTGGAATAGACGACACGAATGCGATGCTCGAAAAACGGCGGCAGATACCGGCACGTCAGATAGCAGTATTTGTTTATGGTGGCCGCCAAGACGCTGCCACCGTGTTGACGATACCAAGCGGGGTAATCGGTGCCACCGCCGAAAAAGGAGATTCGGAAAGGTGTCCGGCTGATAATCATAAGTTTTGTCTAACGAATCATCCCGCTTCGCCCGTTTGCATAATCTTCCAACGGCGCTTTGGCCGGAGGACATATTTCAGCCGGTAGCGAAGCGGCTTCAAAAAACTCCAGCCTTTCGCTCTCCTGGCTACAAGCGGGTTTTCCGGAAATAATTTTTGCTTCCACAATAATATCAATTCTGTGTCGCACGTCCCCATTATCAAATGTTACAATCCGTTCAGCCAACTCTGAATAAACCCCAATCAAACGAACGATCTCGATCGTAAGTCCGCTTTCCTCCCGGACTTCGCGAACGGCGGCATCAGCAATGGACTCGCCCGGCTCGATTTTACCACCGAGCAGTCCCCAAAGGCCGCAGTCCTTGCGCTTCTCGAGTAACATCCAGCCGGACTCATTTAACACGACAACCCCGACACCCAGCAAAATCTCCGTGCCGGCCACGGCTGCCTTTTTGCCAAACATACTCTGTACGGTTTGATTCATCTCATGGTCCGCAGTCCGGCCGTGCCGCTGATCTCGGAATTATACGGGCCGTTATTCAGCAAACTGCGCCCGGTTTGCTTGGACAAAAGATTGAGCGCGTTGCAATGACTCCGGCGTGCCGATGTCAAGGAAGGGTGTATCAATCACACACACCTTGAGCGGAATCTTACGCTCGACCAGTTGCGGAAAAACATCCGCTTCCAAACTTAAAGGCACTCGATCCGGGAATTCCCGGACCACCGAATCTTTCAATAAATAAATCCCTGCATTAATAAGGCCCTTGCCCGGCCGCTTCTCTGCGAATCCCAACAATTCTCCCGCTGAACCAACGACCATCGTCCCATAGCGTGACGTGTCCGATACTTCGCGCCCAATAATCACCCCGGCTTGCTCCGGTGTGTTCAACACGGAAATCACCTTGCCTAGATCGGCAAATGCCAACGTATCTCCATTCAAGACGAGCCACGCGTCAGGTCGTTCGCTACTGAGGCGGGCCACATGCCGCAGTCCGCCGCCGGTTCCGAGCGGAGTGTGTTCCGCAATGCAAGCGATGGCGACATTCTGTATCATGGAATTTTGAAAATGTCGCTCTATAGTTTCCGCGAGGTAGCCGGAGGAAATAATTACTTTGCGAATGCCTTGCTTGACCAGGTAACGGACAACCCATTCCAGGAAAGGCCTGCCCGCCACCGGCACCATCGGTTTTGGCAGTCCCGGCACCAGGTGTTGAATCCGCGTTCCCAGGCCGCCGGCCAAAACCACAGCCACCACCTGAAGAGGCCTGCCACTCATACATTTTGTTTAGCCGGCAATTATCGGTCAGACGTTCGCGTAAACGCTGTTCCGCAAAATTGTGTAACCTTTCATCAATTCGACAATCCCGCGATCCAGGCTCCACTCAGTCATGAACCCGGTCGCCGCCAGGCGGGCATTCGAAACGATGTAGTCGCGCTTGTCCGGGTCTTCCCCGATTGGCGCTTCGAGGTAAACGAACTTCGGCAAGTGTTTCTGGATGACGGCGCAGAGTTCGAGTTTTGACAAGTTTGCGTCGTCCAGGCCGGCGTTGTAAGGCCTGCCTTTCATTTTTTCAAAGTTGCTCAACCCATGCACAAACGCGCGGACGACGTCCTGAATGTGAATGTAATTACGTTTGAAGTGCCCTTCGAAAATCACCACCGCGCGGTCGTGCATCGCGCGGTAAACAAAATCATTCACAAGCAGGTCGAGCCGCATGCGAGGAGACATGCCGAACACGGTTGCCAACCGAAAACTGATGCTGTTTTCGCGTTGCAAGACCGCCTCTTCGGCCTTCACCTTCGTGATGCCATAAAGCGAGAGCGGGCGCAACGGCGTGTCCTCGGTGCAGTGTTTGTCTTTTTCGCCGATGCCGTAGCCGCTGTTCGTCACGGGCATGATGACCCATTGTTGTTTGCTCGTCAGCCGACAAAGCATTGCCACGGCGTCGCAGTTGGTGGTCTGCGCGGCGACGCGATCGCCGTCGCACATGGGTGCGCCGACCAGCGCCGCCAGTGGAATAACAACGTCTGCTTTGGTGACGAGAGATTTCATCAGCGATTCGTCCCGGCAATCGCCGCGCACCATCTGGAAAGTGTTGTAACGGCAGCAGTCGGTTAAACTGTTCTGGCGAAAATAAAAATTGTCCAGGGCCGTCACCTCGTGGCCCAGCGACAGCAGCGTGGGGGTCAACACCGAACCAATATAACCGGCCGCGCCGGTGATTAGAATTTTCATGTAAATCGTCTTCTTTAATTGTTGTGAGGTTCAGACTGCAATCAAATTTGCACCTGGCCGGTCACTCAGATTTTCAGTCGCCCTCGCACGACGGCTGCAAACATGGCCGCGTAGCTTGCGGCACTGATGAATTCTTTCTCGTCGAGGAGGGATCGAATGTCGCGTTCGTAATAGAGGAAATCGACTCCAGCTTCGCGGGGTTGCGCTCGTTGACACGGCTTGACGTTGGAAGCAAAAAAGCACCATAAGCGGTTCGTGAACCGGGCTGTGGAGGGTGACACTTTCGTCAGCAATTCCAATGTTCCCGCCTCGTGGCCGGTTTCCTCCCGCAACTCCTTGCGCGCCGCTTCCTCGGGAGTTTCGTCCGACTCGATGTGGCCGGCGGGTAGTTCGAGCGTCATCAGGTCCACAGCCGGACGAAACTGGCGCACCAACAAAAGTTCTCCTCGATCATTCACGGCAACAATAACGGCTACGTCGGGACTTTGAATCGCATAATACGGCTGGTCAACTCCAGGCGGTTGGCGGGCGAGGATTTGAAACCAGGGCGACCGGAAAACAATTTCCCGTTTGGGATTCGATTGGTCCATAAAAGTTCGCTCGTTAGTAAACGTGCTTCAACCGTTGCACAACCTTTGTCTTTCTGGAGTCGCGTAATACCGGCAGCATCATTGCAGCAGGCGTGTGCAAAAGTGGAGCCGTCTGAATTGAACTGGCGCGCAAAGTTTTCAGGTGGACTGCCGCTTGTTCGACACGATTACAAAAGCGAGCAGCGATAAACCGGCGAGCATGGACGCAAGGCTGATGTAAAGACTTCGCGCGCCCGCGGAGAAACGAAACTCCACCTCATGTTTGCCCACCGGCAGATGAACTCCACGCAGCAGGTAATTGCAGCGCAGCAGAGTGGNNGTTGTGAGTCAACCAACACCTGCCATTTCGGATCAAAGTGGTCGTCCAACAAAAGCACCGAAGGGAGTTCGGTTTGAGCGCGCAGCATAATTCGCTTGGGAGCGTAGCTGATAAACTCCACCATTCCAGCGTTTTGGTTGGTAGAAGCGGACGAGGTCGTCGCGGGAAGTTCGTTGGCGACCAGCACGGTTTGAGATGGGTCAAACGCGGGACTGGCCAATCGTTTCAAAGTCGCTTCATCATTGGTGCTCACCTGCCAGTTGGCGTAAAGTTTGCCGCGCGGCAGCGCCCCGGTGAATTCGATCAGAGCGTAGGGGCCCGTGGAATTGGTTTGAACCAGGATGGGGCCGCCTTGCGCGGTTTGGTAAAAATTAAACGTCGTGTGAATTTTGAAACGCTTTAGTACCGGGTCGATTTGCTGGTTGAGCGGTTCAAGGAAACCGGCTGCGCCGAGCAGGTAACGCGTATTGGTCAATTCCCATCGTCGAGTCAATGGCGTGCCTTGAACGCGCAAAGCCCCCTCGAATGCCGTCAAGTCTTCCGGCGCGCGGGGCATCTGCACAATGTCGAGCGACTGGATTTTGTAGTACTGAAAAAGATGTTGCAGCCATTCAATCTGATAAACTTGCTGGATGGCGGAAAGCTGGGGAGGTGTCTGGAAGGGCAACAAAGCCACCCGATGCTCGTAAGGTTTCTGCTTTAGAAATTCAATCACGGGATTGTTTGCAGCCTGGATATATTTCTCCTCATAGTTGTAATAAACAATCCACGGCAGGTTTGCGCGGGCCAGATCAATCGTGAGCAGCAGGCCCACCAGAATTGCGCCCCACCTCGCGCGTCCGCCAGCGAACTGACCGCTCATGATAAACGCAAGCAAACCCAGTGTGAGCGTCAGGAAAAGGACAAACCAACCGACCTGATGCACACTGAATTGGGCCATCGCGTGTGCCATAGCAGGATCGGGGGAGGGATTTTCAAGGCGCTGTAACTCAAATATGTAGTGTTCAAGCTGCTGGCTTGACGAGGCATAAACAAGCCAGCCGAGCAAGCTGGCAACCAAGGCGAAAATGGATCCCATGATCCATTTTGGGTCGGCAGCCATGGCCTTTGCCCACCAGTTCTTTAGCTGAGCGCCCTTGGCGACTGCTTTCGCTTTTTCCAGATAAAGGCGACTGAATCCCTGCAAGCCGTAACCGAAAATCACCAGCAAAGCCCAATCAAAAGGTTGCGTGAACTTGCCCGGAATTCGAAACGTTGAGGCGTAAGGCAATGCGTAAAAAAACTTGTAAAACGGCGCGTGCCGGCCAAAGGCCAGCAAGAGTGAAACCACCGCCATACCTGACCAGAACCAAATGTATTTTCGTTCGCTGACGGTGAAAGGAGAGTTTTGTTTTCGGAAAGTTTGGATCGCTGCCCAAAAAGCCAATACCACGACGAGCAGCCCGGCATACGTACCGCCGCCGGAAAAGCGAAGCATTCCGCCGCGCGGCGGCGGCCCCTGCCGACCGGAAGCGAAATACCGTTCCCATTCAGCATCTTGCCCCATGGAACCCCAGTAATTGCCTCCTCCAGGCGTATCCATGCGATAGCCAAAGAGACCGGGTACCACAAGCTGCGGCGTTTCTACCTTCGGTAAACTCCATTGCGTTGCCCAATCCCAACGTGCCTGCCGGGTCATTTCATCCTGTTGCATGCCAGCCACTCCTTTGATTTGCGTGCCTACCAACGTATTCAGAGTATGTGCAGAGACTAAAGCAGCAAATACGGCAACCAATACGACCCGAACAACACCATGCATCCATTTCTTAACGGGCGGCCCGTCGCTGGTCAACGCTTGAAAGAGTACGAACATTGCTATGAACGGACTGAAGAGGGCACCAAGGTCAAAGCTTTCCATGATCCCAAACCCCACCGCCATGCCGGCCAGAAGAGTCTTAGCCCATTGATGTCTGGACGAGCTGTTTTGCAAGGCGGCTAACGCGAGGAACGCGGCGGCCAATGCCAGGGGGCGGGAGTACTGCCCCCAGCAAGCGCTGGAAAAATAGCCCATGTGCAAAGCAGCCGCGATGCCGCCGATGACGCAAACAGTGCTGCTAAAGCGCAACTGCCGAAAATAAAACCAGGCGCATAGTCCGAGAAACAAAAGAGAAATCGGGGGGAGGATTTTTGAATATAGGAACGGTCCAGATAGCAGTAAAATGCCGGTGACCAGCGACGGAGCGACACTGGGCTGGGCGGTCCCAAGCCAATTCAAAGGTTGCCAAACACTTTTAATATTGCTGAGAGTGCTGTCCGACTGGGAAACGAGCGCGCCCAACGGACCATCGTTGCTGAAAATCACCTGTCCCGGTTGAAAGCTCTTGTGGAAGAGCGCGGACAAGACCGCCACTAAACAGAATAGCAGGATAAAGAAATCGCGTCGGCCGGAGTTGCCCGGCGGGGTTCGGGTCGTTTTGGTGCGCATAAAAATTGATTTTAAATCGACAGCGCTGTGAACATATCCAAAAAATACTTCCGGCCAACAGCAAACTTTCGCACGAACAAAACACAAAGCGGTTGCAGTTGACACATCAAACAATTGTTCACAAAACGATTCACCCACACCGTAGAAACCTCATACCGCAAGGCTGGTCTGGGGGTTTTGATTTGTGCTTGGTGTTAATGCGCTTCGCGTCTTAAATACACCCAGTCCGGCGGACACCGCGTCTCTTGCCATTGGCGAGGCGATGTCGTGGTGCGTCGCGGGCGAGCTTTAACCCGGCAAAAGTTTGCGAATCCGATAGCCACACATAGGACCTTTGCGACATGTTCAAGCTGGTTATATTTGTATGTAGATTCACACGGATAGAGCCGTTGGCGAGCTGGAAGCGAAACTGGCGACGTAAAACGAAATGGAAACAACCAACAACAAAGTCAAGCGAGTGGGAGATCTCGCCAAGATTCTGATTTCTCAGCGGGAGCAGGGAAAAAAAATCGTCCACTGTCACGGAGTTTTCGACCTGCTTCACATTGGGCATATCAAGCACCTGGAGGCGGCGCGAAAGCTGGGTGATGTGCTTGTCGTTACGCTGACTCCGGATAACTTTGTGCGCAAAGGACCGCATCGCCCTGCTTTCCCGGAGAAGCTGCGCGTGGAAGCCTTGGCCTCATTGTCCTGTGTTGATTACGTTGCCATCAACGAGTGGCCGACAGCCGTTGAGACGATTCAGTTGCTCAAACCCAACCTCTTCGTAAAAGGGGTCGTTTGTGAATCGGGCAAACGAGACCATTCCGATGCCATCGAGAAGGAGGAGGAGGCCATCGAGCGGGTGGGGGGGAAACTCGTTTATACCGACGAGGAGACCTACAGCGCCTCAACGCTCATCAACCGGTTTATGGAAGTCTTCACGCCCGAAACGAAGACGTTTTTGGAGCAGTTCCGCACCCAGCATACGCCCGAGGAAATCGTTGGCTACCTCCAAGCCATTCGCAAACTCAAGGTCCTCATCATCGGCGAAACGATTATTGACGAATACCAGTTTTGCTCCGTGTTGGGTAAATCGGGTAAAGAATCGATCCTTGCGGCGCTGCACAACCGCACCGAAAAATATGTGGGTGGCGTCCTGGCCATCGCCAACCACGTTTCGAATTTCTGCGACGAGGTTGCTGTGTTGAGTTCACTCGGTGATGTCAACCCTTGCGAAGATTTCATTCGCTCCAAATTGAATGGCAATGTGGTCCCTCATTTTGTCCGTTTGCCGGGCTGCCCGACCATAATAAAGCAGCGCTTTCTCCAGGAATACCCCGGCAGCAAGCTGTTCGAGGTGTACGTGATGCGCGATGAAGGTTTGCCGGACCCAGTGGAACAGGAATTCTGCCGGTCGCTGGAGAAACTGCTGCCGCAGTACGACGTTGTGATCGTTGCTGACTATGGCCATGGGTTGCTCACTGAACGAGGCAAGCGACTGATTTGTGAGAAGGCGAAGTTCCTCGCCGTAAGCACGCAAACCAATGCCGGGAACCGGGGCTTTAACACGATCTCCAAGTATGCGCGGGCTGACTACGTTTCCATCGGTGAAATGGAATTGCGGCTCGACGCAAGGCAACTGAACGTGGAATTGGAAATCCTGGTCCGGAATCTTGTCGAGCGAATCGCCAGCCGTAAATGGTTGATCACTCAAGGGAGTTACGGTTGCATGATTCACGATCACAAACAAGGTGTGTTCCGTGTGCCCGCCTTCTCCATCCGGGTGGTGGACCGCGTTGGTGCCGGTGACGCCGTTCTGGCAGTTACGGCGCCTTGCGCCGCGCTCGAGGTGCCGCCAACGGTGCTTGGTTTCATCGCCAATGTGGTCGGCGCCGAAGCTTGCACCATTATGGGCAACCGGAGTTTTATCGAACCGACCAATCTGTTCCGGCACATCACCTCGCTGATGAAATGAGGCCTTTGAGGCCTTGCGCTTCGCCCTTTCAGGATGGCTCTTCCTGTGACTTTGAAGCCCGCCCCGCGCCACCCTGATCGCTTTTCCAACACTCATCGTAATGATTCGGAGGCAATCCACGAAAACTGAAAATTTTGTTGGCAATCGGCCGGTTCCTTTTGCCATAGTCCCCGCCTGTTAAATTTTATGCTGAAAAATAAACTTTGGTTCTGGGGCGTGCTAACGTTCACACTGCTTGTTGGCTCAACGGGCGCATACGCCAGTGAAGCAGACATTCATATTCCCGACTTGACGCAAGTGAAGTTCGACGGTCTGGGCGGCGTAACCGGTTCCATGCTCATGTATATCGGCATAGGGATCTGTGCCGTCGGCGCGTTGTTCGGCCTGCTGCAATACAAACAGACCAAGGCGCTGGATGTGCATGAGAGCATGGCCAAAGTCTCCCACACGATTTGGGAGACCTGTAAAACCTACTTGTTCACGCAGGGCAGATTCCTCGCGATCCTTTGGGTGTTGATCGCAGCCTGCATGATTTACTACTTCAAGGTCCTTCAGGGAAACTCCGTGAATCACGTCGTTGTCATTCTTCTCGCCTCCGTTCTCGGCATCCTCGGCTCTTACGGCGTGGCGTGGTTCGGTATCCGAATCAACACCGTCTCCAATTCTCGCACCGCGTTCTCCGCGCTCAAGGGCAACCCGCTCGCCACCCTGAGCATCCCGCTCCGCTCCGGCATGAGCGTCGGGTTGCTGCTCGTCGCCGTCGAACTGTTCTTCATGATTTGCATCCTGATGTTCCTGCCGCGCGAACTCGTCGGACCGTGCTTCATCGGTTTTGCCATCGGTGAATCGCTCGGGGCTTCGGTGCTGCGTATCTGTGGCGGCATCTTCACCAAGATCGCAGACATCGGCAGCGACCTGATGAAAATCGTTTTCAAACTTCCCGAAGATGACCCGAAGAACCCCGGTGTGATCGCGGACTGCACCGGTGACAATGCCGGCGACTCCGTCGGCCCGACGGCGGACGGTTTTGAAACTTACGG
>PLJQ01000087.1 GCA_003140275.1 Limisphaerales bacterium
CGTGTCATACCAGGTAAAGTATCAGTTTGAAACAGGCGACTATCGCAATCAGATACGTACACTTTTGGATGAGCTGCTTGAGTGCTCCAAAAAATAATATGACCCCTCCGGCTCTCTCAGCGGATGGGCGCTTTGCCGCGTGGCTGGAGTTTGAGGCGAACGGCATCATTACTTAGATAGGCGAAACTGAAATTATTTCTTCGGCAGCCGCTCAAGCACGCGACGGCAGACCGGATGCTGGATGGAGCGCAAACCGATGGTTAGCGATTCACGCAAAGAATTATCAGCGGAAATTTCCATCAACAAATTGGTGGTTCCATTTGAACCCCTTTGGTACTCGCTCAATTTTTACATTCTCCGAGAATGACTTCATCTCGTAAGGAGGGATGTCGGAGTAAAGCGTTAAAGGGTATTCGCCGACAAGTCCTCCATCCGAAGCGTAAATCAGAATCTTAAGTGTTAAACGGGATAAAGTCTTGGAGCCGTTGTTCCGTATTTTGCCCTCAATCTTATCAAAGGAAAAGTCCGGACGCAGCTTCACTCTTTGGTAATCCTCTACGAAATCGGGCACACTGGCGAAGCTGCTATCCTGGTCGTGCTGTTTGCCCAACAACAGCGTCAACTCATCGTCGCTGCGCTGGTCGGTGGGCACTTGTTCGCGGTAGGCTTTAACGAGCGAATTGCCAGTCCCGACATGACTCAATCTTGCATCGACAAGCTCTAGGCTCGATAATGTCGTTCGTCGTTCATTCTCTAGCCTCGATAAAGCCGTCCGCCTCTCATTCTCTAATTGTGACTCGGCGTAGTGCCTGGCATAGTGCCTGCCTGCGGAACCCAGCACGATGATTATTGCCGTGCCAAGCAGAACAAACGGCTTGAAAGAAACCCGATCAGGACTCTTTGAAAGCCAAACGAAGAACCAGAACGGGGCGCCAACCACAGCACCGATCGGTATCAGAACCAGAGGGGCTACAAAGGTACCGAGGGTCCACGCGAGGTTGGTCTTCAGGTTTTCTAAGAAATTGTCCACAATTCCAGCGAACAAAGACGCAGCGCAGAGGATCAGCAACCAGGTGACCACTTCCTTCCAGCCAATGTCACAATGAATCGTGCGCCCCGGCTGTGTGGCAGGTAACGGTTCAGCAATAGGCGCAGGTATGTTCGCGGGCGGCTCGTCCAAGGCGGGTTGCAGTGGAACTGTGAGCAACGGAATGGTCGGGGACGGCTCCGTCTCGGCACTATGTTGGCTGCCGAAGCTGGTTCCCACAGCGCCGTGCTGTGATGGCAGTCTTGATTCCCGGATTTTCGCCGGCGGTGAGAAAGCCGGTGGTGGCTGACTCTTAGAATTCTGTTCTTCGCTTTTGGTGGGCTTGAGGACAAAAAAAAGAGCCGCGTAGATGATCCCCAAAAGGAGCAAACCAAATAAGTATGGTGCTATTTCTGGCTTATCCGCCGCAAAGTAACTGAATCCCGTTATGCCGACGACGATGGCGACCAGAACCGTCAAAACTTTTTGCTTTTTGTGCATATCGCTTAACCATCAGGCTTAATTCAGCGAAGACTCAGAAAAGGAGAAACGCGCGAAGCCGATACACCTGAATATTACCGCGCTAAAATCCCGATTTCAACCCGATCAGATACTTAACCCAAGCTGCGGTCAACTGGCATTTGACAGAGAAATATAGTGCTTAGTTCTACTTTGTCACATTATCGTTCCAAAATCTCTCACTGGAATAACTGGAAACCGATTGTGTCCTAATGGAGTGGCGAAATAACAAAAGTAACCTGATGGCATGGTCTTTCCAAGCCTTCTTCCGACTTCACCTTAATCACTTTTGTTGATATGAAACGAATCGGAAAAATCGTTTCGCCATCTCGTATTGTGCAATTTGTCAACTTCATACTGGGTTCTTTATCACACCACATAACAGATTTGACGTGGGCAGATTCGTCGGGCACAAGCTTTCTGAATATGTAGAGTCCATCGGAATGGACGCCCTGCCTAAAGAGGCCCAAAATCTCACAGAAACATTTGTTATCACAGAATAGTTGCATATATTTTATTTCCGGGACTTCTTCGCGGATGCAGCCTTTTTGATTTCCTCTCGCAAACTTTTCAACACTGCGGAGTGGGCAGGTTCTTTTTTTTCATAGTGCGCGAGCTTTTCTTCCGGCAGCCAATCGGCAGGGTTTGGGCCGTATTTTTCGCGCATTTCAACCTGCCACGCGATTTCTTCGGTGCTTAGAGCGTGTACGGAAATGCGACGGCGAGCGGATTCTACCGTTTGGTGTCCACGCTTTAGCGTGCGTTGGTCGTGCTTGCCGGCTAAAGCCGGGACACCAAACAGTTTTTCCGTACATGCTCTTAGGCTCATTCTTTGCACGAGCCATATTCCTATCCGCGACCCAACTCCTGCCACAGATACGCGCTCATCAACTGGCCTTTGGCGAAACAATCGAGGTCGAACTTCTCGTTGGGTGAATGGGCGTTGTCATCGGGCAGAGCCAGACCGAGCAGCAGCGTGTCCGCACCGAGAATTTTCTTGAAATCATTGACGATGGGAATCGAGCCTCCTTCGCGCATCAACACCGGTTTATGGCGGAACGCCAGCTCCAATGCGCGCAAGGCCGCCTGCGCTTTGACGCTCCCGGGCGAGACGACGTAGGGTTCCGCGCCATGACCGGATTTGATTTCCATCCGCACGGTGGCCGGACAAAGCTCAGCCAGTTGCTTATGCACGAGCTTGATGATCGGCGCAGGATTCTGGTTCGGCACCAAACGGATCGTCACTTTGGCGCGCGCCCAGGCCGGCACAATGGTTTTGCTGCCTTCGCCTTGATAACCGCTCGTCAGCCCGTTGATTTCCAACGTTGGGCGGGCCGTGCGTTGTTCCGTTGGCGTGAACCCGCGCTCGCCGAATAGTTGGGGCACGCCGAGAAACTCTCGATAGGCGCGGTCGTTGAAGGGCAAGCGGGCCAGTTCCTTTCGCTCGAATCGTGAAAGTGGCGCGACGTCGTCGTAAAATCCAGGAATGACGATGCGGCCATTTTCGTCGCGGAGCTGGGCGAGCAACTGGCACAAGGCCATCGCCGGGTTGTCCACCGAACCTCCAAAGATGCCCGAATGTAAATCGCGCGCCGGGCCGCGCAGGGTGATCTCGAACGCCGCGATGCCGCGCAGCGCGTAAGTCAGCGCCGGATGTTTCAGGCTGGGAATGCCGGTGTCGGAAATAACCACGGCGTCACAACGCAGCTCCTTGCGGTGTTGCCGAAGAAAACGCGCGAGGCTTTTACTGCCGACTTCCTCCTCGCCTTCGATCACGAACGTCAAATCGCAGGGCAACTCCGTGCCGGTCTTCAAATACGCTTCCACGGCGTTCAAATGCGCGAGGTGTTGTCCTTTGTTGTCGCTCGCGCCACGAGCGAAAAGGGAGCGGCCTTTGATGCGCGGCTCAAACGGCGGTGAGGTCCACAGTTCAAACGGCTCCGCCGGCTGCACATCGTAATGGCCGTAAACCAGGAAGTGTGGCCGCTGACGTGAGGAGGCGGATTTTTGGCGTGGCGTTCTGGCGACGATGACGGGGTTGCCGTCCGTCGGGCAAAGGCTGGTTTGCAGTCCAATCTGGCGGCAATGCCCGGTGAGCCATTGGGCGCAAGCCTGTAAGTCCTTGCGATGTTGCGGTTGGGCGGAAACGCTGGGGAAACAGACGTGGTCGCAGAGTTCGCGGATGAATCGGGACTGGTTTTGTTTAAGATAGTCGATGACCGCTTGCATGGCGGGTTGTGTAGCAAGCGCGATGCAAAGAAGCAAAGACGTACTGCATTGCGGCGGATGGCCGGCTTGAGCTAAGAGCCTGTTTGAAAAGTAGCGGCTTCTTGCCGCCTGGAAAAAGCACCNNGCTACAGTTTTCAAACAGACTCTATGGCTTTGTCTTCGGCTTCTTGAACAAGTCGAACGGATTGAACTGCGCGGGTTTGTTGCTGGAAGCGCTGTTTGTGTTCGACAGGCCTTCACCCGTCAACAGGCCGGTCACCCCTTTCAATATTCCGCCGGCTTTGCCGCCGGTCAGGGCCGAGCCACCCGCCTTTGCTGCCAGGGCGAAGAGGGCGACTGTGTCGGTGTGGGCTTTCGGGTCGCCGACCGTGCCCTGCATGGTGAGAAACTCCGGCATCGGGAAGTAAGCCTGGTTCGTCGCCGCGTTGGCACCCACCAGGCCAATCTTGCCGCCCAGGGAACGATTGAGCGAAATCGAGACGGGCATCTTCAAGGTTGAATTGGTCAACACCGGCGCCAACGCAATGTCGCCATGCGCCCTGGCCTCGAACGTATCACTGCGCACCGTGCCATCCTGCAGATTAATTCGTCCTTTGGCAGCGGTGCCGCGCACAACGACGACGTTGATCGGCGCCGCCGTCAGTTGATCGACCCAGCCGCTGTTGTCCTTGTTGCTGGTTCCGGTCAACTGCCCCAGCAAGTTGCCGACGGTGGCAACCGGATTGCTAAGCAAGGTGGGGATGGCGATGACAATGTTGATGATGGATTTGATCAACGGGCTTTTCACGCTGCCGAGCGAGAGATTTAAATTGGTGGTAGCGAAATTAAAATCTCCGGTCAGGCTCTTTTGAAAACCCGCTCCGGTCACGCCCGCGCCTTTCACGCTGGCGTTGGCGGACAGCACGCCACCCATTTGCCCCTTTCGTTCCGGTTGGAACGAATTTATCAACGGGGCAAAAGGTATTTTGTCGGCGTTCAACGCCACGTCGTACTGGTAGCCGGGCACGCCAAGATTCAAATCCACGTTGGCGTTGACCGGCGCGCCGTTGAGCGTGAGTTGAAACGGCTTCAACAGGACACGTCCGCCGTCAAGTTTCACGGTCGTCTGCCATTTGGCGATCTCGACTTCGCGCAAGAAAAAGCGCCCGACGTTCACTTCCGCGATAAAATTCTTGAAGGGCAGGTTGACGGCGGCGGGTTCGGTCTCGCCCGTTCCTGCCGGCCCGGTTCTGGGTGGCGGCGGGGACGAAGTTTTCGGTGCCTTGGTTCCTGCGGCCTTGGGTGGGCCGCCGAAAAGCTCGTAGTAAAACGTTACATCGAGTGATTCGGCGAGCAATTTCACGCCGCCCTGGATCGCGTTGGTTTTGGACAGATCGACCTGACCCTGGAGTCGCACTTCGTTTTTGGCGCGCGCCGTTGGCGAAAAAGTCACCTGACACTGGCGCAAATCCAAAACTTGTTTGCGCAGGGACAGGTCCACCTGGAGTTTGGCTTCGAGCGGCGTGGCCGGCAGTTGATGCTTCGGATCGTTGACCACGAGTTTCGTCATTTGCAAATCCGCATTGACGGCGGCATCGCCTGAGGCGTCGAAACTTGCTGAGGTGGTCGCGTTCACGGATACCGAGACCAGCTTTTTGTCGCCGAGCATCGATTCAAGGAACGGTCGCAACCCGTCTTGATTCAAATCGACGAGCTTGAGGGCCAGTTGGCCGGACTTCTTTTCGAGGTCATAATTGCCCGAGACATCAAAGCTGCCGCCCGGTTTCGCGCCTTCGCGCAAGGAGCCGGCGGTCTTGCGGATTTGCAATTGCCGGCCCTTCATTTGAACGTCCACATCCGCGGTGGTGCCGAAGCCCTCGAATTTGTATTGGCTGAATTGGCCGGTGAAATTCTCCAATTGCAGATTACCGGTAACGGTCTGGTCGAAGGTTGGATTCTTTGTCTGCGTCGGTGTCAGGTTTTTTTGCGTGATGTGACCGTTGAATTTGACCGTTCCGGCGCTCGCCTTGAAATCCGGCAGCACGACCACGGATACGAGTTGCGGCAGCGCGGTTTCCAACCTCGCTTGCAGATCGGCGTCCTGACGCTTCGTGTCGTAAGTTCCCGAACCCGTGATGGAAAGCGTGGATTGTTTCTGGTGTGCCAGTTGCAAACTGTATTCCGCAAGCTGGACTTTGCTGAAATCGTCCACCTGTCCACGGACGGCAACTGTTACATCGGCTTGATCAAGCTTGTTGCTGCCAAAGGTTGCCGACAGCCCGGTGATTTGCGAGGCGACATCGAGCTTCAACTTTTTGCCGGCCTGCTGCGACAGCAGGTTTACCTTTGCGTTCACAATGCCCGCCGACACCCGTTCGCCAACAAATGCGCGCCAATCGGCAAGGTTCAAATCCGTCAACGCCAGATCGAACCCGGATTCATCCACGGCGTTGTTGGTGTTGCCCCAGTCCAGCTTCATCGGTTTGGAGAGCGCGCCGCGCAGCAAGGGCTGTTGATTCTGTTTGCCTTCGAGCGTGAACGATTCCACGAGCGCCGTCCGGCTGCTTTGATCCACGGTCAGGTTGTAGGCGACGCTCAAATTGACGGGCGGCGTGGTCTGTTTGTTTTGCGTGACACTGAACGAAGTGCCGGTGAGCTGGCCGTTGACGGCGATCCATTGTCCGTTCTTGGACAGCTCGATTTCATTCCCGGAGTTGAGGACCGTCGTATTGAAATCCATGCCCATCGCCGCGCCCGCCAGATTCAGCACCTGCCGGTCGATCGAAGAAACTTCGATCTTGACCTTGCCTTCGCGTTTCGCCAGATCCAGCGGCCCGCTCGCGGTAATGGCACCGAGATTCTTCCCCGATTGCGTGAAGCTCAGCGCGCATTGTTTGATTTCGGTGGGTGACAGGTCGCAAACCAAAGAGCCGGTCAAGGCGGCCAGGTCCTTGAACGCACCCAATGCCTGACCGACGGTGAGCTTCGCATCACCCTGGATCGATGTCGGATTCAGGCCGGCATCGAGAGCGAGGGTGAAAGCGGCTTTCAAACTCGCGCCGAGTTGGTCGTTCCCCGTGGCGGTGGCGGTAGCGGGTCGATTCAGTTGCATATNNGTTCTTGGTCATGCGGATGGTGGCGTTTTTCAAAGCCACGTTCTGCAAATCGAATTTAACAGGCGCGCCTGGTTTCGTCACCGAGGGAGCTTTCTTTTCCTTTTCACCCGGTTTGGGCTTGGTGAAGGGGTCAAGATTGCTGGTGCCGTCGGCGTTTTCGACAATCTCAACAACCGGCGACGTCAATTCGACTTCCTGGACTTTGATATTCCCACCGAGAATGGCCCGGAGATCATAACGCACCCGCACTTCCTCCACCTTGACCAGCGGTTCAGTTCCGGTCGTCTGTACTTTCAATCCGCGCAGGATCACTTGGGAGAATGGGCTGATCGAAGCGTCGGTCACGGTGATGTCGGCGTTCGCCGCCTTGCCGACGCGGGGTAGAATGACGCCTTTGAAAAACACCGCGCTGGTGGCAACCAGGTAAAAAATAATCAGCAGCAGCAGGAGTCCGCAAAAAACGAACGCCAGTTTGCGTCCCCGGGAAGAGCGTTTCGTGATTTTAGGAGCAGACGTTGTTTCAGTCATAAATCAGTTTTTCCATTCTCCGACACTTTCGACTCGCGGTTGCAACTTCTTGTTCAATGGCCATGATGAAGTCAATTTAAGTCCTGTCAGTCAAAATCCCAAACAAAAGTTATTTGGCAGTTGAATTCCGACCGGACTTTAAACAAGAGTTCGCGGCGTGAAAATCTCGGTCATTGTGCCTGCCTTCAACGAGGAGAAACTCATTGCCGATTCGCTGCGTAGTGTTCAGGCCTCCTTCGTCGCGTTTGCCCGCGCGGGCTGGGAGACCGAGATCATCGTCTGCGATAATAATTCCACCGACCGGACGGCTGAACTGGCGCGTGCCGCGGGCGCGACGGTCGTCTTTGAACCGGTGAATCAAATCGGGCGCGCGCGCAATCGCGGTGCGGAAGCGGCCACGGGCAATTGGCTGGTGTTTATCGACGCGGATTCGTATCCGTCACCGGGACTGTTTGGCGAGGTGGCCGCGGCCATTCAAACCGGCCAATGCCTGGCCGGGGGCTGCCTGATGCAGATGGCTGCCGGAAATCTTACCGCCCGGATGGGGGTGCAAATATGGAATCTGATTAGCCGGATTACCCGGTGGGCGCCGGGCTCGTTCATTTTTTGTGAAACCGCGGCGTTTCGGGGTGTGGGAGGATTCAACCTTGACCTGTTTGTCACGGAGGAAATTGATTTAAGCCAACGCTTCAAAATACTGGCCCGTCAGCGGGGACGAAAAATGGTCATTTTGCGCCGGCATCCGCTGGAGACTTCCGCGCGCAAACTTCAGCTTTATTCGGTGCGTGAGATTTTAAGTTTCCTGGCCGGCATGATTTTCCGTCCCCGGCGCACCTCGAAAAATCGCGCGGCCTGCCAGCCGTGGTATGACGGCAGGCGCTGAGGGTGGCCGCCGGGTTGACGAGGCGGATGCAGCCCGTTTTTCCGAAGTCCGCCTCGATACTTCGGCGGCTGCGCATCTACCCGCTTGCCAATGGCGGCTGCGATTTGTTAAATGCCGGGGTGTTACAACAGCAAACGATCGGCAAGCCGGTCAGCTACTCCGGGATGGGGTTGCATAGCGGCAATCCGGTCGAGATGACTTTCCTGCCGGCGGCGCCCAACACCGGTATCTGTTTTCGGCGCGTCGATCTGGACGGCAAACCGGAAGTGGAGGCGCGAGTGGAAAATGTCAGTGAAACCAACCGCTCGACCACACTTTCCAAGGGCAACTTCAAAGTTCAGACGGTGGAGCACGTGCTGGCGGCGCTCGCCGGCTGTGGCGTTGACAATGCCGTGGTGGAACTGGACGCCAACGAGCCGCCGGTCGGCGATGGCAGTGCCCGTGAATATTGCCGGATGATTGAATCGGCGGGGATCGTACCGCAAGCGGACCGGCGCGAACCGTACACGGTTACGTCGCCCATCGAGTTGCAGATGGGCGAAACCGTGATGTCGATTTTCCCCCACGACATTCTCAAAGTCACCTGCACGAGCGCGGACAAACAGGGACGCTTCACGCAATTTTACAGTGTGGAAATTTCCCCGAAAACCTGGGAACGGGAACTGGCGCATGCCCGCACGTTTTGTTTTTACGAAGAAATCGAATTCCTGATCAAAAACGGTCTGATCAAAGGCGGCAGTCTCGAAAATGCCGTGGTCATTCGCGAAGACGCCGTCCTGACCAATGAGCCGTTGCGTTACCCGGAGGAGTTTGTCCGGCACAAAATCCTCGACATCGTGGGCGATCTTTCCCTGCTGGGGCGTCCGTTGTGCGGCCATCTGATCGCGGTCAAGCCCAGCCACACGGCGAACTGCGAACTGACGCGCCAGATCAGCGCGCAAATGCGCAAGCCCCTGCAAGTGGCGCAAACCTTCGCGCCACCGCCCGCCGTCGTAAAAGCTTCAGCGATGACGGAACTTTCATCGATTGAGGCGGTGGTTCAGGACGGTCGCACCCTTGACATCGCCCAAATTCTGAAAGTGTTGCCGCATCGTTACCCGTTTTTGATGATTGATAAAGTGACGAAAATTAACGGCAACAGAATCATCGCGCTGAAAAACGTCAGCGTCAACGAGCCGTATTTTCAAGGGCATTTTCCCAACCATCCGATCATGCCCGGTGTCATGCAACTCGAAGCGGTGGCCCAGGCAGCGGGCATTCTCATGCTTAAACAAGTCGAGAACGCCGGCAAACTTGCCTACTTCATGTCCGCGGAAAATGTAAAGTGGCGCAAACCCGTGCGGCCCGGTGAGACGTTGATCATCGAAGTCGAACTGACCAAATCGCGCGGCAAAATTGGCAGAGCCAAAGGGGTTTGCAAGGTTGATGGCGAAGAGGTCAGCGAGGCCGAAGTGACGTTCATGTTGGTGGACGCCTGAGGAAACGCGGAGTGCGGAGTGAGAAATGCGAAGTAAAATGACGTACGATCATGGTGAGAAACATCTGGCTGGCAGGAAAGAGCAATGAGTAATGAAAACCTGAAACAAAGAACGAAAAAGTTCGCGCTCGAAGTGATCCAATTCGTTGAAGCCTTGCCGCGTGATGACGCTGGCAAAGTGCTGGGACGTCAACTCCTGCGTTCAGGGACCTCCGTTGGCGCAAACTATCGAGCAGCCTGCCGCGCCAAATCCAACGCAGATTTCATAAGTAAGATGGGCAACGTCGAGGAGGAGGCGGACGAATCAGGATACTGGATCGAATTGCTCATGGAGAGCGGCAAGGTTGCTCAAACGAAATCCGTGCCGCTATTGAAAGAATCCGGAGAACTTCTGGCGATTGCCGTTTCGTCTATCAACACCGCCCGCAATTCTGGAGGCCGGGAATGAGTGGGGATTTGAACGGCGCGCTGCTTTCGAATTTTGCATTCCGCACTCCGCACTCCGCACTCTCATGATTCATTCCTCCGCGGTCATTCATCCGCACGCGCAGATTGGTGCCCATTGCGAGATCGGACCGTATTGCGTGATCGGGGAGCATGTGGTGCTTGGCGAGGGCTGTCGTTTGCATTCCCATGTGGTGCTTGACGGGCACACGCAACTGGGGCCGGGGAATGAAGTTTTTCCGTTTGCCAGCCTCGGCTTGAAAACGCAGGACTTGAAATGGAAAGGCGGCGTCACGCGCGTCAAAATTGGCGACCACAACACCTTTCGCGAATACGTCACCATCAACAGCGCCACCGGCGATGGCGAAGCGACCGTCGTCGGTTCTCATAATCACATCCTGGCTTACTCACACATCGCGCACAACGTGGCGCTCGGCAATCACGTCATCATGTCCAATGTAGCGACGCTGGCCGGGCACGTGACCGTCGAGGATTACGTTGTGATTGGCGGTTTGGTTGCGGTGCATCAATTTTGCCGCCTCGGGAAAATGTCCTTCATCGGCGGTTGTTCCAAAGTGGTGCAGGACGTACCGCCTTATGTTTTGGCCGACGGTAATCCGTTGGAGTCGCGAACGATTAACAAAGTCGGATTGGAACGCAATGGAGTCGCGGAAGCGGCGCAGGCGGCCTTGCGGCAGGCTTACAAAATTTTGTTTCGCGAGGGGTTGACGACTCCCAACGCGCTCGTGCGGATTGAATCGGAAGTGCCTGCCCTGCCGGAAGTGCAGCACCTGGTTCAATTTGTCCGCACCAGCGAGCGGGGGATCACGAAGTGAGCCCGCGCTGAAATTGTGCAAAAGGGATCAACCTTCATCCCGGCTGCGACGAGTGCGCGCCCCGCGAATCAAACGACTCCCTACGGCGCCGACTCAGGGTGGCCGCGCGGCAAACAGGAAGCCGCCAGGACGAAGGACAAAAGCCGCAATTAAACTCTGGTCAACCGATGCCCGCTTGCTATACTCGCCGCCGATAACCCGATGAAAGAAATGCTTATGCAAACTCAACGAAGTTCATTTTGTGGAGCGGGTTTTGCCGGCCTCACTGGGTTGGTCTTTATGTCGCCACTCCTGTTCGCGGCGCCTTTGCCCGTCGAAAAAAACGTGGAGTGGCAGCCGTTCGCCGCGCAAGTCACCCGCTTGATCGAGGCCAAAGATTATCTCGGCTCACCGTTCAGCGCCGACGAGAAAAAGGCGATCGACGCTGCCATGAAGGACACTGATACCAAACGCGCGGCCGAAAAGTTGCAGGAGATTCTGGATCGACATTGTTTGTTTGGCGTTTCGATCAATCCGGAAATGCGCGTGAAGGTGGCCGCCGGACCGGCAAAGGCCGAACTGGTGGCGCAGGGCTGGCGGCAGTTCCTCGTCAAAGTTGTCAACGACTCCGGCACCACGGCACCGCTGCAAGCCGTCAGCCCCAATGCCATCTCCGTTTACTCGCAGGACGGGGGCGGGCCGAGGAACAATGACTCCGACAAGTTCTATCGCAAGAAAGGCCAGTCTCTTCCGCTTACGGACAACGCGCAGCTCTGGCTGGACTTGCAGACCTACGACCAGCAGCCGCTCGGGAAGTCGCTCAGCGGCTTTACTTTGGAATACCGCATTATCCAGCTCTACAGCCGTGACGCCGGCTGGCGCGAAGCCAAAATCTCCTTCAATGTCGGCCAAGGCACGCAGGACATCGGTTTCCGCAACGAAGTGGACACGCTGTTCACGTGCCTGCCCGCGCGCGCCATCACATTCCGCGTGCGCGACGAGAACAATCAGCCGACGACCGCGTCGTTCGTTATTCGCGACGCGCAGAGGCGCGTCTATCCGTCCCAGGCCAAGCGCCTCGCGCCCGACTTCCCGTTTCACCCGCAGGTTTATCGCAGTGACGGCGAGACGCTGAAACTGCCGGACGGCGATTACACGGTGGAGTTCGCTCGCGGGCCGGAATCAATTCCGCTAACGCAAAATCTCAAGATCGACAAGCGAACCAGGCAACTCGAATTCAAAGTCAATCGCTGGATTGATCCATCGCAATTCGGCTGGTGGTCGGGCGACCATCACATTCACGCCGCCGGTTGCGCGCATTACGTGAAGCCGACCGAGGGCGTGCTGGCGTCCGACATGATCCGCCACTGCATGGGCGAGGATTTGAAGGTTGGCGCGAATCTGACCTGGGGGCCGTGCTTCGATTATCAAAAACAGTTTTTCTGCGGCGCGTTGGACAAAGTGTCGAAATATCCGTACCTGTTGCGTTACGATATCGAAGTCTCCGGGTTTGGCTCGCATCAGTCCGGCCATCTCGTTTTGCTGCGGCTCAAGGAGGAGATTTATCCCGGCGGCGATTCCAAGGACCACTGGCCGACGTTATGCCTGAACACGCTGCGCTGGGCGAAGAAACAAGGCTCGGTCTGCGGCCCGGCGCATTCCGGTTGGGGACTCGAAGTCAAGACCAACGAACTGCCCAATTACATTTTGCCGCCGTTCAACGGCATTGGCGCGAACGAATACATTGTCGATGTGACGCATGAATTGCCGGGGCCGGACGGCAAGCTGCTGCCGGCGGTGGATTTTCTTTCGATGGTGGACACGCCGTACGTTTGGGAATTGAACATGTGNNGATTTCCCCTGCATCTACGGCGAAAAAGTCGGGCTGGGCCGTTCCTACGTGAAGCTCGACGGCAAACTGGATTACGACCAATGGTGCGAAGGCATTCGCCAGGGACGCAATTACGTCAGCGACGGCAAAAGTCATCTGATGGAATTCAAGATGAATAACGTGGCGGTGGGTGAGAAAGGGAGCGAATTAAGTTTGTCGCAACCGGCCATGGTCAAGGTAGCCGCACGGGTCGCGGCCCGATTGAACGAACAACCGAATCCGGTGCTCCAGAAACTCGATTACGGGAAGAAACCGTATTGGGACATTGAACGCGCGCGTATCGACGACACGCGCGNNGGGTGGCGCTGCGCATTTTGCCCTCATCGCACACGAACCCGATCTTTGTGCTCGTCGATGGCAAACCGATTCGCGCCTCGAAGCGCAGCGCGGAATGGTGTTTGAAAGGCGTCGATCAATGCTGGTCGCAAAAAGAGAAGTTGATCAAGCCGGCGGAAAAGGAAGAAGCCAAAGCCGCCTACGATCACGCCCGCGCCGCCTACCAGAAACTTTTGAGCGAGTGTGAACATGATTAGCGCTCAACAAAAAAGTAGCCGACGTGGGACGCTCTCACTGAGCGGCCTGCTAATGGTTGCCAAGTTCTCTTGCCACGACTGAATTGTATTCTGTGACATACAAAGTGCGTAATTCCGAGCTCATCGGTAAACCCGCAGGAAAAATGGTTTCCAAACTCAAAATCTCAATAGTGTTGGTTTTTCCCTTCATGACATTTCTAACGGCGGCGTTCGCTGCAGCAGATTGAACCCAGACTCTGAGTTCGAGCTTTAGCGCCCCCACATCTCGGGAGCCGAAAATTACTCCTCCACACCAACCCATAGTAATGCCGCACAAAAACACAATTAGTCGTATGATATAAATTCGTTGCATTCGAAATGTTCCTATTTCTTGGATGGATTAAGCACAGTTGCCCCCAGCGCGTCTACCATGTTTGTGAGCCGATTCAGAGCATCGTAACTCAACTGAATGTTCAAGCCGGTCATGCGCCGCGTTGCGGTTTGGAATGACGCCATTCGGCCAGCAGCGTCCGGATCGCCGAAACCGCGTCGTTGGATGGTAGGGCGGGCACTCCGCTGNNCGTGCCGATCCCCTTTTTTGGACTTTGAAGATTCCGACTGGCTTAAGCTCACCCAAAAATACGTCCCGGTCGGAATTAGCTACTGCGTTCCCCCTCGCTCGGTGTCCCGACTTTAGCCGCTCCGCGCATGCTAACCAAGCCCAACGAACCTTCGACCGCAGAACCGGCGATCTGAATGGCTCGCTATCTGGTTCTGCTCGTTTTAGCTCGCTGCTTACACATTATGAACAACGCTCGATTTTCACCGCGAATCGGACAGATGCCTCCCGAAGGAACTATTTTTTATGTTTCAATATACGAACCGCTGTTCGTATATTAATAGTTAGGCCACGGGGTCACATGTTGAAACCGCATCGCACCCAATGTCGCCAAAGCGTAACGATATGAAAAATGAGTTTCAGCGTTGGCGGTCACTCGGTCGTGTGTTTCTCTTCATCATTGGCTGCGCGATTATTCTGGCCGTAATCACGCCGCTGGCACCGAAAAGATCTGGGTTGATGCCGGAAGTTTTCATAGGCGCGATAGCCAGCCTTGGCGCGTTCGGTCTTACAATCCTGTTCGTGCGATGGGAAGGTCTGCGGCTTAACGTCGTTGGAGCTTCGCCTGACCGGCGGAGTCTGCTGCGCTTTGCTATTGGGTTTCTCATCGGCGCAATCCTAGTCGCGTTAAGCTCAACAATCTTATGGAGTGCTGGCCATGTTCGATGGGTTCGCGTATCGGAAATCGGCTTCTCTGATGTAATTATCGCTTTGGTTGCTTACTTGTCTTTGTCCGTCAGAGAGGAACTGGCATTTCACGGTTATCCGCTGCAACGTCTAAAGTCGTTCTTTGGTCTTTGGGGTGCCCAGCTTATTGTAGCTTTTGTATTTGCCCTCGAACATGTGTTGGGAGGTTCGACCTGGGGGCTTGCTCTGCTCGGTGCCGGCGTTGGATCACTGCTCTTTGGCATGGCCGCTATTGCTACGCGAGGGCTCGCGCTGCCAATCGGCCTTCACGCGGCTTGGAATATCGGCGACTGGATGCGCGGCGGCAAAGGCTCGGTGGGTTTTTGGAAGCCAGTCGTTGAGGACGGCTTTAAGGAGCGCGCTGCTTTCGTTGGCATCACCAGCTATGTTTTAGTCATGTGTTTAGCGACGCTGGCCTTTTGGTGGTGGCACCGTTCTGTCGAGAGGAGCAATGCACGCCGGGCCTAACAGTCGCTGGAGCTAGCAGATACGAAGAAATCGAAAAGCACCTTGCTTGCATCAGGAAACCTGATACGAATAAAGCACCTCAGAGTGGCCGGTTTTGATTCGACCCCGGCTGGCTGGTTTTGAAGTGACCGGTGACGAACGCACGCCCTTACCCCAAACTTCTTGCGCCGCGTTGCGGTTTGGAATGACGCCATTCGGCCAGCAGCGTCCGGATCGCCGAGACAAACGCCAGCGGCTGATCGAGCAACAGATGATGCTGCGCCTCTGGAATCGAGACAAACGGCACGCTGCGGTCGAGCACCTTGAACATGTAATCAACGATTTCTTGGGAGAAGAGCTGACTATTTTCGCCGTAAATCACACCGACCCGACACGCCAGATTGGAAAGGTCTTCGGAGGCGTTGCCAATTTTAAACCCGTTGAAAAGCTGGTCGTCGAACTTCCAACTCCAGCCGCCATCCACTTGGACCAATGAATGACGGGCGATATAGTCCAAAATAAACTTGTTCTCACACGGCTGCGCCGGCACGAGCCGGAAGCGCGCGAGGGCCGTTTCAAAATCGGGATAGAGTTTCTTGCGTTGGATCGGAGAATACTTGGGGTCGCGTTCCCATTCATAATCGGGCGGGCGAACCGGTGCATCCACCAGCACCACGCCCGTGAGTTTGTCGCCATAAATCAGCCCGGCCTTCAACGTCACGAAGCCGCCGAAACTGTGGCCGATGATGACCGTGTTCTGCTTGAACCCGGCGTCCTCACAAACACTGATCAATTCCTTGGCGAAAACTTCGGAAGAATAACTCTGGCGATGACCGCTGTCGCCCATGCCGCTGAGATCAATGGCCGCGACGCAATTGTGATCGGTGAAATACGGCGCGATGAAGTCCCACCAGTGCGCGTGCGCGCCGCTGCCGTGCGCCAGCAGCAAGCCCGGTCTGGCGGTGTCGCCCCAGCGGAGATAATGAATGGGGCAACCTTCCACTTTCACCACCCGATCTTCGCGCGGCGTTGATACCGCGCGCTTGAACCACTCCGGTGAGTCGATGGTGTTTTCGCCCGTTTCGAGGTTCGCAGCTTTTGTCAGCACGGAAGAATAAAGAGACAGATTGCCCGCCAATGCAATCCTGATGTCTGAAGTGAGACGTCCGCTTGCTCCCTCAAAACGATCGCATCGGCTTCATGGATTCCAACAACGAACGCGCGGATAGCGGGATAAGCTCCCGGTCGGCGGGGACGCCTGGCTGATGGAAACGTCGCATCGGAAACGCAGTCAAGGCTTTTGGGCGGGAACGGAATTGTTTTCCTGCTGGTAGCGCTTGAAACCCGCTTCGCCGAGAATTGCGAGCAGGGATTTTTCCTGTTCGGCTCGCGCAGCTTGAAATTGTTCCAAACGTTGTTCGGCGGTGAGGGTGGGGTCGATGCGGATGCGTTCTTGTTCCTGTTCGACGGCCTGATTGATGCGATAGAGCGGAAGCACGGCTTCGGGCGGCGTCCCGTATTTTTGCGCCGTGGCCTGTGCCTGCTGGAAGCCGGGGTCTTTGCTGAGTTGATAAAGTTCAAGGCGTTCCGGACTGAGGGCCAGTTTCATGGCATCGTCGCGTTGTTGTTCCAAAAGTTTTCGTTGTTGCACGCTGGCCGGGTCGTCGCTGCCGTAAAAGAGTTGAATCTGCTGATCGATGGCATCGCGTGCGCGGAAGAGGTTGCGGAACTCATCCGGGGAGACATCGAAGCCGCGCAGTTCACTGCGGAGGCTGGCGGCGTTGGCGGAATAGCGCAGGAGAAATTCTTCAGTGTGTTGCGGCGTGAGTATGCGCGACAGGTCATCGCGGGTTTGCTGGCGGATGCGCGCCAGTTCGGCGGGGTCGGGCGGTTTGTTTGCCGCGCGTTGCGCTTCGAGATAAGCCCGGGTCCGTTCCGCGCCGCGCGCGCTGATGTCCTGAACGGCCTGTTTCGTTTCAGGCGAAAGCGCCCCCAAGACCGGACCGTTAAGCACGACGCCGCTTCTCGACGGCGGGAGGTTGGTGAGGACGCCGGAAACTGCCGGCGTTTCCCAATTCGGACCGAGCAGGCGGGAAAGGAGCGCGCGGCGTTCCGCTTCGAGGGCGCGGAGTTTTTCCGCCGCCGCCTGCGCGAGCCTGGCATCGGGTTGTGAGCGCCACCATTGCTGCTCGGCGGTCATGATTTCGGTCGCGCGCTTTTGAGCGTAAAGCTGATTCACGTCGGCCACGATGATGTCGTGGATGGTTAGTTCCGGACAGCTGATGTCGCGCAGGTTGGCGATGTAAATGGTGTAGTCGGACGATTCCAGTTCGCGCCAGGAAAAAAACTGCCGCCGCACGACGACGTTGGTCCTGGCCAGGTTGGTGCCGGACGAAGATTGTGCGAGCGGGACGGTGCTGGAATACGTGCTGAGCCAGGGACGACCGATGGACCAGTACCAGGCCGCAGCGAAGGCAACGTTCAAAAACGCCGAAACAACAAATATCATTCGCCAGCGCATGAGGTTATTTAGTCATAAATCGAGCGCGCGGCAGNNCCCTCTCCCCCAGGAGAGGGTGAAGATTCGTCTGACATCTGCAAATCGTGTCGGCCTTATGTTTTCGCCGCCCGGCATCGTCCAAGCGCGGCCAAATAAAAACTCCCTCTTGCTGGGGGAGAGGGCCGGGGTGGGTGGGCGTATACTCTGGGTTCATACGCTTGACCAAATGGCAGTAACCTAACCCCCCGAGGGGAACTGAGCCAGCACGCCCGGGCGCGCCAAAAAACAAAATAAACATTGACCTCGGAACAATGAAACCATTCCGTTGTAACGTTCCATCGACTTGCGCGATGTTTTACCGCCATCCAAACAGAACAGCGACTGCCCATGACTGATACTGTTAGAATCAGCAAGGATCAGTGGCTCGTTTTGGTGGCGGCATTCTTGGGCTGGATGTTTGATGGTCTGGAGATGGGGATCTTCCCGCTGGTTGCGCGTCCGGCGTTGCAGGACATGATGCCCGTCGTCGCGGGGGTGAATTCCGACCCATTCGTCGGCTTATGGATGGGGCGGATCACGGCGCTGTTTTTGATCGGGGCGGCTTTGGGCGGATTGGTTTTCGGCTGGCTGGGGGATCGGATCGGTCGCGTGCGGGCAATGACCTTGAGCATCCTGGCTTACTCGCTTTTCACGGGCGCCTGTTACTTCGCCCAAGAACCGTGGCATTTGGGGGCGTTCCGATTCCTGGCGGCTTTCGGAATGGGCGGCGAATGGTCGTTGGGGGTGGCGCTGGTGATGGAAGCGTGGCCGCAAGATAAACGACCGTTGCTGGCGGGGGCCATCGGCGCGGCTTCGAATGTCGGGTTCGCATTGATCGCTGTGGTTGGGCTTTATTTCAAAGTCACACCGGAATCGTGGCGCTGGGTGATGGTGGCCGGCGCGGCGCCGGCATTGCTCGCCTTGGGAATTCAAATGATCGTGCCGGAATCGGAACGCTGGAAGGCATCGGTCAAACAAGGCGCGGCGAAGCCGGTGCGGGAAATTTTCTCATCCTCACTTTTGGTAACGACCTTGCTGGCCATCTCGTTTGCCTCGGTCGCGTTGATCGGGACCTGGGGTTCGGTGCAATGGCTGCCGCTGTGGGCGGACCAATTGACCGGGGGCAAAATGCCCCAGGCCAAGGCGGCGACGCAAATTGTCTCGGGCGTGGGCGCGATCTTTGGCTGTTTTATGGGCGCGTGGTTCGGCGGCAGGATGGGACGGCGCCCGACTTACTTCGGACTTTGTTTGTTGTCGCTGTTGCTCTGCGGATATTTATTTCGCACGGTGGATCAATACGGCGCGGAGTTTTTAGTCACGGTGGGATTGATCGGCGCGGTGACGGCGGCGTTTTACGGCTGGCTGCCGCTTTATTTGCCGGAGTTGTTTCCCACGCGAGTGCGGGCGACGGGGCAGGGGATGAGTTTTAACTTCGGCCGGATTCTCGCCGCGGGCGGCGCGTTGGGGCAGGGGCAATTGGTATCGCACTACGGCGGCAGTTACGCCAAAGCCGGCGCGGTTGTGACGTTGATTTATGCGGCCGGATTGTTTCTGATCTGGCTGGCGCCGGAGACCAGGAGAAAACCGCTGCCGGACTGACCGTCACAGCAAATTCTGATACGCCAGCCACAGCGAACGAAAATATCGCATCACCCGGAGCGGGTCTTTGCTTTCCGGAATCTCAGCCAGACAATAACCGGCGAAGCCGATTTCGTTCAAGCGAGTCAGCAGTTTGCGGAAAGGGTATTCATCCAGATAGAGATCGCGCATATGCACGGTGAATATCTTGTTCTTCACGAGATTGAAATTGTGATCGAACCCTTCGCCTTCAAGGTCGCTTTGATTGGAGTTCCAGCAGACACCGACGTTTTTGTGGTTGGCCACATCCATGATGGTTTTGATGTTGGGCACCTGCGAAGTGCCGGTGCCGTGGGCCTCAAGACGGATTTGTATGCCGTGATCGTCGGCAAAGTCGCCAAGCTCGTGCAATGACCTGCCGATTTGCTCCAGCGTTTTCTCTTTCGACACTTCTTTTGGAAAACCGTTGGGGCGCACTTTGATGCCCGGAGCGCCAACATCGTGAGCGAGGATGATATATTCTTTTGTGGCTGCAATGTCCGCGCGCAGTCTGGCCGGGTCGGGCGTGTGGTAGTCAAACGCGCTGCCCAAGCCCATCAATTCGACTTCCGAATCCCGGAAGCGCTTTTTCACTTCCGCCCGCTGGTCTTTGTTCAACGTGACTTCCACTCCGTGCGCATGGGAGGTGCGGAGTTCGACGCCTTGAAATTTTGTCTCCGCACAATACTTTATGAGGGTCGCGATGTCCCAGTCCTTGGCGATGTTGTAGGTGACGGTGCCAAGTTTCATTTTTGGCGGACGCGAAATGAAGCCCGGTGATTTGGAAGTTTCGGCGGCGAAGGCGGGCCGGCCTAAAAGACCCGCTGCGCCCAGGCCCAACCCGGCGGTTTTTAGAAATTGTCGGCGATCAGTTTTCATGGCGCTTTTCTGGTGAATTTAGTGACAAGACTAATGGTTTTGCGG
>PLJQ01000161.1 GCA_003140275.1 Limisphaerales bacterium
GCCAGGTCAAACCGTTGCGCGAACCGAATTCTTATGTTGGCGACGGCGCGACCGGTAATGCCAAAAACCTGCGGGGCTTCTTCCCGGCGTGGAATATCGCAACGGCACTGAACGCTCCTCCAATTCGGGCGACTTCGCGCTACCGCAGGATGACCGGCGCACGCCTCATTCAATTAAGTTCACGCTGCCGCTCATGGCGGTCACCATCGGCCCGCACAGCCAACCGCCGCAAGTCAAACAAGCCCGGTTTTCGCGCCCGATTCAATCAAAGATCAACCGTTGCCCACGACCTCGGCTTTGAAATTTCCAATTTTGAACCTGACATCCAATGTCATANNCCAGTCACCGTTTTGCTGCGCTGGAATCCGCTGTAACGCTGGGATGACCAACGTGCTTTTCCCTCCGTCCGGTTTGCGTCGCCTGACCTTGACGAAGGCATGCTCAACCGATCGCGCAGATGGAAATCGTTCAACGACGCGAAGACAAAACAGACGCAGAAAACAAGGCTGACAAGTGGCGGAAATCTTCTACACTCTGGGCATTCAATATGAATGAACCTTTGCCGTCGCCGGTTGTGCTCTTGTCACTATATTGCCTTCTGATTTTGCTGGCGTCATTGGCGGGCGGCTGGATACCGCTGTTCGTCCGGCTGACGCACACGCGGTTGCAGTTGGCGACGAGTTTTGTCGCCGGCCTGATGCTGGGCGTCGGGCTCTTGCATCTTATGCCACATGCATGGCAGCAACTTCATTCCATCGACCGCACGGCCTGGTGGTTGCTCGGTGGATTTCTATTGATGTTTTTCATTCAACGATTCTTTCACTTCCACCATCACGATGTCCCGGATGAATCAACGGATGGAATTGCTGACGAACATCACCACGACCACCACCCGCACGATCATACGTTGGCCGATCAATCCGCTCGCCGCTTGTCCTGGAGCGGCGCCGCGCTCGGTTTGACCTTGCATACCTTGATCGACGGCGTCGCGCTGGGCGCGAGTGTGGAAGCGGAATCGCGCGGAGGAGGAAGCGCGTTATTGGGACTCGGCACGTTCCTGGTCATCATCCTGCACAAACCTTTTGACGCAATGGCCATTGGAACATTGATGGCCTCGGGGGGCTGGTCGCGGCATTCGCGGCATTTGGTGAACGGACTGTTCGCGCTGGCCATCCCCGCCGGAGTGTTGCTGTTCCACTTTGGCGCCAGTCAATTCTCCGACGCTGGCCACGTCTTTCTCGGCTCGGCACTGGCTTTTGCAGCGGGTACTTTTGTGTGTATTGCCACCAGCGATCTGTTACCGGAGTTGCAATTTCATGCGCACGACCGCGTCAAACTTTCCGCCGCGCTCCTGGCCGGATTGGCTCTGGCTGCCGCGATTGGCAAGTTTGAAACTTCCGGACATGACCTTCTTCACGCGCCCGCCATCGCACCCAGCCAAACCCGGCGATGACATTTATTTTTTACGCCTGATTCCCGACAACTTGGAAATGTGACTGAAAAATATCTTGTGGATCACGGGCTTCAATTATGGTTCAATGGTTGGGCAGGTTAGGGTGAAGTAACTGCGTGCTACGCTTCACCCCTTGGGCGCGTCGGTAGCTCAATTGGATAGAGCTTCTGACTTCGGATCAGAAGGTTACAGGTTCAAGTCCTGTCCGACGCACCACTTCATAGACAACACTTACGATTATAGGCTTATTGGACATTGCGTAACTAAGTCAACCGATTCGAACCGCCTTCGTATTCTGCCACGTAACCGCTGTCGCACAATCCAAAATCCTAGATGGTTCACACAAGTTTCCAGCGGTGTGACCGTCAGTGAGAGAATCGAAAGCCGTGCGGCTATCGTCGTTCCACTTCGTATATGCCGGATAATTCAGACGCGGATACCGTGTCCTTGGCCTCATCTTCCTGCGCTTCGCCGGAGTCCGCTTCATTGCCCAGCGCGCCAGGCTGGAAAAAACCAGTGCATCCGCTCGCCGTGGCAGCTGCCTGGATGAACCTGCCGCCCAGCGCTACGTGAGTAAACCAATGAACGACGAAGCCTCAATGACATTTCCTGTGCGACCCGAGTCTGATCTCATGTTTTCTTTATTACGGTTGTGTAATCCGATCTGGCCAGTTCGCCTGTCATGGGCTAGTAACAAAGGATGAACGAACGCAAGTTGACACGGCGGGAGGCATTGGCCCAAACGGGATTTTTGGCAGTAGCCGTGCTGGGTTTCGAGGGAGACGGAATGGCCGGCACGGCCGCACAAGGTGAAAGCGCAAAGAACGAACCCGCCTTCCGGTTTTGCCTGAACACAGCTACGATCCGCGGGCAAAAGTTGGGAATCCTCAAGGAAATCGAAGTGACTTCGCAGGCGGGCTATGGCGGGATTGAACCCTGGGTGGATTCGGTCCAGGAATTCGTTAGAGGCGGCGGGACGCTAAAGGACTTGCGACAACGCATCTTGGATTCTGGCCTTACGGTGGAAGGAGCGATCGGATTTCCGGATTGGATCGTCGATGACGACGCACGGCGAGCCAAAGGGTTGGAGCGGGCGAAGCGGGAGATGGCGCTTATGGCGCAGATTGGAGCCCGACGCTTTGCGGCTCCGCCAGCGGGCGCGACGGATTTGCCGAAATTGGATCCGCTCAAGGCTGCGGAGAGGTATCGCGCCCTGCTGGAGGCGGGGGATGAAATCGGGATTGTGCCGGAGCTGGAGTTATGGGGCTTTTCAAAGAATCTGAATCGCTTGGGCGAATGCGTGTTCGTAGCAATGGAAACTGGGCATCCCAAAGCGTGCGTGCTCGCGGATGTGTTCCATCTGCACAAGGGCGGTTCGGATTTTCGCGGCATGCGCCTGCTGGGTCCCGAAACGCTCCAAGTCCTCCACCTGAACGATTTTCCCAACTCCCCGCCGCGGGAAAAAATCGACGACAGCTACCGTGTCTATCCCGGCGACGGCTCCTCGCCGCTTCCGGATATCCTTCGCGCGCTACGCAAGACCGGCGGCCAAAAGGTGCTCTCGTTGGAAGTCTTCAACCGCAAGTATTGGGAGCAGGACCCATTGGAAGTGGCGAAGACCGGCCTGGCAAAGATGAAAGCGGTGGCGGAGAAAGCAAGTTAGTGAAGAACCTTCACACCCCTCGCGACCAGTTGCGACGGCGAATCGCACGTTAAGAATCCACGGTTGCCAACTTGTGTCGCGGTTTGCTCACCGCTTCTACGGTGAAGAGGATCGTTCCAGTTCGCGGAGCGCCGGCCCCACGACCTGACCGATATGGCTGCCGGCCGTGAACACCACGATTCCAAAACCGATGAGTGCAAGCAGCAAAACAATGAAGGCCCAAAAGTGGTGCGATTCGAGGCGTTCGAGAGAGGGTAGAAATGCCACTAAACCCAATACTGCGGCAACGACGATTACCGCGTCAACGCTCGCTCGTTGCCAATAGCTGCCCCCCAAATTGAGCCACATCCCGAACTCATCGAAGGTGAGGGCCATGGCGAGCCCGTACGCAAGTGCCGTAACCTCAGCCGCGCGCCCTGCCGGACGACGGAACACGCTGTATCCCCCGACGGCTGCAAGCATAAAGATGCCATAATTCAAATGGTGGACGTGTGTGCTCTGTAGAAAAAGGTAAAGATTGGGAATCTGACGAGACATGATCAGGAACACGACCGCTCGCGCAACGAGGAACGTCAGGACGAAACTAAACAAGGCTATGCGCGCGAGCCGGTGGGCCGTATTCCGGTCCGTTGCGAGTTCAGTGGCTACGGGCGTTGAACTCATCAGATGGCGCGAGTCTGTTTGTAATACCACTGGAGTTGCTCAGGAGAACTGTCCTCGTCCACGTTCTCAGCGGCAATCAAACCTTCGCCGCGTGCCGGCGGGACCACCTCCTTGAGCTTCCATTCGTTATCCAGCCGCCCAAACGTCCAGAACTCCATGAAGAGCGTCACGTACGCATCCTGGCTAATGGCAAAACCAAGGATGCCAGCATTATCAGCACGATACCAATGAGACCGCCAAGTGCCGCGAAAACCACGGCCCAGGCCATATTTTGTGCTACTTCACTCATGATTATTCCTTTTGGTTTGATTGGCAGAGGGATTCAGCCGAGCGGTGATTGAATGTCGAGAGAAGTTGTCCAATCCGTTTGATTACACAGGAGCCAACTCGCATGTGCGTCATTAAAGAACAGCCCCGGAGAAAGGCAAGGGTGAATGTTCCGCGCGGCGGCGGCGAGCGGGGCAGAGCGTAGTCGAGCGGGAGGACCGGGCCGACGCAAGCCCGTGGAACGAAACAAAGAGTGTGTTGGCCACCCCAGACCATTCCCGGTGATGATTCCCGAAGCAGACTGAAGGCGGCGCAGGCGACCCGCCTGCCGTGTCAGGGTTATGGACATGCCGCTCTCGGTGATGGCGTTTGACAGAAGGTTACGTTAGTCTGCCGGCAAATGAGTTCAGGCGCGATCGGTGAAAAGCGGCCTTTGCCGCGCGACAATCGCTTTATTTCCAAGTCCACTTTTCTCAATGGCCTTCAATGCGCCAAGCTCCTCTGGTTTCGTTACAACGCCAAAGATCAGATTCCCGCGGCCAATGAACTGACTCAGGCAATCTTCGATCAGGGGCACAAGGTCGGCCAACTGGCTCGATCCTTGTATCCGGAAGGAATCGAAATTGCGCCCGGCGTGACCGACTTTGATGAAGTGCTTGCCCTGTCACGGAAGGCGCTCCCGCATCGCCGGCCACTGTTTGAAGCGGCGTTCCAATTCAACGGCGACTATGCCCGCGCCGATATTTTGAATCCGGTGGGCCAGGATCAGTGGGACATCATTGAAGTCAAAAGCACAACCAAGGTGAAGGACGTGCATCGGCACGATCTCGCTTTTCAAGCCTACGTTTTCAACGGCGCGGGGTTAAACATAAGACGTTGCGTTCTGGCTCATATCAATTCTGACTTCGTAAAACGCGGCCCGGTTGATGCGCGCAAATTCTTCACACTCGAAGATGTCACTGTAATAGTGGCGGGGCTGAGCCAAACGGTCGAAAGCAGATTGGACGAAATGTTTCGGACGATCAGGCTCCCGCGACATCCAGATGTTCAGATCGGGCCGCATTGCGATACCCCTTATACTTGTGCCTTACACGAGGTGTGCTGGGGATTTCTGCCGGAATCAAACGTGATGACCTTGTATCGGGGCGGCGCCAAAGGGTTCAAATTGCTTCAGGATGGTGTTAGCGACTTGAAGGATATTTCGGACGAGTTCGCGCTGACGAATAATCAGGACATTCAGCGTCGCGCAGCAAGAACCGGGCAGCCGCACGTCGATAAAGCAGCCATCGGTGCGTTCCTGAAACAAATCAAGTATCCGATCAGCTTCATGGACTTCGAGACGTTTAACACAGCCGTCCCAAAATTCGACGGACTCCAACCTTTTCAACAAGTGCCGTTTCAATTTTCGCTGCACGTCGTCGAGTCCGAAGACGGCGAACCGAAACATCACAAGTATCTCGCGGCAGGCGTTGATGACCCGCGCCCGGAGTTTATGCGCCAATTGCGAGCCGCATTACCCGCACGGGGTTCGGTGGTCGCCTTCAACGCGCCGTTCGAGTTGGGGCGGCTTGAAGAATGTTGTGCGTTGATGCCCGAGTTCCGGGCTTGGGTGAAGAATGTTCGGGGTCGAACCGTCGATCTGCTCCTGCCGTTTCGCGGATTTCGTTATTATCATCCCCAGCAGAACGGTTCGGCGTCGATGAAGGCGGTGCTCCCGGCGTTGACGGGCAAAGGTTACGATCACCTGGCGATACGGGACGGCGGGATGGCGAGTTTGCAATACCTGCATGTGACCTACGGTGAAGCATCGGAAGCGGAGCGAACTCAGATTCGCCAGCAATTGGACGAATACTGCGGCATGGATACGCTCGGCATGCACTTCATCGTGGAGTCGTTAAGCACGCTCGCTTCGCGGTGAAACAATAAATGGCTGGCGAACCGCGCCTCGAGCGGGTCGGCCAGCGCGAACAGGCTCTCCATTGCTCGAACGGAAATCCCTGGCTCAAATTGAGTGACTCTCATGTTCAGTAGCTCCAATTACTGTGCGAAAGCGGTTCAGCGTTTAAGGTTTGTCGATGCTGCCGCCATTGCGGAAGCCGCAGGTTCATAATCCCGATAAAGCGGTCATTGTGGTTGCGCTCGATGAGATGCACGAGTTCGTGGGCAACGATGTATTCGAGACACTGCACGGGCTTCTTGGCCAGTTCGAGGTTCAGCCAGATGCGACGGGCTTCGGCGTTGCAAGTGCCCCATCGGGTTTTCATTTTCTTTATGCCCCAGTCTGCGAGTTGGACGCCCAAGATGGTGTGCCATTTCTTGATAAGCGGTGGAATCAGTTCTTTGAGTTGCTGACGATACCAATGGTGCAAAATTCGGTCGCGTTGCCCGGTATTGGTTTCTGGCCGCACATGGAGTTCGAGCGTGGACTTATTACGCAGCTTAACACCGGCAACTCCATCGAGTTTGACCACACGCAGGCGATACCGCCGCCCTAAAAAATAATGGCTCTCCCCGCTGACCATCTCACGAGCGGACTGACGGGGCTGCGCAACGAACCTGGCCCGCTGGCGTTTGATCCAGCCGAGCTTGCCAATCACTGCCAGTCGCACCGCGTCATCGTCCAATCGGAGCGGCGCGGCCACGCGCACCCGACCGTGCGGAGGATAGACGCCGAGGTGGAGGTTCTTGATGCCCTTGCGAACAATCTGAACCGTCAGGCCCTTCACCGTAATTTGGCTGCGCTCAATACTCATTTTGGTTCTTTACCAGTTCCAAAATATCCTCAATCAAATCGTCAGCGACATCGGTTTTGTCGCCAAGTGTCTCCTTGATGATCCAGGCCGAACTCAAACGTTCCACTTTGAACATTTCCGCCGCGGTTTTGATTGCCGCTCTGACCTTCTTCACTTTGAAGATGTTCCCGCGCCAATCGTCCTGACCGACCGCGCGAACAGCGCCATGCACCTGAAGCGCAAACTTTTCGTTGTTCCCGAAATTGTCGTACAGCGCCCGCTTGGCCGGGGAGTCCACGGACTTTGGATACGCCGCGCCGCCCGACCCATTTTTAACCTGCTTCGTCAGTGCGACAATTTCCGCCAGATAGGCCGCGTAATTGAGCGCTTCCTGTTTGCGCTGCGCAATCAGCGCGTCCAGCAACTCCGACATCTTCTCGTAATACTTCGGGTTGATCGGTGACTCATCAATTATAAGCTTGCGCATGTTGTTCTCGATGGTTTCGGCGACGGCTTCTTTGTTTTTCTTAATACTATCCGGCAGAGATTTCACCGCATCTACCCCCCGCTCAACAATGAGTTGGATGAGTGAAAAGTCATCGAAAGCGGAAACCTTTTCGCTTTCCTCGGCGCGGATGTAGGTATCAATCAAGTGCCGCATTGCGGGTTCATACTGCTTTAAGTCAATGGCGTCGCCGCTGTGCAACTTGACCTCGTTGCGAAGACTTTCATAGAAAGTGACTTCCTGCTTGATGGCCAATGCTTGCGCCTCGGTGTAACTGGCTTCCGCCATCTCGCTTGCAAGGTTCGCATAGGCCCGGACCAGCGACGCCGTCAGTTTGTAGAGCGACAGGCGTTGCGGTTCGTTGGCTTTAAGCTGCGCGGCGTTTCCGGATTCTCTGGACGAGAAGTAACGCAGGTAGGCCGCTTGATCTTTCGGCACTTCGACCGGCTCGCACAGAGCGCGCACCTGCTCCAACGCGTCCTCCAGCCGCTCCTTTGCCTTGCTCAAACGATCTTCGAGCAACCCGGCCACGTCTGCCTTGTCGTAACCGTCCAGCGCGCCGGAGGTGTAGTCATGGAAGGAGGTTTCGAGGCTCCCGAACAGATCCTTGTAGTCGATGATGTAGCCAAAATCCTTGTCGTCACCGTCGAGCCGGTTCACGCGGCAGATGGCTTGGAACAAGCCGTGGTCGTGCATCTGTTTATCAATGTAAAGATACGTGGCGGGCGGCGCGTCGAAGCCCGTCAGGAGCTTGTCCACGACAATCAGCAGCTTCATCTGCCCCGGTTCTTCGATGAACTTTTTCTTCACCGCCAGATCGAACTCCTCGACCCGGTTGACCGCCCTTTCCGGGACTTCATTGAACCAATCGGCCAGCATTTTTTGGTAAATGGCATACTGCCGTAACTTCTCCGTTTCGCCCTCACCGGATTCTTCGCCTTTGATATTTGACGTGGACGGCACGTAGGAAGTCACAATGGCACACTTGCCGTGCAGGTGGGTCTGGTCGAACAACTCGAAGAACTTGCACGCCTCGTAGATGCTGCCCGATACCAGCATCGCGTTGCCGCGTCCGCTTTTCAGCCGGTCGCACTTTTCCATGTCCATCAGGATGTCGGCCACGATGTTTTCCAACCGTGAACGGCTCGACAGCACCTTCTGCATCGTGCCCCAACGCTGCTTGAGTTGCGCCTTGGCCAGATCGGTCAACCCCTTCGTCTTCAGTTCAAACCATTCATCAATCTTGCGCTGCGACGTGATGCTCTGGTCAATCTCCCGCGCCTCGTAACGCAAATCCAGCACCACGCCGTCCTTCACCGCCTCGTCGAACTTGTAGGTGTGGATGTAACGGCCGAAAATTTCGATGCTCTTTTGTTTGTCCGCCTTGAGCAACGGTGTGCCCGTGAACCCGATGAACACCGCGCCGGGCAATATCTCCTTCATCGCCTCGTGCAACTTGCCCGATTGCGTGCGATGGCACTCGTCCACGAACACAAACAAATTGCCCTTGGGTTTGAAGTCCGGCGGCAATGCCTGCTTCATTTGCTTGATGAACTCGTCGGCATCGCCTTCCTCGCCGTCGTTCTTCTTCGTGCCGAACTTATGGATCAACGAGCAGAGCAACCAGGGCTTCGTCGAGTTCAGCTTGGCAATCATGTCCGCGCCACTTTCGGTGCGGTAGATGTCCTCGTTCACACCCTTGAAAACCTTCTCGATCTGCTCATCCAACTCCGTGCGGTCGGTGATGATGAGCACGCGGGGATCGCTGACATGCTCCCGAATCCACTTGGCCAGCCACACCATGACCAGACTCTTGCCGCTGCCTTGCGTATTCCAGATGATGCCGCCCTCGCGTCGCTGCACGTAGGGCTGCGCCGCGCGCACGCCGAAATACTGGTGGTGCCGGCAAAGTTTCTTCGTGCCCGCGTCGAACACGATGAAGTCGTGGATCAACTCCAGAAAACGCGCTTTGCCGCAAAGCTGACTGAGCGCGCGGTCGAGCAGGTTCTCGACGGTGCTTGGCCCGTGCGGCTCGCACTCTTTCCACGTCAGGTAATACTTCTCGGGCGTCTGGATGGTGCCGTAACGCAAACCCTCGGTGTCGTTCCCCGCCATGACGAACTGCACCGTGGAAAAGAACCGTTCGATGAAAATCTTCTTCTGATTGTCGAGATTCTGGCGGATGCCCTCGGCGACCGAGACCGTGGAACGTTTCAACTCCAGCACGCCGAGCGCGATGCCGTTGACGTAAATGACCACATCCGGGCGTTTCTCGTGCGCCTTGGCGTCAGCGGCGGTCACCGTAACTTCCTCGGCAATGGCGAAATCATTTTTCTCCGGCTGCTTCCAATCGACCAGCCAGACGGTGACGTTGTTCTCGCCTACGTCCGGCTTCACTTTCACGCCGTAGCGCAGCAGTTCATACACGGCGCGGTTGCGGTCGTAGAGACTTTTGCTGGTGTCGCCCGCCGCCTTTTCCAATTCGTAGAGCACCTTGCCGATAAGCGCGTCGGCGTGCCCCTGCGTTTTGAGCCAGGCGCGCAAAAGTTCCGGCTCAATGTTCCGGTTGCTTTCGCGCTCTTCCCAGTTGCCGAGGTAATCGTAACCCAGCGTCTCGCGGAATAACTTCACCACCCGCTGCTGGGTCTTCCGCTCCTTTTGGCCGACGCTGCTCATGCCGGTGGCGGGTTGATCTTGTCCAAGACCGCCCGCTTGAACCACGCGGGAATTCGGTCGGCTTTCAACTCCAACGTCCGCCCGTCTGTGATCTCGGCCAGCCAAGTGTGCTTGTGATCGGCATTGTCGGTCGAGTTGTCAAACACGTAGGCCCGATTCGTGTGCCGGATCGCTTCCATCAATAATTCCAGGGAGCGATGGTAGCGTGGCGCGATTCGATCTTCCGGCACGTCGTGGCCTTTAAGCTTCACGCGGTTCTGCACGCGGGAGATATTGATCGCTGGGTCGTCCGTGGCCACGTAGTAGAGATACGTTCGATAGCCCACCTCCTGAGCCTTCGCCAGCAGTGTCACCTTGCTCGGGTGTGACATCACCGTCTCAAAAGTGAACGTGGCCTTTTGCTCCATCAGTTTCTCTCTCAGAAAATCCACGGCCACGGAGGCGAAGTAGGCGTTCACCGCCACGCCCGTAAAATCCAGCCGGCCATCGGCAAAACCCAGGCGTCCAACCTCCCGATCCAGCCCTTCGGCCTTCAAGAAGTTGGATTCGACAAAGAACGGCAGCGCCTCTTCCGCGGTCGTCTCCACCCCGATCGCCCGGAGGTCCAGCCAGCCGTCGCGCTTGATACCTGCCTCGATCTCGTCCGGGTTCAGATACACACCCAGCAGTTTCGGGAGTAGATACGATTTCAAGACGCTCTTGCCTGAGCCATTCGGTCCAGCAAACATCCGCATCCTGGGCGTAGCCTCGCTCACGGGATGGTGAACTTGCTCCCGGGTATGGCCGACGTGGGCGGCTCAATCTGCTTCACCAGTTCTTTCCGGCCGTCGGGGAAGACCCGGTAGATAAAACCGCCTTCGGATTGGAGCACGCTTTGTCCGGAGGCCAGCACCTGCTCTCGCGCGGCGGCGAACGCCGAGCCGGAGACGGGAGGAAACTGACTTTCGAGTCTTTGGATTTCGTTTTCTTGATCAGGCATAGTTTGACCTTTCGTTACAACAATAGTCGCCGCAAGGCATTCATACCAGTCTGGTTCTCCCGGTGAGCAGTTCCTGCATTGTCACCGGTCACTTCAAAACCAGCCACGAAAGGTCGAATTGAACCAGCCACCGACTTTGCATAGACGAAATGAGCTTTTTCATTCCAAAAAGCTCCTTAGCAGAGCGTTACGGGAGATTTTTGGAATGAAAAAGTGAACTTACGCGATTTGACTGGCTGGTTCAATTCGACCCTGGCTGGCCGGTTCGTGGTGACCGCTGACACCTGCATCATGGCCTGCTTGAGGGCGCGGGTCTTCTCCCGCCGCTGCTCCAACGCCGCCAGCTTCGCATCCAAGTTAGTTAATGTATTTGCAATCATCGTTACGCCGCTGTCATTTTCTTCAACTCCGCCGACAAGACGCCAACGAAGCGTGTTTCGCTGGTCGGATCGAGCGGGGTGAGCAGAAGGTGAGGATAGGGCCGTCGTTGTGGCTGGAAGTAATCCCTCATTTGAGCGTGCGTCCGGTTGGAACAGAATCCAGCAAGCCGGAGGTTCGTGCCTAAGTCATCAACGAGCCCAACAAACGCCCTTGACAGGTGCTTGTCCAAAGACTGGTCGTAAAACTTGCATTCCCACGCGCCAAACACGCTGGAGGCGGGTGGGTCATTTGGCTGCTGGCGGCATGCTTGCGCGGCGTCAGCACGCATGATGCAAACGTCGAGTTCGTGGGTCATGCCACTCGTCCCGACGAACTCCACCCCGGCATGTATTTCAAATTCCCGGCGATTCAGTGTGAAGCTGGCATAACCGTAGTTTCTGTACCTCGAATGAATTTGTCCCGGCGCACCTCGAAAAACAAACGGGCTGGGAATCGCGGAGATGCCGCGGAGCAGCGGTTGAACACCCAACTCACGCACCGCCCGCAAACAGAGGCCAAACACATACGCTTCGTATGCCTTCTGTTCGACAGGCTGGACCAACTGGTAACTGCCCGGCCCGGCCGGGTGGCCAAGCAGCGCGTCAATTGCGTTCTGTAAATCAATGAGCGTTGCCATGATTCATCTACTTGAAATCCGTGAGCGGTTTAAGTGCCCGAAACAACTCACGCAGGGATTTTAGCTGCTGCTCGTCGATAGGCATAAACCGCACATCGGGAAGATTCTTCTTTTCTTGCACGGCCTCGGGTTCGCCTTCAATGGCGATGTCTTTGGGCTCTTCCACGCCAAGAACCTCGGCAACCTCATCCGTCAATTCCATGTCCAACTCAAGCGTAGTTTGCGGAGGAACTCCCGACTGACCGACCGGCTTGAGTTTCTTGGGGGATGCCAAACCGACCTGCTTAAACTCGCCTTGTGCTGCATTTACCAGCATCCGGCTTTCGATCAGGTGCGATTCCAAGACTGTCATCGCGACTCCCAAAGCTTCTTGGTCGGTGTAGGCAATGTGTTTGCGGTAATATCGTTTCCTGGCCTTCCTCCGTCCGGTTTCTGGCAATATGGTTTCTTCCGCCTGAATATCTTTGCCGGCGTCAATCGCCGACCGAATCTGCTTTGCCAGTGCTGGTGACACCCCTTCGATTTTGCTGACAAGAAGATCAAGCGCATCTTTGGCGGTGTAATCATGGTTAGGCATCGGCAACCTCCTAAACTTTGGTTTCCTCGGTTCGGGTTACCACGTTCGCCACCAGTCGTGTCCTCCCGGTCAGTAATTCCTGCATCATGCCCTGCTTGAGGGCGCGGGTCTTGGCGCGGCGCTGTTCCAACGCCGCCAACTCCGCGTCCAGGTCCGTCAGCACCTCGGCGATGGCGGTTTGTTCGGCAACGCGAGGCAATCGCAAAGGCCGAGCAAAAGTTTGTTTGAACAACACGAATGGCTGACCGCTCCCGCTTTTCAACCAGAAGTTTTCGTCATTGATGTAGAAACCGAGAAATCGCCTATTGACCCTATCAACATTTGGCCATACGACGTGAGTGTTAGCAATCGCGCACCACTTTCCCGAAGCAACAAATGCTTTTCCGCAACGTGAGCCAACTGCTGAAACCACGATAGCTTCACCTTCATGTTCGTAATGTTCACACCAGACATCTTGCCCAGAGGCGCTATATGCGGGATAAAGACCTGCTGACTCGGTTGAACGCAACTTACCTTTGATAAGCGTCGAATTTCCGGCATGGTGTCGGATTATATTTCCGAATGTCGTTTCATCCCACTCGCCGTGGAAGCCGGGGAGGCGGGTTTGGCCGGTGAGGAGCTGCTGCATGGTGGCCTGTTTGAGGTCGCGCTTCTTGGCGATGAGTTCGTCCAGCGCGCCGAGCAGCGCATCCACATCGCTCAACGTCCCCGCGATGGCGCGTTGTTCGTCATCGGATTTCGGAATCCCAAGCGGGCAAGTTAAGACATCATCCTTGCGAAGATTCGTCTGTTTCGCGCCGTCATCAAAAGCCAAATAGTAAGGGTTTCTATCAAGTTTGTAGAAGAGAAGTTTCGCATTGATAGTCTGCGGGCTTAAAATGCAAATGCGCTGATTGACTGTGTATGTTTCGTCGCGTTCAACCAAATAGCATTTTGCGATTGCTCTTCCATTGGGGACATCGCTCATCACCATGAGCACGTCACCTTTCGATGTTGGGCAAAAACAATGGTTGGAATACTTGCGGATGTCGCCCTCAGTTGAAATGAACTTGGAATTAACT
>PLJQ01000283.1:0-281 GCA_003140275.1 Limisphaerales bacterium
GATCGAACCTGAGCGAACGCCAGTTCAACCAGAGTAAAAGACCCGCAATGTTCAGGATGAAGTCGATTAGTCCCATGAACAAGCTTGATGCGGGGTTCGTGCTTCGTGGTTCATCAGAGCCGGCGCGCGGGTTGGCTTTTCACGAAGCACGTCATTCGTCACATCATTTTCAACAGCGTTTCCGCCATCTCGCTCGGCGTCGCGGCCACGCCAATGCCCGCCTCTTGGAACGCCGCAATCTTCGCCGCGGCCGTGCCTTTGCCGCCGCTGACGATGGCGCC
>PLJQ01000283.1:309-11133 GCA_003140275.1 Limisphaerales bacterium
GCCGCCGATGCCGACGCAGGTGGATTGGCCGACGCCGCGCGAGGTCAATTGCCACACGGCTTCATAAGTCAACGTCCCGCTGCGCGACAGGACGCCGATGTTCCCCTTTTTGTGAATGTAACCGGGCGAAATGCCGATGCGACAGCCGCCGTGCGAATCCTTGCCTTGGCCGGGCGTGACGATGCCGGGGCAATTCGGTCCGATGAGCCGCGTGCGCCTGCCTTCCATCGCGCGTTTCACCTTCACCATGTCGTTGACGGGAATTCCCTCCGTGATGGCGACCACGAGGTCGAGTTCCGCATCCACGCCTTCGAGAATCGCGTCGGCGGCGAAGGGTGGGGGAACGAAGACTGCGCTGGCCGTCGCGCCGGTTTGCTTCACGGCCTCGGCCACGGTGTCGAAGATGGGAACCTTCTTTCCGCCTTGCTCGAAGAATTGTCCGCCCTTGCCGGGCGTGACGCCGGCGACGACTTGCGTGCCATAATCGATCGAGAGTTGGGCATGACGCGCGCCGAAGCTGCCGGTGATGCCTTGAACGAGAACTTTGGTGTCGGGTTTAACTAGAATAGCCATGTTTTGATCTGATGAAATTCCATCCGCACTGGAGTTTTTCCAGGAACGCTTCAATCTCAAGAAAGCGATTAACCATTTCGTCGTTTTTGAGCATGCGCTCCCATGGTGTCTGTCGAAGATTCTCTTCGAGCGCCGCAATTTCCTGTGAGGTGAATTCTTCGCTCATAACTTACTTCGCGTGGCGCTTGTGGATGCAAATCAAATTACCTTCGCTGTCGTAAATAAACGCCATCTTGCAGACGGGTGTGGGGAACGGCTCCATCTTGAACCTCACGCCGTTCGCCTTGAGATGCGCGATGGCCGCGTCGAAATCCTCCATTTCCAGTCCGACGGAACAGCCGGTCGCGGTCGGTTTCCAATCCGGCGCGCCCGCGCCGAGGGAGAGCGTGCCCGGGCCGATGTCGTATTCTGTCCACTGCATCCCGCCGGCTTCGCCGACGATCATCGTGGGTTTGAGGCCCAGCACGCCTTCGTAAAACTTCCGTGCTCGCGCCATATCGGTGACCGGGTAACAACTGAATGCGATTTCGATGGCTTTTAGCATAGGCGAAAAATCTTCAATGCTTGTCTCTTATCAGTTTCTTGGCCCACTCCACTGCGTCCGGCCTGGAATCCGCGTCAAAAACAAAATCCTGACCTACATCAGCTGTTCGAAGGAACAGATCTTTTCCTTTTATTTTCCATTTCACACGATCATGGAAAGACAACAGAGATTTGTTGCGTTCGGGGCGGAATGCGAGAGGCAATTTCCAATAACCTTTGTGGTAATTTGGCAAGGGTGCAGTCAGAACCAAATCTTTATGGTATCGCTCGAATACGCCAGCACCCGGGATATTCCCCCGTAATCCTTTCAAGCAAAGTTCGTCTGGCGCGATGAGCAGCTCTCCCAGACGATCGCCATAAAAATGCGGATGGAATCTTGCCCAGTCTGGGGCGTCAGCTCTGTTCTGCTTACCGACAGGCAAGCTTCTGCCTATTTGAAACCAGCCGAAAATAACGTGTTCTGTGCGTTTGTCTGCATACTCATAATCTCCGCAACTGTTGGTTCTTACGTTTCTAAACGAACCAAAGAAGAATATTAGGTCTCCCTCGCCGACTCCATGCTTTTTTAGGTGCGTCACAGACGTCTTGCAAAACATCGGTCGCCATCCTGGCAACCTAGGCAGCATTTTGCGCTGAAGGTCAGGGTCAAGATGGGCCGGGTCAGTCTGTCGTTTCCGGCTTAGATCGTGAACCAGTTTCCCTAATGATATTCCATCTACGGAGAGATGGTCATACTGAGTTAAAGTACTCTTCCGGTACTTCACCTTCAGCGGTAGTGGAAGGGAGATCATCTTCCTGCTGTCCTGGAAGATAGGGCTCGCCGCTTTACCATACTCGGAATCGAAACCTTTCCTGCTAAAAACAATTTTCATTGTGTTTAATGAGGCTCTTTTCTCAGATCATGTTCCCGGTCGCCTTCACAACTTTCTGCGCCGCGTCCGCCATCGAGTCACCCGTGATGAGCGTAAGGCCGGATTCGGCCAGAGTTTTTTTACCGGCGGCCACGTTGTTGCCTTCGAGCCGGACGACAAGCGGAAGTTTCAAACCCGTTTCCTTCACCGCCGAGACGATGCCGGTGGCGATGACGTTGCAATCCATGATGCCGCCGAAAATGTTAACGAGAATGCCCTTCACATGCGGGTCTTGCAGGATGATCTTGAACGCCGCCGTCACCTGCTCTTTGCTCGCGCCGCCGCCCACGTCGAGGAAGTTCGCCGGGCTGCCGCCGTAATGTTGGATGATATCCATCGTCGCCATCGCCAAGCCTGCACCGTTGACGAGGCAGGCGATCGAACCGTCGAGCTTGATGTAATTGAGGTTGAACTTGCTGGCTTCAATTTCCAGTGGGGCTTCCTCGGCGAGATCGCGCATCTCCTGAATGTTTTTGTGGCGATAGAGCGCGTTGTCGTCCACACCAATTTTAGCATCGACAGCGACGAGTGCGTCTTTGCCATCGTTGCCTTCGACGATACAGAGCGGATTGATCTCGACCATGCTCGCGTCGCATTCCCACCAGGTCTTGTAAACGCCGAGCAAAAGCTTTACTGCCGGATTAATCAAATCACCCTTGATGCCGAGCGCGGCGGCGAGTTTGCGCGCCTGATACGGCATCATGCCGACTGCGGGGTCGATGGTTTCCTTGATGATTTTCTCCGGTGTTTTGGCCGCCACCTCCTCGATGTCAACCCCACCTTCAGTGCTGACCATCATTAACGGACGTGACGCGGCGCGATCGAGCAACACAGCAAGATATAATTCACTTTTGATTGCGGGCGCGGCGGCGATGAGCAGTTTGCTGACGCGCCGGCCTTCCGGACCGGTTTGTTTGGTGACGAGCACCTGGCCGAGCATCGCTTTGGCCTTTTCGCAGACATCGTCGGCGGTTTTGCAAAGTTTGACGCCGCCCTGGAAGCCGCTCTTGAACGTTCCCTTGCCGCGTCCGCCGGCGTGGATTTGTGATTTTACAACGACCCGGTTTTCGCCGTGCGCAAAAAGTTTTTCGGCGATGACCCTGGCCGCATCGGCAGTGGAACAGACATCGCCGGGCGGGACAGCGACGCCGAACTGCGCGAGCAATTGTTTGGCCTGATACTCGTGAATGTTCATTTTGAAAATCTTTTTGGCTTCGAGTTTCTGGTCTTTAAAAAGAACTTGAGAATAAACCGCCCTCACCGTTGCCCTCTCCACCAGGAGAGGGAGCAACACTCGCCACCGTGGGGAAGTAACCCAGCATGTTGGATGGGAGGCAGCGAATACTCAAGCGACAGCCGATGACTTCTCCCTCTCCTTGAGGGAGAGGGCCGGGGTGAGGGCGAGCGTTCGTCACTCTATTTTGCATGTGTTCAGGATGATCAGAAACCTCAAATCCGTCATTGCTCACCGTTGTTCCAGCGGCACCACCTTCAATCCGACCGGGCCGGTATAGACGCTTTGCGGGCGAATCAGACGGTTGTCCGCCAATTGTTCGAGCACGTGCGCCGTCCAGCCGGCGGTGCGGGCGATGGCGAAAATCGGCGTGAACAAATCGGTCGGGATGCCGAGCGAGTAATAAACTGTGGCGGAATAGAAATCGACATTGGCCTGAAGGTGCTTTTCTTTAAGCATGATCTCGGCGATGCGTTCGCTCATCTGAATCCATTTCGCCTCGCCGAGTTTGGCGCTGAGTATCTGCGCCATTCGTTTCAGGTGCGGTGCGCGCGGGTCGAGCGTTTTATAGACGCGATGGCCAATGCCCATGATTTTCTTTTTCTGTGCCAGCGCGTCGGCGATGTAAGCATCCACCTTGTCGATGGAACCGATTTCCCGAAGCATTTTGATGACGCCTTCGTTGGCGCCGCCATGGAGCGGCCCTTTGAGCGTGCCAATGGCCGAAGTGATGGCGGAATACATGTCGCTCAAAGTCGCAATGGTGACACGGGCAGCAAAGGTGGAGGCGTTCATCCCGTGGTCCGCATGAAGCACATAACACAGGTCCATCGTGCTCTCCTTTTCAGCGGACGGTTTCTCGCCGTCCATGAGGTAAAGGAAATTGGCGGCTTCGCCCAACGAGTGGTCGGGTGGCAAAAGGCTTTTTCCCTGACGTGCGCGGTGAAAATAGGCCGTGACGATGGAAATCTGCGCGATCAGCTTTCGCGCTTTGTGCCGTTGTGAATCGTGTGAATCATCGTCGCACTCCGGATCAAAACAGCCGAGCGCAGAAATGGCCGTGCGGAGGGCGTGCATGGGCGGGGTGGTCTTGGGCAGGGATTTGATGAGGTCGATGACGCCCTTGGGGAGATCGCGTTCGGCGGCGAGAGCGGCCTTGAGTTCGGTCAATTCTTTGGGGGTGGGAAGGTGGCCGTGGTGAAGGAGGTGAACGACTTCCTCATAAGTCACCTTGCCGGCGAGTTCATTGATGTTGTAACCGCAATAAATTAATTCGCCGATGTCACCTTTGACATCGCTGAGGCGTGTGTTGGCGGCGACGACGCCTTCGAGACCTTTGGCGGCAGCAACGGGATTGGCGGGAGGAGTCATGGATATTTACAGCATCATGCGCGTTTGACGTATTCGTAAAAATTAAACGGTTAATCTAGGTATCGAGGTTTGCGGCGTCAACGGTTTTCACTGATTAGCGAGTCCGCGTGCTATTCCCTTGAATTGGCGAACGCAGACACGCACATTGCGCGGGTTTATGAAAGCTGCGGTTACGATGTTGCTCTGGTGGGTTCTTGCTCTGGCGGGAGCGACGGCGTTTGCCCAAAGTTCACCGAGCCGGGCTGAGCGGTTGAATATTGCCGGCAAGGGGTACGTCCGGTTGAGCGTCTGGGCGCGGGCCAATAATTTTGAAATCCGGTCGGTCAAAAAAGATGAAATTGCGCAGTTGACCAAGGGTGCGTCTCGATTGGTTTTCACCGCCGATTCAAAACAGGCACAGATCAATGGCATCAACGTCGATCTGTTGTTTCCGATTCTCGCCCGCAACGGCGGCCCGTACATCGCCCAACTTGATCTGCAAACCACGCTCCATCCGTTGTTGTTTCCGCCCAAGAACAACGCGGGTTCAAAGGTTCGAACCGTTTGTCTCGATCCCGGTCACGGTGGCAAACAGACCGGTACGCTCGACGGTTCCAAGCAGGAAAAGAAATACACGCTGCTGTTGGCGCAAGAGTTGCGTGACCAATTGGTTCGCGCCGGACTGAGAGTCACCCTCACGCGTACGACCGATACCTTGATTGATTTGCCGGTGCGGACCGACCTGGCCCGACGGCGTGGCGCTGACCTGTTTGTCAGCCTGCATTTCAACGGCGCCAGTAGTTCCAAAAATGAGGTCAAGGGCATTGAAGTTTATTGCCTGACACCGTCCGGTGCCAGTTCCACCAACGCGCGCGGTGAAGGTGCCGGCGCCGGGCCGATGCCGGGCAATCGGAACAACGAGAAAAACATGTTTCTGGCGTATCAGGTGCACAAATCGCTGGTGAAAAGTCTGCCCACGGAAGATCGCGGTGTGCGCCGGGCGCGCTTCGCTGTGTTGCGTGAGGCGCAAATGCCGGCAGTGCTCATTGAAGGCGGATACATGTCACACCCATCCGAATCGAAAAAGATTTACGACCCGGTCTATCGCCGGGAAATGGCGCACGCCATCGTCGATGGGTTGCTGGCCTATAAACGACAGGTGGAAACGGGCGATTGAGCAGGATCATCCGCTGGATTGATTCTTCACTCCATTTCAATCTTCCAGCGGCCCAGCAATTGCAGGTCGTCGATCAGAAAATCGCGCGGCCCGGTGCCAATAAACTCGATGGTAAACCAATCGACGTTCCCCAGCGGTAGTTTTGAAAAGGACGTGAACGGCAGTTCTATTTTCTGCCACCGATGGTCCAGCTTCGGTTCGATGGAACTTTGTGACAAGACTTGATTCGTCTCAAATGCATTCGCGAACAACGTGAAGCGTGCCTGGCCCATTCCTTCCCGTGTGCGCAACCAGACGCGCAAACCGGTCGCCCCGTTTTGCAGGATTTGCCAGCCGCGAACCCGCGTGGTCGCAACGGTCACAGAGCTTTTGCCAACCGGCAGCGACACCCGCAACGCCGCATGACCGTTCTTTGCGGTTGGATCGGTTTTCAGCGAAGCGACCACCGGCGTGCCCGCCAACAAACTCCACCCTTCCATGCCCGTTTCAAATCCTTCGAGGAACGGCCAGAAGACGCGTGACGGTTCTTCGAGTCCGGCGGTGCGGGGCCGGACAACGCGCATGGGCGACAGGTTGGTTTCAGTCGCGGTAATCATCCTCACAAAATAAACGAGCGGCACATCGACATCGTCCACCGGCACACTGGTTTCCCAATGATCGACCTGCAAACTCATCGGATAGGAACGCCAGTTCCGCACTGCCCAATGCCCCGGTTCGTCCTCGCTGGCAACCACGATCATGCCGGCGTTGGGGTTCGGTGGTTGCGACGAACAAAGGATTTTCAACCGGCCCGCGTTCACTTCCGCCCGCAAAGTTTCAAAACCGGTCAGGCGAATTTGGTTGGTGTCAATGGCTGAAGGAAACCGGACAAAATCAGTGGCCCAGGCATCGGCAGGCGGAGAGTTGGTTTGCGCGCCAACCCGGACGGCCAGACAGAAACAGACAAACAACGCCGGCGATATTCGTTGCGCCTTCAATCGCCGGGCAATCCTCGACGACTCGCGCCCAACTTTGAATCTTGAACTTTGAATTCCAGACTTCATCATGCCGCCGTGGGCATCGTCACCAAAACCGGAGACAAAGGCACGACTGGACTGATGTATAACCGGCGCGTCTCCAAATGTCATCCGCGCGTCGAAGCGTATGGTTGCGTCGATGAGTTGAACTCTGCCATCGGCCTGGCGCGCGCCACCGCCAAACATGCTCTTGTGCGCGACAACCTTCTGGTTATTCAAAAGGACCTGGTCGTTCTCATGGGCGAACTGGCAACGGCAGTCGATGATTTGCCGCGCTATGTGGCCGACGCTTTTTCACTCGTCACTCCGGAATTAACCGCCCAGCTGGACAAGCTTGCCCGGGAAATCGAAGACCAGAAAATCAGTTATAAAGGTTGGGCAACGCCCGGCGCGAGCGTTCACTCCGCGGCGTTGGACCTGGCGCGTGCCACGTGTCGCCGCGCCGAACGCCGCGTCTGTGAGTTGCAGGAAACCGACCAGCTTAAAAATCCGGAAACCATAGTTTACCTCAATCGCCTGGCGGATTTGCTCTGGCTCCTGGCCCGCTGGGCGGAGGCGCATCCAGCCGGTGTTGATTCTCCGTGACATTTGGCAACCGCTCGCTTGTGATCCCTTCAGCATCGGTTCACCTTGAATTCTTGGCGGGCTTGCCCTTATCCTTGCTTGCTCAATGAAGAAACAAGTTGAACTGAAGTTGGTGAAATGGCCGTTCCAGGTTGGCGATGCCGTCTTTCTGGGCGTTGCCTGGTTGATTTATTCCCAAAGCAAATTACCGATGGGGCCGTGGGAGATTTTCTTTTGTGTGCTCACGGTTGCGTGTGGCGCTTTGCTGGGCGTGACACCGTTTTTACTGGAATACCGGGCGGTTGTCAGACTGGCCGAAGCCGGCGCGCTGGCCACCACCGTGGCGCAAATTCAACATCTCGACCTCGTGGCGATCCAAATCAACCGGGCCACCACCCAGTGGCAGGGCGTTCAGGAAGAATCCACCAAGACCGTTTCCGCGGCGAGGGAAATTGCCGACCGGATGACCTCCGAAGCTCGTGCTTTCACTGACTTCATGCAGAAGGCCAACAACAGCGAAATAGCCACGCTGCGATTGGAAATCGAAAAGTTGCGTCGCGCCGAAAACGATTGGCAGCAAGTGCTCATGCGAATACTCGATCATGTTTATGCGTTGCACCAGGCCGCGCTTCGTTCGGGACAGCCCGGCTTGGTTGAACAACTGGGACATTTTCAAAACGCCTGTTACGATGTGTCCCGGCGGATCGGCCTGATTCCCTTCCTTGCCGCCACCGGGAAACCGTTTGACACGGTGCGCCATCGGCTCGTCGATGAACAAGCCAGGGCGGCTGCGGATGCGCGCGTTTCAGAAACGATTGCCACCGGCTACACTTATCAAGGCCAGCTCCTCCGCCCCGCATTGGTTTCACTTCAAGCGACCGAACCGCCGAATCCGCCCGTGGCCGACCCGGCCTCCACTTCCACGGCGCGTTCCTCGATGGAATCAAATGTCGCCGCGAGCCGCACAAACATGCCTGACGATCAACGCTTGGAAGATTCAGTCTCTTCCGAAGATGCAGTCGAATCGATGGCATCGGCGGAGCAACCGCCAATAGTTTAGCACCACCTCCGCAACGCTGGATGTCATGATGGCGGCGGAAGCCGTGGGTCGAGTGACAAACAAATGGGCTTGGTTGACGTGGTGTAGTTGCTCTTGGAGCCAAGGATGCATTACTCTGGCGCATCTTTTCGGCCACCTGACCTCGCACAAAACCAGCGTGATCTCTACGCCTATAGGAAGATGGAGGGGCGGATAGAATCTGCGGGACACCTGTAAGAGCTATCATTTGGTTTGATTTGGTTTGATTCAGTTTGATTGGGTCGGATTGACCTTGGACAAAGTTCTGGCGTTTGCTGAAGCCTCCGGCGTCGTTGCAGCCTCTTCGTGGCTGGTGCCGTTCCCGCCAGTCGCCGGTGCGCCATTGCCCGCAGCAGCCGCTGCACCGGGTTTCCGCAGGTCATCCAACGGCTGGTCAAACTCCAGCTTGGTTAGCATTGACGCCATCTTCCGGCCATATTCGCCGCCGCCAAAAAGGTCCGCATTTTGCGCTTCCAGCAGCGGCGAGAAAATCAGGCCCCGCAGACGGCGCTTTGACTTCTCTTTCATCGCTTCGAGATTTTCCTCATTCTCGCGGTCGCACTGGCGCTCCCAGCGCTCCATTTCGATCCGCAACCGTGTCGCGTTGTGATCGCCGCGCCGCAGCAACCGGGTTTCCCGCATCGCTTCCCGCAAATAACCCAGCTTGGTTTCGTCATCCCCGTTTTTCTCCAGCAGCCGTTCCATCAACTTGAACAATTCCACGGCGAACACGGTGGTCAGCCGGGCGCTCAGGTCGGCCTTCTCCGCGGCCTCGTCCAACGCTTCCGATTGGTCCGTCAGCCGGCGCACGTGCTCGCAGGCCACCTGCTGCCGCTGCCACTCCCGGAATCCGCCCTGCCGCCATTCCGAGAGGTTTTGCTCGCTGATCGGCCGCCCGCCAAAGTCATCCGCCAACATCGCCTGCGCCGCCGGACATGCGTTCAGCCACGCCAGCGCTTGCGGCCCCGGCTCGCCGTCCTCCAGACGGCGGTTCAATTGTACGCGGAGGTGACGCGGCAGCCGGGCGATCTTTCCATTGCGGCTCATTGGCTCAATCGTGGTTGCAGATGGCGGCAAACCTGCCACCCAAGGTTTTCAATACCCGATCAATGCCCGCAAGTCGCGATTCATGGGCTTGGAACATCGAAACGGCCCGTTCCAGCATCGACAACATCATCTGCTGATTCCGGCTCACAGCGGCCAGAAAGACTTCCAGCGGGCGGCTGCTATCCGGTACCGCGGGGAGCGCCGGTGCGACGGGCGCGCGGGCCGCCGCGCGAACCGGTGGCGTCAACGCCGGAAGCCTGGGCTGGCTCTCGGACGGCGTATTTGCAATTGCCGCATTTCCCGTCGATGCGGCTTGCGGCGTCACTGGCGCTTCGTCCGGTGAATGTTCAGACGGGGCATTGAACCTTTCCAGTTTGGTATTCAACGCCTGAACGGTGACCGACAAATTCCTGATCATGGTTTGCATTTCGCCGTCCCCGCGCTGTGCCGGGCTGCCGGCCAGGGCCTCGGGCTGGTTCGGGTCGATGGCGGTGATGAGCGGGTCGGGCAGGCGCATGGATTTCATCTCGCGGTCGAGGGTGGCGAGTTCCCGTTTCACACTTGCGATCTGGTCCTGCTGCTGGGCGCACCAGCGGGTGGACTGGCGCAACAAGTTGAAGAACTCGCCTTGCTGTTGCGCAAACGCGACCGTGAACGCCGCCAGTTCGGTCCGGAGGNNTGCTCTCGAGCAGATCGAGACGGTGTGTGGCATAGGCCCGGTCGCGCGCGACGACTGTCAGCGCGCGCTGGGCTGACTCCGGCAGCGCGGGCAGCGCGGGGACGGCGGGGACGCGGGCGGGCGTACCCGCTTGCCCGGGCGGTGGCGGCTCGACCGGAATGGCCAACTCCACTTTTGCAACTGGCGCGGCGGTTCCCGGCTCCACCGCGGATGCTGGCGTGTTTGAATCATCGCGCAACTCCTGGACGACCGCCTCAATTCCATTGAGCGTGTTGTGGATTTCTTGAGTAGCGCGGGTGGCGGGGCCACGATGGAAGATGGGCATTGCATTCATAGAATCCGGCGGAAGTGGTAGTGGTCTATGATGTTTTGACGGTGAAACTGTCCGGGCGATTCTGCCGCGACGAGCGCATCATAAACGCCGGGCGGCACGTCCAGGTATTCGTAAACCGAGCCGTTGCGAAAATGGATTTCCAGTGTCGCGGACCAGGCTTCATACCCGACTGCGAACAGATTCGTTGATTTAACGAGTGTCATCGTCATACGAACCCTTTACGGCGGCACGCCGAAGAAGCCAAACGAATAGATTAGGGAAAATCTCCGCCACATTTTCCCTACTCTATCCACCCTAGAGCCTGTTTGAAAAGTAGCG
>PLJQ01000004.1 GCA_003140275.1 Limisphaerales bacterium
GATAGCACCTCATCTAAAACCAGTCCCCCAACGTGTCGGGGCATCGGACGGTTAGTCCGTAGCGCCCGACTTAACGCTTTTGGGTAAAGGACATCGGTTAGATGGACTGCACCCGGTTAGCCCGAAGGGAAAAAGCGTTAAGTCGGGCGATAGCCGACGACACGTTGGGGAGCTAGTGGTGCGGCGGTTAAGCCGTGGAAGTAGAAAGTGACGGGCGTCAGCCCCTACATACCATGTATGTCGCCCGTAAGGTGAAAAAGTGATAAGTGGCCTTGCACCTTACTCGCCAATAATTTTCTTGGTAAGAATCTTAACTTCTACATTCTCTTTATCGTCGGCGAATTCTGGTGTAATGGGTCTTTCTGGAATCGGTTTTTTGAAAATGAATTCAGCCATTACGAAACCTGTTTTGGCGACCAACCGGGCCGCCTTTAGACCGCGATCTTGTGGAATTGACCTTCTCGCAATGGTTTTTTAATGTTCGTTCATGACCAAAAAAGGCGATGTCAGCTCTGAGAGGCGAGCGTGCTCGCGAGCCCAAGGCAAAAGTAAAGGGAGCCCGCAGAGTGTCTCGCCCGGCCAAATCAAGCAATCAGGGTTGAGCCGCTGAAAATGATTACCACACCTCTAGCTCATGAAGCCGTTAGAACTATAGATGCTGAAATGGCGTACGGTCAGTGGGTTGGCTCAACTGTAGAGGAACAAAGCCGCATCGAGACGCGAGTCACGCTTAATGTGGAGAAGAGATCACCCGGAGTAGCACAAATTCTCAGCTACAGCCCACAATACCCAAATTTGCGCATGTGCACGATGTCGGTATTCCAAGACAATGGTGCTGTCATCGTTATTGAGTTACCTGACGTTAAGTATTTCGACCTTGCTACGGGCAATCTTCTTCCAATCGAGGAATTGTGGAAACAGAATAAAATCGAGCAGCCGCTTCCAAAGAAAATTACTTACACGTTTCAGGAGCGTGGTCGCGTGCTCGCTGGTTCATTCGAAAATGATACAGGACAATCAGGGAGTTTCCACCTCGTTAACTCCGTCAACGACACTGCCTCCAAAGCCGATCACACTTTGACTTGGAAAGAATACAAAGAATTCGTGGCGGAGAAATATCTCAACAAAGAAACAATAATTTTCAGGGGACAACCAGATAGTTCCTATAAACTCCGCACTTCATTCCATCGTTGCGATAGAAATAATCTCCTCAAGTATATCAACGATGATGTGCCCAAATTGCGCCACGCAGTGAATGCCGTTAGCAGCTTTTTCTACCCACGTAATGATGCCGAGCATCTGGGTGGCCTTTTGAGCTTGGCTCAACATCACGGCTATCCGACGCCACTTCTTGACTGGACTTTTTCACCCTACATAGCAGCATTTTTCGCATTCACCGAGTTTGGCCAAAAACCAACCCCTCCAAGTGCTGTCCGAATTTTTGTTTTCGATTTTATGAACTGGTCCGCGCAACCCTCGCCGAATCTAATTATTGACCCACTTCCCACAATTTCGTTCCTTATCCCTTCAGCGCATAATAATCCTCGCTTTGTTCCCCAGCAGTCAATCGCTTCATTTTCTAACGTCGATGACATTGAAACTTGGGTACGAAACTATGTGAAGCCGACACCTCTAACCGTTATTGATATTCCAATTTCTGAAAAGAACAGAGTGATTGATGAACTTCGGCTCATGGGGATCACCGCTGGCTCTTTGTTTCCTGGCATTGATGGGTTATGCCGGTCTTTGAAAGAAAAATACTTTACGTGTCAGTAGCTGAGAATTATGAACGATCGAGACCAAAGCGAGGCCGGCTGCAAGAACTTTTCTGTTGAATACTATTATTCCGGTGACACGCTGACAGAAGTGGGCTGGTTACTCAAAAAGACCGGTAAAATTATCATCCCGCTCATCGACCGCGAAATTCTTTACGAGCAGATTGCTCGGAAGCTGGCGTGAATCGAAGAGGAACTGTGGCTATTTTTTCAAGACGAAATATACAAGCAGCGCTCAATTCCCTGACTTCTTCTCTGACTAAACAGCAACTCGAAGTGCTTGTCGGTAAGCTCAACGAACCTTCAGAAATGCTGGCGACAGAGTGGGAAGTTGTAGTTTTATCTGCTTTTAGCAACTGCGGTCGAATTCAATACGAAAAAGATTTTGGCGGAAAACGTCGGCCTGACCTGTTTTTCCAATTTGGTAAATCAGGTAAATTCGAGTTTTTGGCGTACATTACGACCGTCTCTGACGTAAATGCACATGAGGAGAATCCTTACGACGAGTTTCAGGAAGTTATACGGCGATTCTTGCAAAGGCGCGGCCATATTTCTGCCGGGCTGCACCTTGACGTCGAGCACGAGGAAATTGGGGAATATGGTAATCGTAAGATTCATCTGATGCTTCCGAAGAAAGGTCAGATGACCCAATTTGTCAAAATTGAAATGGGGCAATTCTTGACTAATCTAGCAAAAGAACCTGACAAGGATGCCGCTTTCTCATATGACCGAAATGGAATTCGTTTCACTGTCCAGTACAACTCGCGCGAGAAACGATTGTCCGGCGGAAGTCATCTCGCTTATACTGTACCTTATTCAAAGCATCGCAATCCACTGGCAAATATTCTGAACGATAAGGGCAACCAACTTTCAGAGAGCGGTTATAGTGGCGCGGCGGGTGTCATTGTCTGCGATGGGGGTTGTGATGCCCTTAACGAAAGATCGGGCGTGAACGCCGACTACGGCTGCCAGGCAATTATTGAGAGTGTTTTTAGAAAGCGTTCCACAATCCTCTTCGTCCTAGTGTTGCGAATTGAACAACGACAGCACATTCTTCCCCAAAACTCTTCAATTCAGATTATGCCAAAACTGTACTGGAATCCTACAAGGGCAAAGACCTTGTTGAAGGAAGCTCTCGTCGCAATCAAGCGGATGTTCCATTGGCTACCCCATCCTGAAGCCACCCCAGCGAATGCGATTCATTGGTTGCGCGGTCGGGACAAAAATGTCGGGCGTCCATTAGGAGGATACTCTATGCAAGGTAATTCGATTAAAATATCGGCAAGAGCGCTCACAGAACTGCTTGCAGGTAAGGTTGAACTGAACCGCTTTCTCGAAGAGCACGGCTTCAAGCCGAGTGAAAGTAATCGGCACCCATGTCCGTTTTTTGAACGTCAGTTGCAATTAGGACACACGCTTCAAAACACATTTATTGAAAGTGCGCAGGACAAAGATGACGACTGGATTGTGTTTGAATACGACGGACCTGACGCGGCAATCGCTCCTTTCCGTATTCCACAATAACATGCAAGACATAGAAGACTTAAGCGAAATCATCGCTCGCCAAATTAATCATTCGATCAAGCAAAAGAGTAACCGATAGAAGATTTGTATGGTTCAAACTCTTGACTAGTCTTACTCGACACATTATTTCCTACTCATGCTAAATTCATTAACGAAATTATCGGTTGCACAGCTCAAAAAAGCACTCGCGATCAAACAACGGATTGAACGGTTGGAAAAGGACCTCACGGATATTATGGGTATTCCTGAGTCCATGACCGTGGGCGGAACAGTTCGGCGCCACAAAAAGATGTCAGCCGCTGCAAGGGCGAAGATTTCTGCTGCTGCAAAAAAACGATGGGCAAGAATTCGGTCGGAAAAGAAGAAGTAGGCTGCGTTATCCAAGGACTGGGCGGCTACAAAAACCAACCATGCACAAGTCCGTGCATACATGCTTCAGGTTAGGCATCAGAACCTATGACACCTCTGGATTTGGATGAGCTTCAAAAGTGGTTATGCCTAGAGGCGCTCACGTTGATTGGATTTCCGGATCAACGAGAGAACGAGGCATATCGGGCGATGGCCAGCGAGCCAGAATTTCTTCCTCATTGGTGGAGCGGCATTTTTGTGCAAGATGCAGCAGAAACTGCATTACTCGACTCAGCAGCGCGCGCGTTCGCGCACGGAAAGCCATTGCCAGAGATTTCTCTCGCACAAAGAGGACGGCTAGCATTGCGTCTCCGTTTGGGGTCGCGGATATTACGCACCTATGGTAGTAGGCATATCAATCGGAGATCGAAGGGATGGTTTCCAGCCAGACTCTACAAGCTTTCAAAGATTGAATTGCTGGAGTGGTTGCTTGTGGATGCGTGGCCGATTTGCGTGGAGATTCTCGACGAGACATTGTTATGGGCGGATGAGGTTGAGCATCCAACAGCGCCGTCTATGAAGAAGTCACCTCCGCGTCCAGCTTCGTCACAAGATGCCGCCAGTTCGTCGGAGTGAGTATGTGGTCATTCGCGCTCCCCTCTGGTTTTCGTGCAGCGATAGTCCTTGATGAAAATTCGTAAGATGGCTTTCATATGCTGATGTCAGCAGATTCAGTTGCAAAAACTAATTATGCACAAGGTCGTGCGCTCACTGCGGCATAATAATACTGTTGGAGGTTACATATGGCTGATGACACATTTGAAGGAAAGACCCAGGCTGAATGGCTCGCGCTGCGCAGCAAGGCCGACAAACCAATTGGTTTTTTCCCATTCCCGGAAACTGAAATCCAGCGAGCCCTTTTGTGGTTTGAGGAGAAAGACAAAAAGGCTCGAATTGAAATAGAGGAGCGGAGATTTCAGACTCAGTTGAATGAGACGCGGCGCCAAGGTTCGGCAACCCGTCGGATTGCTTGGTTCGCACTTCACTGGCGTCTCATAGGTTTG
>PLJQ01000051.1 GCA_003140275.1 Limisphaerales bacterium
GCGGAGATCGTGAAGTACTCGATGATCGTCGAGACAACCCTGGCCACCCAGCTCGACAGCCAACTCGTGCGCCTGCTGCGTCGCGAGACCGATGCGCTCACCGGGACGGTGCGCGAGTGCTGCGCCATCAAGGCTCGAATCGTCTCCGGTGACGAGCGCGAGGCCGGTGGTCGCGCCGTGCTCAACTATGGGCACACCATCGGCCACGCGCTCGAAGCGATTTCGGGTTACGGCAAGTATCTGCACGGTGAAGCCATTGCCATCGGTCAGGTCGCGGCGGCGAACCTTTCAAGCCGGCTGCTCGGGTTCCCTCCGCGAGACGCAGAACGGATCAAGAGTTTGTTCCTGCGGGCCGGACTGCCCACCGACGTGGAACTGAGTTCAACTCAACGCGTCAGGCTGTTTGCGGCCATGATGCTGGACAAAAAAGTCAAAGGCGGCGAGATCAACTTCGTCTTCGCCAGAAGAATTGGCAGGGTCGAACACGGTCACAAGGTTCCCGTCGCGCGGATCAAAGAGGCCCTCGACGCTCACCCGTGAACTTTCAACCCACCCCGCAGCCATTCCAGGATTCATCTTTAGCGCCTGTTTGAGACTTCGGTTTGGTGTCCAGCCTTGAGGCTGCTCCCGACGGAAAACACGCTAAAGCGTGGACTCCAAACCAACTCTGGCCACGGCTCGCTGCATTCACTTTTGTTAGCGTGCATCTTTCGTCCTCGCTCTCACGACAATATGAAACGCCCAAGCAACAACAATGGCAAGCACTCCGCCGAGGTATGACGAATTGTGCATATAGCCAGCGCACAGAAACCGCCGCAAATCGGTGACATCATCCGGGATGTACCATCCGCGATACTCCGCCACGTCAATGTGCGCGGTCTGGAAATAACCGTAGAGCAAACCACCGAGACCGAACAGGAGGGTGAACCCGACCGTGACGAGCAGAGACCACAGCGAGACGCGAAGCATCCGACGATGGCCGCGGTGAATGAAACCAGCCGCGCCGACAAGCAAGCCAATCGGAATGCCCATCCACCACGATGCGAGGAAACCAACCATCGAAGCACGCACACGCTCTGGCAGCGGTGTGTCGGTGAAACCAAACTGCCGGAACTTGAACTTGGTGAAATACTCCGGGGCAACGGTGTAACTGATCTGATTGTGAGCGACGCCATAAAGACCCGCGACGAATACGGCGAGCACGACTATCAGAAGATAAACGAGGAGCTTTTTCACGGACGCGCAAGGCAGGCGTCTAGAGTTCAGGCACGCGGGACCAAATGACGTAAACCGCGAAGCGGAACTGGAGATGCCATCCCGCGTTGCCTGCTGCGAGTTGTGAGCCTGCAACTTTATGCCTGAGAAAATCATGGCTTCCAATTCCCGTCAGCAGTGCCATCCGGACTGGCGAGCACTACCTTGTAACCGTCGGGATCGCGCAACCAAATCCCCCAATGGTTCGGGCCACCATCACCATCCGGTGGATTGCGATGGCGCGGCAAGATGACCTCGACTCTCATCTCCTGGGCCCGTGCTATCGCCGCATCGATGTCGTCGATCTGGAACCACAGGAGTACGCCATTGCCGGGAGGTTTGTCGTTTGGATCGCCGATCGGTCCGTGATGATGCTCGACCTCCCAACTGTGCAACTGCAACACCAGCCTGCCAGAGACAATCAGGCGCTCGTAATTCGGACCGCCATGTGCATTCTGGCAATTGAGTAACCGCTGATACCACCGACTACTGGCTTCAACATCGCGCACGCAAATCAATGGCTGTGGAATCATAGGTGACTTTGCGGGCTAACGTGAGAGGTCAGCCATGCCGGGCCGATGACATAAACCGCGAAAGCGGAACTGACATCGCCAACGGCGGTTGGCTCCGGCGACTTAGGTCATGTGGTCATAAATCAGTGGGGAGGGAAGACCTTGGGCAGCCTACCGTTAGCTTCCCGGATTAACGAGCTATCTGCCGGATAAAAAACGCCGTTTGTGCAGAGGAACCAATCCAACATCACAAAATTCGTGGCCATGATGTGGGCGGACCGTGGCCTGTTGGAAAAATCGAACCCGACATTGAAATAATATGGTGCGCCCGGCGTTGAACCGACCCCGGTATTTGTGCCGTTTGCGATCTGATACATATAACTACCCACTTCTGTTCCGGCGTGATAAAAGCTCTGCGAACGAAACAATACAACTCCGTCCTTTGTGTGAGTGTTGAGAACCAGATTAGTCTGGTCGCTTCGTGTAAACACCTCCACCGTGGCAAGTGAATCTTCCGGCATGATTTTGTATGTCCAGGTGACGACTCGAATATCGTTGGTGTCTGCCGCGAAAACTGACAGACACGACAGAATACAGATGATGATAGCTTTCATAAATGTGCGAACATGGCCAACGTTTCGGATCAGCGACCCAGCGACAGTGGCGCCCGCAATGCAACCGCGACGTGATCGCGGGTTCGCTGCATTCACTTTTGTTAGACCACATCGTCATCATCGCACTCTGTCAGGTATCTTATTCTGCTTCGTGAAATACGGCTCGTAAACGTGAATGGTCTTTCCCGAGGTCTGCTGACCGTCACTCGTGTCTCGCGCAACAATCACCCGCACGCCTTGGCGTGCGCGCAAGAATCCACTCCAATATCCCAAGCCAAATGCAAACAGTAACAACAGCGTGGCAGCCACTGTGAATGCGATTCGTTTTCTCATAATGTGTGGTGTGGTGGTCTAGTCAGTATGGCTTTGGAT
>PLJQ01000239.1 GCA_003140275.1 Limisphaerales bacterium
GGGCTGTGGTTTGCCAGTGAAACGATTTCATCATGTGCCGCAAGTCTGTCTTGTTTTGAAACGGAAATGGCATAGATGATTTTAACCAGTGGATCGTAATTCTTCCTCCTATTTCCTGAATCTAGAACCCTAAAAATCATCGTGCTCTCACGCTTGAAAAGCCCTTCTTTGGCTGTGCTCACCATGCACCAGAGGTTTTTCGACCGCACTTCGTCAGATTTGCCAAGAAACCTCTTGCTGACGGCAATCATAGATTTATTTTTTCCGTCGCGTTTTCTTGTCGGATTTCTTGAGGGGCTTTAATAGTGGGGGCAATGGCGTATTGAGCATACGGCGCAAGGCATCCTCAAATTTCATTCCGTGTGCTGTGATACCGGCTTGTTTTGGCATGTCTCATTATTCTCGCAACCTGATAACGATGCAATATCGTTCCTTCATATAAATGCACATTGAAATATTCTGCCTATGCCGAGCCGTTACGTTCAACACCAATAGAGAGCCTAGCCTAATCGACATTTTTGACACACACTGGGCGACTGGCGAGCCTGCATTGATTGAACCCTTCGTGGTCGCCGCTTCTGTCAGGTTTTATAGCTCAGAACTTGGGTTGCATCGCTTTGAATTTGTAGTCACGGACGATACTGGAATGGTCCTGGTGCGCTCTACGGAAATCGTTTCCATTTCGGAATTATCAACACCAAGCATGACGCATTTCATTCAGTCGAATATGGGTCGAACCGGACTTAGGTTCGGGGCTTATGAGTTTTCCATTCAACTTGCCGGGAAACGAATCGCTCACAGCCCGATGTACGTAAAACTGGGAACAAGATAGGTCCGGGAATCACGAACGATTGGGAAACGTGACTGGGCTTTGTTTTTGTCGGTTTGATCTTCGTTGCCATCTCTTAAAAAATTACTTCGCTGGTTAACGACGCCTTTTTCTTCCCCATCGCCTTCTGAATTGTCGGCGCTTAACTAATCAGTCATACTTTTTATGGAGTCGGCTGATTCAAACGGCTTGCCGGTAAGTTAATCGCTTGCCTTCAATCAATCCAGCAAATTTAGCCATGCGCTCGCCATCGGTGACTTTGTTGTGATTCCAACGGAAAGCAAATTCGTTCGCGTACTTGGGCAAATGTTCGCGGGAAATGTGATGCCACGCTCCATACACGCCGCGCTTTAACAAACTGAAAAACGATTCAGCGGAATTGACGTGAGCGATTGACCCATCGGGATTGCGCCGGGCGTACTCTTTAGCGGAGTGATTCACAACGTCATGCCGCTTGTAATCCTTCAACGGTTTATCATACGTCGGGAGATCGTCCGTGTTCACAACCGCTTCCTTGCTGACACACTCATTGAGACATTGACCGATATTTTTCTGAGTCACGTTGGAGACAACTCGCGCCTTCATCTTGCCCTTGCGACTAATGAGTGCAACCACTGGCGTTTTTCTCAGGCTCATCGTTCGCACATCACCTTTGCCGCCGATGAAAGTTTCGTCAACCTCTACCGTACCTGAAAGCATCGGTTGCGTGTCATCGTCCATTGCGAACCGGATGCGATGCGCCATGAACCACGCCGTTTTATACGTAATATCAAGCATCCGGTGCAACTGGTGTGCGCTGACTGATTTCTTGCTGGAGCAAATGATAAACATGGCCATGAGCCACTTACTGACCGGAATATGCGAACCCTCAAACACGGTGCCGACTTTCACCGTGAACTGCTTGCGACAAGCCGCGCAGCAATATAATCCCATGCGACCCGGACTCTTGCTGGTTCGCTTTGGTTTGAGTGAGTAAACCTCGTTGTGGTTGCAATGCGGGCACATTACACCGTTAGGCCAGCGCAGAGATTCAAGTAACGAGAGGGCCTTGCCTTCATCTGAGTATTGCGCGGCCAAAGTGATTAAATTCAGTTCATCAGGATTTAACTTTTTCTTCATGCGTGAACCATAGCGCCAGAGTTGCATTTGTCAAGTATATCATCCCGGCCGACCACGGGATTGTATATTTCACAAACCCAAATAGTTACGAAGCAAAACCGGCTTAACGGCTTGGGAAAACCGAGCCGAAAAGCCTTTTTTGTCGCTATACACGGAGTCGGAATTATTTGCGCACATCCGACGGAAAAGCCCAGTAAACGGTGAGAGTTCTTACCGAAAGATGCGCACTTATTTATGACGTTGTGTATAGAAAGGAGAACATTACTATGTTGCATAAACCGAAACGGAAATTCCCTGTGGCATCACGTCAGTCGGGAACACCTGCCGAAATACGCAGATGAGTTTGCCTTTCGACGGAACACGCGCAAAGACACGGACGGCGCACGGATGAAGAAGGCGGTGCTGCGTTGCGAGCAAAGGCTAACAGTGTGCGTTCAAACCCGGACAAGTGTGCAGGCGAAGGCGCACACTTTCCGGCAAACGTTCGGACCGCCTCGCGAACAAACTTGCGCTCCGCACGCCTGAGAGTTACAAGTTTGTTTGTGAATATTCATGGGAATACGATGATCGCCATGCCTCGTTGCTGTTCCGTTATCGCAGTCCTCTGCCTCGTTTGCTTCCTGGCCGCCGTGTCAGCGAACGCGCTCGATGTCGGCGCGGCTGGCTGCGACATTACCCCGGACGTGACGGGTCACAAGGTGCCCATGGCCGGTTACGGTGCCCGCAAAGGGCAACCTTCGGCGGGTGTGCATGATCCTTTGCACGCGAAAGTGCTTTTCTTCCGCGAAGGCAAAATGTCGATGGCCCTGGTCACATGCGACCTTCGATCCGTAACACCCCAACTCAAGCAGCAAGCTCTTCAGAAGACTATCGATCTCGGCCTCACCCCGGACACCCTTTTCCTGTGCGGCTCCCATACGCATGACGGCCCCTCCATCTTCCCTGAGAAGTTCTGGCAATTGCAATTTGGCGAGTGCGACCCGGCCGTCATCGACGCCATGAGTAGCGCCATTGCGGCGGGACTGCACGCCGCCGCGAAGAACCTGGCCCCGGCCCGGGTGGGCTTCGGTTCCGAGCGCCTGGACGGGTTTACGCGCAACCGCCGCTGGCATTACGACAACGAGGCCCGCAAGACCGCCGGAGAAACGGCTGCGCTGAACCCCATCTTGTCCGTCCTGCGCGTGGACGGCGACGATGGCAAATGCCGGGCGTTGCTGGTTCATTTCGCCACGCACCCGACCCTTCTTGGCGCGTCCAATATGCTGATCTCCGCCGAATGGCCCGGCGTTTTGCAGCAGGCGCTCGAGTTGGCATTCCCCGGCGCGGTAGCGCTCTACTGTAACGGAGCCGAAGGTGACCAGTCGCCCGACGGCGCCAAAGGCGAGGACGAGTTTGCGCGGGTCAAGCAGTACGGGACGCGCCTGGCCCAACGCGCTCAAAGCGTCGCGCAGAGTATCGTGACCAAACCGAACCAACCCATCGGTATCGTTCGGATTATGCCGGATTTGCCGCCCATCGGGTTTAGTCCTGGCGCCAGGAACGGACCATACAAATCCTATGAGCCGTTCGCGCGCGAAGCGCTTCCCAAAAAGGCCGAAATCCAAGTGCTGAGGATTGGCGACACGGCACTGGCCGGTCTGCCCGGCGAACCGATCTGCGAAGTCGGCATGGACACGCAGAGACAGGTCGCCGTCGCCGGATTTAGAAACGTCCTTACCATCGGACTGGCGAACGATTACCTCGGCTACATCGTCAATGAGAAAGAATATCCCCACGGCGGCTACGAAGTAGATGAACGCTCCTACTACGGCCCCGAACTGGGTAGCATGCTCGCCTCGAAGGCCGGCGAAGCCGCCAGAAAACTATCCGGGTCCGCACGATAATTCGACCTGTTCGCCGGACGTAGGCGCTGGCGGTGTTATGCGGCGTGCGGAAAGCTGAACTACCCGCGGTAGTGGACAGTGACGATTTCGTCCTTTTTCAGCGCGGTGCCGAGCTGGCTGGCCAAAGGTGAAAATCTGCTTCTTCCGCAAACCCAATCCCACTATGCCAACACCTTTTGTTTTTACAGCCGCCTTGAAGCTCCTGCTAAAAAATCCAATCGATCTGATATTAACCCGAACTCCGAAATAGAGAAAAGGGGCGTTTTGAGTAAAGGGTTATGGGCATAGGGATTGATGCTTAAACAACCCGACCCGACCCTGCACAAAACGACCCTTTTCTCCATTTCGGAGTTCGGGTTGAGCAAACACAAGCCGCTGGTCGCGGCGACGTTGGATTGGCTCAAGTGTGCGTCGCCGAAGTTGATCCCGCCCGAAGACCGCCTGGCCATCGGAGGCGGTATGATCTGAGGTCAGGGGCGCGATCCCTCAAAATTATAGTCTACTTCGGAGTTCGGGATTAATCGGATTCGGAACAACGTAAATAACGCCGCACGGAAATTTTTTGCATTTTTTGGCGGGCTGTTCCAAGCTCGGCTCATGACGAAACCGCTCGCGCTCGTGTTGTATGAAAAGTTACTGCCGGGCAGCCAACTGGTTAACAAGCTCCAGGATTTGAACTATCGTGTTTACACCATTGCTGATGCCGGAGCACTGGTGGATTATGCTCAACAAAAAAAACCGTTGCTGGTGTTGGTCGATCTGACGTCGAGCGTGACCAATGTTTCTGTCGCCATTGCCAAGTTAAGACAGACCCCGGACACCAAACATCTCCCGGTCATCGCATTTGCCGGCGAACAGGAGACGGAATTGCAAGAGACGGCGCGCAAAGCCGGAGCGACATTGGTGGTCAATGAAACTGCGATCACGACCCACTTGCCCCAGTTTCTCGAGCAAGCCTTGCGCGTGGAATGATTTCAACCCTCGGCGTTCAATTTGCCGGGCAATTTTCGCTTCTGCTCTCTCGTCTATAATTGAGAATAACGCTGGGATAACATTGGGATAACTTTTGGAGAACAAACGCTTGACCGCAACCACACAAACATTTATTCTCTGCGCAATCAATTGAGTCGTATGCTGGTTCCACATAGCGATAAGCAGGGCACAAGCTGAACGAACAGCCTGTGTCTTTTCGTTTTTTGGATCGGCGCACTCAAGTACCATCAGGAGAAAAATATGGCCAGTGGCAAAGTCAAATGGTTCGACAATAAAAAAGGGTTTGGTTTCATCGCTCAGGATTCCGGGCAGGATGTTTTCGTGCACCACTCATCAATACAAGGGACAGGCTTCAAAACTTTGAATGAAGGTGAACCGGTCACCTTTGAAATCGTTCAAAGCGAGAAAGGTCCCAAAGCCCAAAACGTGCAGCACCTCCAAGCTTCCTAAGCAGTCGTGTTAATCTAGTTCAGCCTCCTGCCCGTGGGCCGGGGGCTTTTTTCTTCATGACCTGTGAACGTCTCGCCTGATCTTATGCTGGCTGATCCTTCCCTTCAGCCTATTACCAGTCTTTATGTGCATGTGCCGTTTTGCGCACACAAGTGTACCTACTGTGCGTTCTATTCGGAGGCATCCAACGGTGAGATCATCAACCGCTATGTGGGTGCGGTGATTCGCGAAATGGAACTGGTGGCCGCCAACCTCAAACCGCACACTGTTTTCTTTGGCGGCGGCACTCCCTCGCTGCTGAACCTGCGGCAATGGGAACAAATTCTTCAAGCGATGGAGCGGCTCAACCTGCTCGGAGCTGCGGAATGGACGGTCGAATGCAACCCCGCCACTGTTTCCGCTGACAAAGCCGCTTTATTACGGGCTTATGGCATAAATCGCATCTCGATGGGCGTACAATCACTGAACGAAACGTTGCTCGAACGTCTCGGGCGCATCCACACTCGTGAGATGGTTTTCAAATCCTGCGACACCTTGCGCGCCGCCGGCTTCGACAATATCAACCTCGACCTGATGTTTGCAATTCCCGGCCAAACAATGTCGGTCTGGCGCGAAACGTTGACCGAAGCGACAGCGCTGGGCAGCGAACATTTGTCCGGTTACGAAGTGATTTACGAAGAGGATACCCCGCTTTACACCCAGCTTCGGGCAGGGCAGTTTGGCGTGGACGAGGATTTGGCGTGCAACATGTATGAGGAGCTGGTGACTTTCGCCACGGATCACGGTTTCCAACAATATGAAATCGCCAACTTCGCCCGCGACACAACTCTCACCTCTGCGCCGCGTCGTAGCGCAGCGAAGGTGGATCAACCCTCGACCTTGAACCTTCCTAGCCACGCGTGCCAACACAATATCAACTACTGGCGCGGTGGTTCGTTTTACGGACTTGGGCCAAGCGCGACAAGCTACGTACGCGGAGTTCGTACAAAAAACTGGGCCAACACGATTCTATATTGCGAACAGTTGGAACGCGGGCAGCGCGCGATTGAATCGCGCGAAGAACTGGACCCGTTGGCGCGCGCCGGTGAGATCGCGGCATTTGGTCTGCGCATGAACATGGGCTGGCAGTTTGAACAATTCCAACAGATCGCCGGCAACGATATGCGTCAGGAATGGTCGAAAGAAATGAATCAGTTGGTAGAACAGGGATGGGGACGCATCGATCCGCAGGGTTTCAAGCTGACTCAGCCGGGGTTGCGTTTTGCCGACTCCGCGGCTGCACTTTTCCTGCGCTGAAAAATTTTGGGATCGGTATCCGTCCCCGTGGAACCATTGCTTATTCGTCAATGAGCTGCATGCCCTACAAACCCGCTGAACTTCCAGTCATGGCGGCTGTCTGCATGGAAATCAAAGGGTTTGTAACATCTTTGACGCCACCCATCCAGGCGAGTGAGTTCTAAGGAATGGAGATGCGCACACCTCATTGTCTGTCATCAACGTTCAAGATTTAGAAAGTGCCGACAGCCAGAGCTTTTTGAGTGATACACCGCTTGACACTCGCGCTCCTGCCGACATCATTGCGGCGTGAACCCCCTAACTCGCCGCCAAATGATAAAGGGCAGCGTCGCTGCTGCTGCATTGGCCTTTTCGCAAAACCCTCTGTCGATCTTCGGTGCCGACGAGTTGCAACTTTCCGAGAAGTCGATCCCTTTTCTCGATGTTCAACCTGCCGATCCCAAGCGACCGATGTTGAAATGGGAAAAACTTGTCACCGGTCACTTCAAAACCAGCCACGAAAGGTCGAATTGAACCAGCCACCGACTCTGCATAGACGAAATGAGCTTTTTCATTCCAAAAAGCTCCTTAGCAGAGCGTTACGGGAGATTTTTGGAATGAAAAAGTGAACTTACGCGATTTGACTGGCTGGTTCAATTCGACCNNGTTCGTGGTGTCCGCTGACAAAAAACTCACCAGTTGGATTACGCCCAACGCACAAACTTTTGCCGTCAGTCATTACGGCCAGCCTGCGTTGGAGACTGATAAATGGAGTCTGGAGATCGCTGGTTTGGTCAAGCGGCCAAAAACTTTTTTGCTGAACGAAATCAAATCCCGCCGGCGCAAAAGTATAATCGCCACGTTGGAATGTTCGGGTAACAGTTCCAATCCCGCGTTCATGGGCGCTATCGGCAACATCCGCTGGACCGGCACTCCGCTGGCTTCGCTTTTGAAGGAATGTGGTTTGAGCGAGCGTGGCATTGAAGTCGTTTTCTTCGGCGCCGACGAAAAGGTCGAAAAGATTCGCGAGCAAGATTATTCGCAAAATTTTGCGCGAAGTCTGTCGATGAACAACGCCCGTGGCGACGATGTATTGCTGGCTTACGAGATGAACGGTGAACCGTTGCCCAAGGAACATGGCGGGCCGTTGCGTCTCGTTGTGCCGGGCTGGTTCGGTATCGCGTGGGTCAAATGGCTGACGCGCATCGAAGTCTTGGACCGCCGTTACATGAGCAAGTACATGGCCCGCGAATACGTGACGATTCGCGGCGAAGAAAAAGAGGGGCGCACCATCTGGCGCGAGACAAGTGTCGGGCCGATCGATGTGAAATCCATCGTCGCTCGCGTCGTGCGCCGTCCGGATGGCAATTTGCGTGTGAGCGGTGCTGCGTGGACCGATGGTACGCCGCTAAAAAAGGTGGAGCTGAAAATCGACGACGGCGATTGGCTGGCGGTGCAACTCAACAAAAAGCAGCGGGCTAAATACGCTTGGACCCTCTGGTCCTGTGATTGGAAGAATCCCGAACCGGGCGATCATACGTTGGTTTCTCGCGCCACGGATGCCGAGGGTCGTGCTCAACCGTCCGCCGATGATCCAGAGATCAGATTCAAGAAAACCTACTGGGAGGCCAATCAACAACATCCTCGCAAGATCAGGATTTAGTTTCCGATCAAAGTGAACCAACCGAATCACCAAGCATGCACTTAGAATTAAAATCACTCCTGGGCTTTTCTTTGCTTGCCGGCGTGGCACTCGGCGTTCACCCGCTCCTGGCCGACGATTGGCCGCAATGGCTCGGCCCGCAACGCGATGCCGTCTGGCGCGAGAGTGGTATCGTGGAGAAATTTGCCGCCGACGGCCCGCCGGTGCGGTGGCGAACTGCCATCGGCGCGGGCTATGCCGGGCCGGCAGTCGCCGATGGGAAGGTTTATCTCACAGATCGACAGCTCGCCGAAGGCGCCAGCAATCCCGCCAATCCGTTTCAACGCGGCACCATTCCCGGCAGCGAGCGAGTGCTTTGCCTGAACGAGGCCGATGGCAAGATTCTTTGGCAGCACAAATATGATTGCCCTTACACTGTAAGTTATCCCGCCGGCCCGCGGGCGACGCCGGTCGTCAGCGACGGCAAGGTCTATACGCTCGGCACTGAGGGAAATTTGTTTTGCTTCGAGGCGGCTACGGGAAAAATCCTTTGGTCGCACGACTTCAAAAAGGATTATGGCATACCGACGCCGGTGTGGGGGTTTTGCGCCCATCCGTTGCTCGATGGGAACAAATTGATCTGTCTGGCTGGCGGCGACGGCAGCACCGCGGTCGCATTCGACAAGGACAGCGGCAAGGAACTCTGGCGCGCGCTCACCGCCAAAGAGCCGGGTTATTGTCCGCCGATGATTTTTGAAGCCGGCGGAAAACGCCAGCTCATCATCTGGCATCCCGAATCGGTCAATTCATTGGACCCGGAAACCGGGAAGGTTTATTGGTCGCAGCCGTGTAACATTCGATCCGGCATGACCATCCCCACGCCCCGAAAAATGGGCGACCTGCTTTACGTCACTTGCTTCTACAATGGTTCCACGATGCTCCGCTTGGACGCGAACAAACCGGTAGCCACCGAAGTCTGGGCGAGCAAGAAGGTGAGCGAAAAGGACACGGACGCGCTCCATTCCACGATGAGCACGCCGTTCCTGGAGGATGGCTACATCTACGGCGTTTGCAGTTATGGTCAACTGCGCTGTTTGAAAGCCGACACCGGCGAGCGTGTTTGGGAAACGTTGAAAGCCACGACGCCCGATGGCAAAGAAATGCGCTGGGCCAACGCATTCATTGTGAAAAACGGCGACCGTTTTTTCCTCTTCAACGAAAAGGGAGATTTGATCATCACGAAGCTCAGTCCCGAAGGTTATGAGGAGATCAGCCGTGCCCATTTGCTCGAGCCAACCGGCACGGCCGCTGGTCGCGATGTCCTCTGGTCGCATCCGGCCTTTGCCAACCGTTGCATGTATGCGCGCAACGACAAGGAGATTATTTGTGTTTCACTGGCCGCGATAAAGTGACCTCTTCTTTGAACAATCAACTGAAAGTGCGAAGATGAATGTTAGAATGGACAAGCACGACCACTAAATCGTTTCATCCAAATACCAAAACTACAGTTGCTGTTCTATTTCTGATCTCCCGCCTGCACCCAAGCTTCGTTGAAATGAGCATGCTTGATCGATTTGCGCGCGGGTTGTCCGTCCGCGTCTTTGCCAACATTCTTTTTGTCCAAAGAATAACTGTAGGTGGCGTGCAGTGTGCCATCCTTTGCCTGAATGATGCTCGGGTAATGGAACGAACCGGCCTCTGGTCCGGGCGGATTGTATTCGAGATGGCGTTTCCATTTCCAAGTTTTTCCTTCGTCGTCAGAAATCTGCACCGCCAGACTGTTCCGCCCGCGTTCGGTGTCATTGCTGACGAGTATCCACTGGCCGTTCTTGAGCGAGGTGATTTCCGCGCCGGAGCCGGGATTCGGCTGTTCGCTGTCGGTCACGGGACTCCAGGTTTCGCCGCGATCATGCGATTCGCTTTGATGAAGACGTTTGGGCGGCGGGCCGTTGTCGCGCATCAAAGTGTAGAGCGAACCGTCTTTGCGGAGCACGATGCTTGGCTGGATGTTGCCGCCGCCGAACAACGGCGTGCTAGTGTGCCAAGTCTGCCCCCAGTCATCCGTAATGGCCATCAACGAACCATTGAAACCGTCGGAGTAGAGCGGAACTATCAAACGCTTGCCATCGAGAACGAACGGATGCGCCCGCGTCATCCAGCCAAGTCGCCGGGAAAGTTTGTCGTTGGTTCGCTCGCGCAAGACCTTGAAGTAACCTTGAATGCGGAGGCGGGCTTCGTCAGGCAACGGAGAATTGCGGAGTGATTCTTCCGCGTGTAGGAGATAGTTGGTAACGGCGTCGCCAAATTCCTTGCCGGGTTTGAGGAGCATCACTTCATTGACTTCCCACTTGGGCGGACCGTCACCGCGATAGCTTGATGAGATACGGTACTTCATCAACGCGGATTCCCATTGGCTGGCGAGAATAGTGGGCCAGAGCAACCAGAGGCGACCTTGCGGGTCGATGAACATGCAGCAATTAGTGTCCGGAAACCCGGGCGTGTCCGCCATCGTGAAGCGTTTGCTCCAGGTTTTGGCGCCTTTGCGCTTGCGCGCACCTTCGATCTTCACATCGTCGGCGGTGCGCTCCCCCGAACCGTGAAACCAGCACACGATCAAATCGCCGTTCGACGCTTCCACGATGCAGGAACCGTGATTGTGCCAATGTTCGAGCGGGAAAATGATTTCCGATTCGAGAAACGAAGCATCATTCGCGTGTGGCGCGGCGCGGACTTTTCCCAGAAACTGGTCTGACCAAAGCATCGCTACTAACACCAACAAGAAAGAGTGAATTGTTTTCATAATTCGCTTGGGCAACTCCCGGCTCGGCCGGGGTGAGGGGGAACCGTGCGCCCGGCTGCCGACTGATCAATTACAGTGTTAAGATAGAACCGTTTTGTTCAAGGCCATTTTCATTTCCTGAGTGGCGACAGAACCGAAGCACGGCGGCCGGCATTATTTTGCTGCCTCAAAACCATGGACGGGCTTCCCATCGTTGCCTAGTTTGTCGCACGTCCAGAGAATTCCATTCGCGAGCAGGCGGAGGTAATCGGGTGATTGCGCTGTTTTCATATCGTGACCGAGTGTGGTGGCGAAGACGAGTCCCCGGCCATAGTTGTGCGTCCAGCAAACAATGTGTTCGCGCCCATCGTACGGACTTTTAACCTTCAGAAGCGGTTGCGCGTCTTCGATCATTTCGATTGTCTGATAAAGCTCGTCACCCGGCGTTTCCCAGTGGTCAGGAAAGTTTTTCAGGAGCGGATGAGTTTTATTCACCTTCTCAATGACGAAGGCGTGATAGGGATCATGCACTTTGGAGCGCATGCCGCAGCAATTCTCCCATTCACGGACTTTATCGGAACGTCGGAAGGCGTGAACCGCGCAATTAATCATGACCGTTGGCTTGCCGTTTCGCGCGACCTTGAGCGGGTTTTCCAGCAAGGTCGAATCAGCCTCATCAAAGCAAACGTCGTAAACGACGACATCATAGGCGTCCGCAAACTTTTCATGCTTGAGCAGATTCAGATCGAAGCTTACATCGAAAATGACATTAACCAGTTGACTGATGTTGGTCGTCAGGTGCGGCGTGAGTTTTTCGTAATCGTGATAACCGCCACCCGTGAGGAAGAGCGCTTTCAACGGTTTCTGCGCGGCGTCGATGGCGTCCGGGGCGCAAAAAAACATTGCGGCGAAGAGAGTCGGGAAAACAAAACCAGCAAGAAATCGCCGGACTCGAGACGCAAAGTGTGTCATGGCCGCACTTCATAACATTCGCCCACAAGCCGCTCCAGAAGAATGTTGCTGACGCTGAAGAACCACAAGCATAACGTGCTGTGGTGGAGAATCGGTCATGGCGAATTATCCGGAACTCAATAAACAAATTGTGCTGGTGACGGGCGGCGCCAACGGCATCGGCGAAGCCATCGTCCGCGCTTTTCACAAACAGGAGGCATGCGTGTGCTTTTGTGATGTGGATGTGAAGGCGGGGCGGTCATTGGCGAGTGAACTGGGCGGCGACATTTTCTTTCAGAAGGTGGATTTATTGAAGGAACAGGAGATCTGTCGCTGGATCAGACGAATCGGCGCGCGCTGCAAACGCATCAATGTTCTGGTCAACAGCGCCGGAACGGACCCGCGCATGGCTTTGGAAAAAACGTCTGCGGCTGCTTGGGACCGCCTCTTTGCGAGAAATCTGCGCGCATACTTTTTAACCAGCCGCGAAGTCGCCGGGCTGATGCCAGCGGACAGTTCGATCATCAACATCGCCTCCATCACTTTTCACAACTCGCCCGTTCGGATGAGTGCGTATGTTGCGACCAAGGGTGGCGTGATTGGTTTAACGCGTTCTTTGGGACGTGAACTTGGCCCACGCCGGATTCGGGTCAATACCGTGTCGCCCGGCTGGGTAATGACCGAGCGGCAACTACGGCAATTTGTAACTCCCGCCATCAAACGATTCGTCCGCAAATCACAATCCATTCCCGAGGTGATTCAGCCGGAGGAAATCGCCAGCGTGGTCGTGTTTTTGGCGAGCGATGCCAGTCGTGCAATCACTGGACAGGAAATTCTGGTGGAACGCGGCCGGGTTCACGGCTGAAGCAGTCATAGCTGATCGCGTTTGGACTTTGGAATCGATAGTCCGACTCCTGGATTGATTTTGCAGTGGCTGTGGGTCAGCTTTGACGCACAGTACGCTTTCTTTAGAACAGGTTATGTCACGGAATGCCAAAATCCTGATTGTGGTGAGCGCAGTCGTTTGCGTTCTTGGTGCCGTTGTAATCCCTAATTTCATTCGCGCTCGCACAACTTCCGCGATGAATTCGTGCCTAAACAATTTGAGGCAGATTGATGGAGCCAAGCAATAGTGGGCACTAGAAAACAGCAAGACCACCAATGACGCTCCAAATTGGAATGATATGTTTCCTTACTTGGGGCGAGGAACGTCAAATGAACTGCCGAGGTGTCCGAAAGGCGGTACTTACACCCTTGGCAAACTCAACGAACCGCCCAAATGCTCAATTGGTGGAGATGGACACTCACTGCAATGATGTCTAAGCATGATGCTGATTTCAAACTGACCCACTATCCACTCTCCAAAACATCGACATTCGTCGTTGCATCCTTAACATTCCGCGCATGACTCCGCGACGGTTCGCATTGGCTATTGCGCTGTTGGCCTGTTTGATACCCAGCCTTGGCGTTGGCGCGACAATCAAGACCCCAACGGTCAAAGACGCTCGACTGGAAATCAGTCTGTTCGCATCCGAGCCGGACATCATGACGCCCATCGGTCTGGCGATTGACCAGCGCGGACGCATCTTCGTCCTAGAATCGCACACCCACTTTCCTCCCGCAGATTATCCCGGCCCGAAACATGACCGTGTCAAAATGTTCCAGCCGACGAATGGCGGCGGCAAACTGGTTTCCATTTTCGCGGACGACCTGCATCATGCGATGAACCTCGCCTTCTCGCCAGATGGACAACTTTATCTGACGCATCGCAACGGCGTGGTCGCGCTGCACGATAAAAACGACGCTGGCATCAGTGAGTCGCGTACGACCATCCTGGAAATGAAAACGCCGGGCGATTACCCCCACAACGGCATCGGCGGGATCGCTTTTTCCAACGATGGCTGGCTTTACGTTGGCATGGGCGAGAATTTGGGCGTGGAATACACTCTCAAAGGCAGTGACGGCAGTTCGCACTCCGGCGGCGGCGAAGGTGGAAATGTTTTTCGCTGCCGCCCAGATGGAAGTCAACTCGAACACGTCGCCACCGGCTTTTGGAACCCGTTCGCGTTGGCAATTTACAAAAATAGCTTCCTCCTTGCTGTCGATAACGATCCGGATTCGCGTCCGCCCTGTCGCTTGTTGGATGTGGTGATGCACGGTGACTACGGTTTCAAATTTCGTTACGGACGCAGCGGTCTGCATCCCTTCACGGCCTGGAATGGTGAATTGCCCGGTACCTTGCCGATGATGGTGGGCACGGGAGAAGCGCCGTCGGGGATCCTCGTTTGTGACCGCGCGCGGCTGCCGGCGGATTATCACGACGCATTGCTGGTCACGTCGTGGGGAGATCATCGGCTGGAGCTCTTTCGGCCAAAACCGTTCGGCGCGTCTTTGCGGGCCGAGCGGGAGACTTTGGTTGAAGGCGATGAATGGTTTCGCCCGGTGGCCATAGCGGCGGCGCCAGATGGCAGTATTTATTTCACAGACTGGGTGGATCGCAATTACTCCGTACATCAGAAAGGACGCATCTGGCGATTGACTACCAAGGTGGACATCAAGACGAAGCCCGGTAAAAACTCCAAGGTCTTTAGCAACTCGGATCGCCAACGAATGAATCGCTTGCTACGCCCCGATGCGAAAACCAACGAATTGATTCGTGCGCTGTCGAACCACGATCCATTCATTCGATCCGCCGCAATCGGTACGTTGACCCAGCCAATGCATCGGGAAGAACTTCTGAAGGAGTTCGACAACAAAAACCCGCAAGTTCGCCTTGGCGCACTACTCGGGCTGAAACGACTCGGATACACCAACCCCGTTCCCCTGCTGGAAAAATCTCTATCCGACAGGAACGAACAGGTTCGGTTGATGGCGTTGGTATGGACGGGTGAAGAAAAACTTTCGGTGCTCACAAACCGGCTGAACGCCGTTTTGTCAGCCGGGCCGGTCTCGCCTGTGTTGCTCCACGCATACACGACAGCCTCGCAAATTCTGACCGGCGCAAAACCTGCCGCTGGATTGCTGACGGTTGGCGGTTCAACTTCGGTCAGTGTGCCAGCCGCCGGCAGTCCGGCAGATGGAAGCCATAAAATCCAGATCATCGAGCTGGGAACGAAACCGGATGAGGGGCAATTCAGCGATTTGCTCACCAAACCGGCGCACAAAGGCGAGACCCAACTGCGTATTGAGGCCGTGAGAAGTCTGGCCGGGACGACCAGCGGAAAGGCAGTGTCGGTCTTGAAGGCGGTGGCGCTCGATAAGAAAAATCTGCCGGACTTGCGGGCTGAAGCAATCGTCGCATTGGCCGGCTCATCGGGGGGAGACGCGACTGCGCTTGCGCCGCTGCTCGACGATCCGGCTCCGGAAGTCCGGGTTGAAACGGCGCGAGTGTTGCGTCAGATCGCTTCGCAGCCACGAGTGCGCGAGGTGCTTGAAAGGAAGCTCACCTTGATTCGGGACGTTCCACGGGAAGCGAACTTGGTTGAGCAATTGCAGTTTGCGCTGCATGGGCCAAAAGACATGCGCAGACCCGTATCCGACGATGAGTGGCGCCAGGCATTGAAGCAACCGGGCGATGTGCGGTCCGGTCGTCGCGTGTTCTTCCAGCCGGGTGTCGGTTGCGCCAGGTGTCACCGGATCGAAGATCACGGCGGCGCGATTGGCCCGGATTTGTCCGTCATCACCCGCGGCTCGGATCGAGAAAGACTGATGCAATCGATCCTGCATCCCTCGCAAGTCTCGCTCATGCCGGAAGCATTGGAGCAGGGAATGACGGTCCAGGATTTTCGCGACCTGCTGGCTTTTTTGCTTTCGCGAAAATAATCTTCCGCGGCATGCATTGGCACCGGACAGTTGTCGACAAGTTGTTAATAAGTTGTGGGTACGTTTCGCTTGATTCATCAAAGCCAGCCCTCCATTTTCGTGCCCATGTTTCACCCTGTTCGTTTTTGGAGGTCGCACCAATTTTTAGTTGGCGCAGCATTATTTGATGTTGCGTGAAACGCAATAAACCCCACGAAACTCCCAGAAAATTCTACCTATGGCCAAAGTCAGATTGCAACTTGGAAATCTCAATATTGCAGAACTCATCGCTCTCGCCCAGCAAGTGCATTTTGCCATGTATGGCAATCCCGCTTTTGCCGCACTCTAGTCGCAGGTCGGCGGTTTGTTGAATGAGATCAACGAGATAATAATTGCCAACGATGGTTACCAGGAGGCGTTGCAGATGGTCCAGCCACGCGTCAGGGAACGACAAGGCCAACGAGCATCACTCGAAAATCTTCTGACCAGGCTGGCAGTCGGCGTGGAGAGCATTTCCGGTGGCAACACCGGCTTGATCCCGAGCGCCGGCTTCGATGTGCCGATTTCAGCGTCTTCCGCCGCGTCCCGCTCGCAGGTCAACTTGCCCGTCGGGATGGAACGTGTTGCGGCCATGAATTAACCTTTGCGGTCGCCGGGATTTTCCCACGCGGTCAAGCGTCGCGCGAATGAAAGCCCGATGAACGACGCAAGGTAAATGATCGCTCCAAAAACTGCCAAACCGATCAGCCAGNNAGACCTGACCGATTCGTTCCAGTCGATCGCCTTCCAAAATGTTGCCGTCCAACGCCAGTTTGAGATACTGGCCGAAGCCGACGAGAAATATTCCCAGGACGGCGATAAAACAGCCGAGAAACAGAACCAGCAGAATAACTCCGAATACTCGTTGACCGAGATAAAACTGGCCGGCGCCGGGCAAAAAGAGATTGAGCAATCCTGCGGTACGAAGGCTCTTCACCAGTTTAACTTTGGGCGGCGTTTCCATCGGGGGAGAATTAAGTGCCGCTCGAACGTTTCAAACGGCCGGTTTGCCGTCGTGGCCTGACTTACTTTTTTTCTTCTTTCTTCTCGTCCTTTTTCTCCTCTTTCTTTGCGATTTCTTTGAATTCCGCGCCCGTGGAAATATCGAGGTTTGGCAAAGATTTTTTGAGATTCGCCACTCCGGCTTCGGTCGTTTTGGTTTGCCAGAGGTAAAGGTGTTTAAGATTGGCCAGCCCCTCGATCTGTTTAAGACCCGCATCGCTGACGGCGGTGCCGTACAGATTTAGATAGTTCAACTTTGCCAACCCTTTCAGGTTCACAAGACCGGCATCGGTAATCGGTGTGTTTTCCAGATGCAATCGATTGAGGTTAATCAGCCCCTTGATGTTCGCGAGGTCGGCGTCCTTGATTTTTGTTCCGCCCAGATTCAGGTCAACTAATCCCAAAACGTCCTTCAACGGCAACAGCGCCTTGTCCAACACATCCGCACCTTGGGCGCGGAAGTTGATCTCTCGCCAGTTCACGTTCATCGCGATGGGCCGCGCCGCAACCCCTAATGATTCCAACTTGGAGATGGCTTTAAGTTCTGCGGCGGAAGGCTTGTAGTCCGGCAGCTTGGGGACTTCGACTGCTTTGGCTTCTTCGGCTTTCTCGTCCTTTTTGGCCACGCTCGCGAGCACAGCTCCGTCCGGCCATTCCGCGCCCTGATTGATCCAGTCGCGAATCAAGTCCGTCTGCGCCTTGGTGAGCACATCGCCTTTGTTCGGCATGACGTCGTCGTCGCCGGCGGGCAAGGTGATGCGGCGATAGACTTCACTTTTGTCCGCCTTGCCCGGTGTGATGACCACGCCGTCCTTGCCCCCTTTGAACGTGGCTTCCTTGGAATCCAGACGGAGCTTGCCCTTTTGCTTCTCCGGCCCGTGACATTCGACGCACGATTTTTGGAGGATGGGTTGAATCTCCTTGACGAAATCAACCTTGTTTTGCGGTCTGGCTTCCCAGTTTCCGAGCATGAGCAGACCGGCGACGATCAAAACCATGTTTTTCATGTATTCTATTTGCCCCAGAACGGCCTAGTCGGCAATGCAAAAAATCCAAAGCCGGCGGCGCTCTTACGACCGTCACCAATGTGGTCAACCCCGCCCGTACACTTATCTATGCTCGCATGTTCACTTCGCGAAACGTGAACTCGCTACCTGACCGTCGTTTGTATCAAAATCACAGTCCATTCCAGTCACGAGTTTGGATTATTTCGACTTGGGATCACATCTGTGAGATTGTTTTTTTCGAATTCTCTGGCAGGTTGACTTTATTCAAATCGTTGGCGGCAGAAAGTGATCAAACTCGACTCCGGTTTTATGAACTTGCAAAATCAGCCACGCAAAAAAAGTTACGCACTCACATGTCTCATTTGCTTTGCGGCGTTGCTGCCCATCCCGCTCAAAGGCGACCTGTTGGAAATGACCAATGGCGACCGTTACGCGGGAGACGTGATTTCTGTGACGCACAGCAATGTGAGCTTTCAAAGCGAGATCCAAGGGCGCATGAAGTTGCCGCGAAACAAAGTTGCCCGGATTTCCTTTGGTGAAGTCGGCGCGGGAGCGCCGGCATTTTCTCCCAATGCAGTGCCATCAAACCTCAAAACGAATGCGTCGGTCAAACCGCCTCCCAAGTTGGATTTGGATTCCAAATCCTTGAGTGAGGTGCAGCAGGATTTGCTCAGCACTGCGAGCCCGGAAGCGCGGCGACAATTCACTGAAACGGTGAAGGGCTTGATGACCGGGAAACTGTCGATTGACGACATCCGGGCGCAGGCGCGGAATTCGGTCAGGGAAATCAAAGCCGCAAGAGAAGAATTGGGTGGGGATGCGGGCGGGTTGCTTGATGGTTATCTCCACATCCTCGAACATTTTTTACAGGAAACCGATAAAGCGGCAGTGGTCACGCCAGCGGAAAAACAGAAATCGACCAACTCGCTTCCGGCACCGACGCCGGAAAAGTGATTGCAGCGCAGCGAGTCTCTCGCCTTTTCGTTTCATTCCGACGACCATTAAGAACAGCATGGCTCAAACTCAGGGAAAAATGCTCGTCATCCGCGGTGGAGCAATTGGGGACTTCATTCTGACACTGCCGGCGCTGGCCGCCCTGCGACGGCAATTCCCGCGGACGCATTTGGAGGTGCTTGGCTATCCGCATATCGCGCAACTGGCGTTGGCTGGCGGTTTGGTGGATCGTGTTCAATCGATCGAAGCGCGAGCGCTGGCTGGTTTCTTTGTCCGCAACGGAGAACTGGCCGGAGAGTTGGCCCGCTACTTTTCAAACTTCGACGTGGTGATTTCCTATCNNCCTATCTCTACGATCCTGATAGAATTTTCCAGGCGAATGTGACGAGTTGTTCCGCGGCTCAATTTATCGCCGGTCCGCATCGACCGGACGAAGTGGCCGGACTGCACGCGAGTAAAACTTTTTTGCAACCACTTGAGCGACTGGCCATTTTCGACTCGGACTCGGTGCCGCGATTGACGCTCACAACAAACGCTTCGCGTGGGAACGGTGCGGGCGTGATGCACCGCCGGCTGGCCGCGCATCCCGGCAGCGGCAGCAGGGAGAAGAATTGGCCGGAGGAGAGATGGGATGAGTTGTTGCAACACTTGATCGCGACGACCGAGTTAAACCTGCTGTTGGTGGGCGGTGAAGCGGAAGCCAAACGAGTGGAACGATTGGCGTCATTGCTGCCGGCGGCCCGTCTTGAACTGGCGAGGAGTCTGCCGTTGGCTGAATTGGCGGAACGATTAAAATTGTGCGCCGCCTTTATCGGTCATGATTCCGGAATTTCACATCTCGCCGCAGCGGTCGGTTTGCCGGGTTTGGTTTTATGGGGTGACACGGTGGAAGCAGTTTGGCGTCCGCCTTTCGAGCGAGTAATTATTCTACGCGATGCCAAAGGATTGCCGGCTTTGCCCGTGGCGCGAGTGGTTGAGGGGTTGGAAGGTGTGCTGTCTGAGTTGGGAACGCGAGATCGAATTAACCCCGGAAATTAACATCCGTCGGTAATTTACGGGATGATGGCGTTTGTGTCTATACAGCCGGGTCAGGGTTTGCTAATTTTTCACCACTATGGCTCTGGACGATATTTTTTTGGAAGCAGAAGAGAAGATGACCAAGACCGAGGAAGTGGTGCAGCACGAGTTCGCGGGGGTGCGCACCGGCAAGGCCTCAGCGTCGCTCGTGGAAAATATTCAGGTCGAGGCTTACGCCGGGCAAATGCGCATTCGCGAGCTGGCCGGTATCACCACGCCCGAACCGAGGATGATTCTGATTCAACCGTGGGACGCGGGCACCATTCACGCGATTCAAAAGGCGATTCAAAAAACGAACCTCGGCCTCACTCCGGTCGTGGACAAAAAATTCATCCGCATTGTATTGCCGGAACTGAGCGAGGAACGGCGGTTGGAATTCACCAAGATCGTCAAGAAAATGACGGAGGACGGTCGCGTGGCGATTCGTCACGTCCGTCGGGATGCGCTGGAGCATTTGAAGAAGGAGGCCAAGAGCGGCGGTATCACGGAAGATCAACAGGAGCAGGCGGAAAAAGAAATGCAGCGACTCACGGATGAATACATCGGCAAGATTGAAACGCATCTGATGCACAAGGAAAAAGAAATCATGACCGTTTAATTCTAACTTGCTTTCAAGATGAGTCTAACAATCCATGGCCATGCGGTGATGCTATGCACGCGAATGACATCCCGCGCCAAGCGGACCAGACCTGATCGAAGCTGCTTTTTCACCGCCTTGAAGGAGTCAAAGACCCGGTTCGGAAACTCCTTTTCCCGGATTTCGTCCCATAGATGTTCCTGGGGATTGAGCTCGGGTGAGTAGGCGGGAAGCGATAACAACCGAATATTCTCAGGTACAACCAGATCCTTCCCACGGTGAGAGCTTACTCCATCCACAACCATCACGATGAAGTCGTGAGGGTGGCGCTGCCCCACCTGCTCGAGGAATTCGCTCATGCGCCGAGTATTCATCTGCGAACAGATCTTCCAATCAAGGTCGCCTGCGCGAGGGTTGACGGCTCCGTAGGCGTAGACAAACTCTCGCTCGTATCCGTTGAGCATGACCGGCCGGCACGGTTTTGGCGCCCAGCCTCGTCGTGGCTTCGCCATCCGGCCAAATCGAGCCTCATCTTGAAACATCAGTTGAATCCTCCGGTCCCTCACGACGTCCTTTCGGAGCAGGGCAGCCAGAGTTTTGGGGAGTTTTTTTTCCAGGCTTGCATGATCCTCGGATCATTCTTTGGATGCTTGGTGTCGGGCGCCACTTTGCGCCACCCGTGCCGCGCTAACAATCGCCAGACCACCGAGGCCTTTACCGGATGGCCGACCCGCTGCGCCAGGGCAGCGCGAATCGGCGAGAGAACCAACAGACCCGCCTCCCGGGCCTGTTCCGCCCAAGGTTCCAGAAAATCGATCTCCTCCTGGGAGGTGAGGAGTGAGGTTCGTCTGCCACCCCAATTTCGCCTGCCCGAAGAGGAGGTGCGGCCGAGGTGGAAACGGGTTTGCAAGCGATTGACGGACGCCGTTCCGACACCAAGCATATCGGCGGTTTCCTGGAGAGTAAGACCCGCTTGGGCGGGTAGTAGGACAGCCAGAGCCGACCTGAAGTCATCCAGGTTTCGCGTCGCCCTCACGGTGCGTTTCGCTTTGGCCACAAGTTTCAAATCGATGTGGATGGGTCTTGCCATCCGCGAACCATCGCATAATTACAATCATCTTGACAACATATTAGAATAAGCATATCGAATAGAGGTTGGCATTTTGGAGCGATGAGCTGAACGCCAAGCCTGAGCCGCCACCCTAAACTCAATCGCTTCATCTCCCATTGTTCGGTCCGTGCTTATCCGGTTTGTTGACAATGCAG
>PLJQ01000436.1 GCA_003140275.1 Limisphaerales bacterium
GGTCGAATTGAACCAGCCAGTCAAATCGCGTAAGTTCACTTTTTCATTCCAAAAATCTCCCGTAACGCTCTGCTAAGGAGCTTTTTGGAATGAAAAAGCTCATTTCGTCTATGCAAAGTCGGTGGCTGGTTCAATTCGACCTTTCGTGGCTGGTTTTGAAGTGACCGGTGACAAAAGATGTATTCGTGACAATCATTGACATACCTATGCAAGATGACGCCTCAAAGAACAAAGGCGGCTTTCAACACTTCCAAGTTGGTCTGAAGGATCGGATCAACAAGCAAACCCGCGAGCTTCAACTTAGTCCCTCGGACTTGGAAAGAATCTATCGCTACAAGGCAAATCCGAATAAAGGAGGCTGGCAAAGCCGCTTCAAGAAGATTTTTGGACGGCACTTTCCCGACGAAGGCGAATCACTTCTTTGAAATTCCATGCGCACGTTCAGCATTGACTAGGAATTCACCCCCAAGACTACCAATTGCTGGGGTATTAACAATAATGCCAAAGGCACGAATACCAACCACATTGTGCTTTTTAGGAAGCACAGGCAAACGAGGCTTGAGAATAGCCGGTAGAGGTTGGAAACAGTTTCCCATCGCGGCCGGGCAGCCGGAGGCGACCGTGCCCGGGCCATGAAGCGCGGTGGTCGATCTCAACACGGACTACGTTCGGCCAATTTACCCGGCGGTGCCAAGACCAACAAAAGTTTACGGCGACAGCGAGCTCGCCAGGCGACGGCGTAGCCCAATCCAAAGCGCGATCCCGACGAGCACGCTCCCGAGCAACGGCGCGCCCGCAAGAAACCAACTCCCGCAATAGATCGAGCCTTTCAGCGCGAGCAGGATGCCCAGCAGGAAGCCGTTGTTTTCATGAAACAGCATCAACTTGATCGACGTAAACCGCCGCGCCATGAACGGAAAGAAATATCCCGGCAGCAGGCCGGAGACAATCGAGCAGATCGCAGCGAGAGGATAGAGCAGCGAGTGAAAGGGAACCAATTTTGTCAGCGTCCAAGCCGCGTAGTAGGCGACGACGCCAAGGATAAGCAAACCGGAAAACCACCGTTCACGGGAAACGTTCAGCCCCACGAAGAATCCGCACAACCAGAACAGGAGGGTGATGAAGTACGAAAGATACTGCGACGATAGATATGCCTCCATCAGGAAGAAGTAGCTGAACTGGAGCAACGCAAAGTAAAATCCGCAAACGAAGGCGAAGAGGACATTCATATCAGTAGAGAATCAGGTCGGCCATGTTGTTAATGGTGATGATTTTGATGCCCTTCACAAAATCACGGACTTCGCCCGGCAACAAGATCTCGACCTTGTCCTTGCGCGGATGCTGAATTGCTGCGCGAAGCAACTCCTTGTCGAAGACGAACCCTGGTCCAGTTGCAAAGTAGTACGAGGCGTCGCCGTCATTGAGCACCGCGACCTGTTCGAACACGTCTGCCAACGTCGCCAGCATCCGCCGCCCATATTCACGGTTGGAGTGGATCGGGGTCAGCGACGGCAACGAGAAAATGCCGCCCGGGGTCAACCGGGAACGCACAAGTTCGAAGAACTCCTTGGTGTAGGTGAGCGCCACTTGACGAGTCTTGGCAGGCGGAATGTCGTCAATGATGAGATCGAACTTCCGCTCCGTCGTGGCGAGGAAATGCTTCGCGTCGTCAGACTGAAACGTCCAATTGTGAAGTTCGCCGAGGCGGTTGAATTTCGGAAAGTAAGCCTTTGAAGTTTCGAACACGGCCCGATCCAGATCCACGATGGCGACCGATTTGACCAGATCGCCCATGCGTCCCACCGTGGACATCGAACCGCAGCCCACCAAGAGGACGGTCGGCTGCGGCAGCAGGCGCGCGGGGTATTCGGCGACGAAGTAGCTGTAGTTTTCGTGTGAGTACGGGCCGAACTGCATGTGGGCGTTGAGCAGCAGAAAGCGCTTGCTTTCGTTGTTCTCGAGCACCTCGACCTTGTGGTACGGCGAGTAGCGGGTGAACAGCACCCGTTCCACGCCCAGTCCCTCGTAAACTTGTTTGTAATACGCCGCGGAGATGTTTTTATCGACCGCGTCGAAACTTAGCAATGACACGGCGCTCAAGAGGATGATCGTTCCCATGGCCCACGGACGCGCGCTCAACAACGCAGCGATCCCCAGAAATACCGCCAGATACATCGCATAAAAAAGTGCCATCCCACCAAGCGCCAGCAGCGGCAGCGACAACAAGGCGCAAACCGAACCAATGATTTCCACCGAGTAATAGCGTTGGGTGCTGTTCGCCTCCGATTGGATGAACTTCGGCAGAAAGAACGAGTACAACGAAGCCGATCCGAGCATGACGAGCACAAAAATCACGAAATACGCCACAGTGATATTGGTGGCTTCTTGAACACGTTGCACCAGCAAAGGCGCATTGGTAAGCAGCAGCATCTGAAAAATCAAAAACCCAGGAAGCATCTCCTTCAACACTTGTGATCCAATTCGGTCGGAGATCAGATAGCCCAGCGAAATGCCCGCGAAGTACGCCAGCGCCATAAGCAGCGCTGAAGTCTCGATGTCACGAAATGCAATCGTCGTCTGACGGATGAGGGTGTAATTGAGCAGGATCAGGTTGAAGCCGGCGAGGAACAGCAGAAGTTTGTTCCGTCGTTCTTGCGAGAGCGAGGCAACCGTTACTTTCAGCGAAAAAAGTCCGCCGACCGCCAGCGCGGTAAGCAATGGCGCGAGCCAGTGGAAGGCGTTGCCGAAAACGACGTAGCCCACGAATCCCCCGATCCAGCCGAGCACGAAGCCGTTGTTTTCCCAGAAAAAAAGCTGTGAGGCCGACGGCAATAGCGAGCGGTTCACCGCGAAAAAATGTCCCGCCTGCGCTCCCGACACCGCAATCAACAGCCCGTAAATCGGCAGCCATCCAATCCGGTAGGGGAACTGCCGCAACAGGATTAGCACGAGGTAATAAGCGGCCAGACTTGCCACCAGCCAGGCTTTGCGACCGCCACAGTTTTCCTTTCGCCCAAGCCACAAACCCGCGCCGCTGCCCACCAACCACGCGAGGGTCACCGCCAGAAAACTTGGATAGGCGGATGTCAGCCGAAACTGAAGTTGGAAAAACAATCCGGTTTGCAGAAAAGCAAATAGAAAGCCCGACGCAACAAAATAGCTGCGAGTTGCTCCGCCAACCTTGATCATTTCTTCGCCTCCATTAACAGGTCTCGCAAATGGTCCCAGCTATCCCAAACAACATGCCGCATGTTGCTCGCTGTCATGGGCTGGACATCACCGATGATTTTCGCGATTTCTGCCGCATCGTAAACTCGGATCTCGGGCGATCCAACCGTGGCACCGACCTCGCGAAACTGCTCCAGCGTGAACGGCAGCGAGTCGCCCGCCAGCGCGAAGCTGCGCTCGGCGTCTTTGGGCGTAAAGATCAGCACCGTGGGAAACACTTTCACCAGTGCCGCGGCGACCGTGCGAGGTGTGCTGTTCCAGGAGGCGAACGTGCCGCACAGCGAGACAGAAATCAGCCCGTGCGGCGTGAGACGCTTCTGTGCCAGGCGGTAAAAGTCCACCGAGTGGAGCAGCCCAAGCTGAATCGTGGACGGCGCGGGCACATCCATCATGATTAGATCGAAGCGTTTGTCGGTCTGGCCAAGAAAATATTTGGCGTCGGCGATGTGAAGCGTCCAGTTCTTGATCTCGTCAAGGTGGTTGACATCCGCGAGCCAGCGCCGGCTGCCTTCGATGACGGCATTATCAAGTTCACAGGTCGTCACGTGCTGCGCGAACTCGGACGCGTANNAGCTGCCGACGATCAACGCTTCCTTGGGCCGGATCACCTTGGCGGGAAGGAGCGAGAGGCCAATATTCAAACGCTTGAGGTGCTCGGTGCCGTAGTTCATCCGACCGCTCAAGTAAATGAAGCGGTGGTTGTTGTCTTCGCGAATGATGTCCACCTTCTGGTACAAGGTGTTGACGCTGTAAACGACCTGGTGATGCGCGAAATTCTCTATTTTCGCGTAGCTGTAGTTCAGGCTGTTTTGCTGCGCACCCGGATAGAGCAATGCGTAACCTGTCACGCCGGCCCCGGCCAGCAACCACACCAGCGAACGCCCCCACAACAACGCTACCAACACGCCCAACGCGATTTGGTAGAGCAACGGCGGCAGCCAGGGAACCCTGGCCGTCGCCAGCAAAGCAATTACACCCGCCACTGCGCCGAGGAGTTCGACGCCATAATAGCGCACCAGCGACCGCGAACCATCCGTCGCCTGATCGATGAATCGCGGCAGTAGCACGCTATAGAAAGAAGACAGAGCGAATGCTGTCAAGAAAAGCAGGCCACAGATTTCCAAGCCCGAGGTTTCGAACGAAAACAGAAATCCTCCGATGTATCGAAATGAAAAGGGGATTGTAAGATGCAACGCCCACATGACGAGCGCAAGTTTTTGGATGCAGCCAAAGGACAAACGTCCGGCAACGCCGTAGCCAACGGAATAACCGATGAAGTACGCGAGCGTGACCAGCAGGATGACAAGTTCCGTGCCCGCCAGCAGCGCGGTCACTTCACGGATCATGAAAAACTGTAAAAGGATGAGACAGAATCCCGCCAACGCGAGCACCCACTCCGGACGTGCAGGCATTCCCTCCTTGGTGGTCAGCATGATGCGTTTAACTAATAGGAATTTGGCTTTCCGACGCAGCTCGAGGTGCGGACAATTGGTTTTTGACCGAGTTCATGGCAGCAATTATGCCTTGCCACCGAGCCGCGTCAAGGCGCAAATCGGCACACGGTTCGTTTTGTCCAGTGGCACAGCAGACAACGGCGAACGATTTTACGGCCGAGGACAAGCATGGGCCGCATCGTGGTTCAGCCCCGCCGCGGGCCGAAGACCGTTCGTGTCGAAAGGTGGCGCACACTCCGGTTAGACGTGACGGATATGCGGTTTTCATTTTTGAATCCTGGACTTCGTATTTCGGATATCCTTCGCCTTGGCTGCTCCACTTGACATCCCCGCAAGCGCCCCTACCGTTTGCCGTGCCATGTCAAAACCAGCCTTGCCGCCGACCATCCGTTTACGCGGTGTCCGGCACAACAACCTCAAGAATTTTGACCTCGATCTGCCGTTGCGCCGGCTCATCGTCGTCACTGGCTTGAGCGGTTCGGGTAAAAGCTCGCTCGCATTCGACACGCTCTATGCCGAAGGCCAGCGTCGCTATATCGAGACGTTCTCGCCTTATGCCCGGCAGTTTTTTGACCGGATGGACAAGCCACAGGTGGACCGCATTGAAGGCATCCCACCCGCCATTGCCATCGAACAACGCAACGCCGTCCGCACCACGCGCTCGACCATTGGGACGATGACAGAAATCTGCGACCACATGAAAATTCTCTGGCCGCACGTCGCGCAACTCCATTGTCGCGCCTGCGGTCAGCCAGTAACGAAAGATTCACCGCAGAGCATCTGGGAAAAGCTCACCTCGGCCGGGCGAGCGTCCTCGCGAGCCTCTGGAGCAAATGGAAACGGCTCGTCAGCAGCCTCCCCCCAACGCGAACTGCTCATCACCTTCGCTCTGCCGCTATCTGAAAAACTTTCCCTGGATGAATCACTTGCCCTCATCGCCAAACAAGGTTATCAACGCCTCCTGCTCAACGACGAAGTTGTCCGCCTCGACGACGACGCATCACGCATCACGCATCACGCATCACGAGTTGCATCGCTCACAGTGGTTCAAGACCGCCTCAAGCTCTCGCCCGCCGCGCGCCCACGTTTCATCGAAGCCTGCGAACAAGCCTACCATTTCGGCAAAGGCAAGCTGGCGATTCACGAACTCGATTATTCCGTTCCGCACTCCGCACTCCGCACTCCGCATTGGTTCAGCAACCGGCTTCACTGCGCAAGCTGCGACATCGAATACGCCGAGCCATCTCCTGCCCTGTTCAGCTTCAATCATCCGCTCGGCGCGTGCCCGGCGTGCAAAGGTTTTGGCCGCATCATCAGCATCGACTACGACCTTGCGATTCCTGAGCGCTCGCTCACGTTGGCACAGGGCGCGGTCAAGCCGTGGCGCACTGGTTTCAGCGCCGATTGCCAGCGTGATCTGGCGAAGTTCTGTAAAGTGCGCCGCGTGCCGATGAATGTGTCGTTCGCTGAACTTTCACCCGAAAATCAACATTGGGTTCTCGAAGGCGACAAGGATTACGGTATTGATGAAGCACACCAATGGCCGCGCGCCTGGTACGGGGTGAAAGGCTACTTCCGCTGGCTGGAAACCAAGTCTTACAAGATGCACGTCCGCGTGCTGCTCTCGCGTTATCGCGCCTACACGAAATGCCCGGACTGCAATGGCGCAAGGCTGAAACCGGACGCATTGCTCTACGTTCTACCCGTAGGAGCCGACGTAAGGAGGCTCAAACTGAAGCCGGGAGGCAGAAGTCGGACGGCAGAAAAGTTAGAGTCTCCTCACGTCGTCTCCTGCGAACGGCTGACCCTCGCCGCCTTCTACGCGCTGTCGATTCGCGATGCGCTTGTGCTTGTTGACAAGCTCGCGAGCCAACACCGCCTCAAACCAAGCGATCCGCTGGGCATCGTTTTGGGCGAAGTTCGCGCCCGCATCGCCTATCTCAACGAAGTCGGCCTCGGCTATCTCACGCTGGATCGGCCCACGCGAACCTTGAGCGGCGGCGAAACTGAACGCGTTAACCTCACCACCTGTCTTGGCACGCGACTGGTGAATACCCTTTTCGTTCTCGACGAGCCGAGTGTCGGTTTGCATCCGCGCGACACCGACCGACTCGTGCGCATCCTCGAAAAACTCCGCGACACCGGCAACACCGTCATCGTCGTCGAACACGAAGCCAGTGTGATGCGTGCGGCGGATCAAATCGTTGACCTTGGCCCCGGTCACGGCGCGACCGGCGGCGAAGTGGTTTTCCAAGGCCCGTACCAGGAAATACTCAAATCCAAAACCTCGCTCACCGGCCAATATCTGGCCAGGCGAAAACGGATTGAGATTCCAACTCGTCGTCCTGTAGGAGCCGACGTAAGGAGGCTCATGTCAAACCCAGGAAGAAGTCAGAGCCTCCTAACGTCGGCTCCTACTCTGCAAATTAAGAATGCCACACGCCATAACCTCCAGAACCTTTCGGTGGAAATTCCGCTCAGCCGCTTCGTGTGCGTCACAGGTGTGAGCGGTTCGGGCAAAAGCACGCTCATCCGCGAAGTTCTCCACCCTGCGCTTCAGGAGAATTTCAAATCCCAAATCCCAAATCTAAAATCGACGACGACGGCCAAAGCCTCCGACCGTTTGGATTCCGGGGACGCCAGCAGTTCGGACGATGATTCCGCACTCCGCACTCCGCACTCCGCGTTGATCAGCGGTCATGAATCGCTTGGCCAGGTCATCTTCGTTGACCAATCCATTCTGGGCAAGACGCCGCGCTCGAATCCCGCCGTCTATATCGGCGCATTTGACGACATTCGCGAACTGTTCGCCCAATCTGAAGTCGCGAGACAACGCGGTTTCAATGCCAGCGCGTTCAGCTTCAATTCCGCTGTCGGCCAGTGTGAACGCTGTCGCGGCGCAGGGTTCGAGAAGATTGAGATGCAGTTCTTGAGCGATGTATTCATCCGCTGTCCGGATTGCAATGGCCGCCGCTATCGCCGGCATATTCTCGAGATCAAAATCCGTAGGCGCCGACGTGAGGAGGCTCACACTGAAACTCGAAATCTGAAATCCGAAATCCGAAAGAGTCAGAGCCTCGTTGCCTCGGCTCCTACCAGTCAGGAATGGAGCATCGCCGATCTGCTCGAAGCCACGGTGGATGAAGTCATCGACTTTCTTTCCGGCTTCGCAGAGTCGCGACCCGCCCAACGCGCGGCGGAAAGTTTGAAACTATTGCAGGAAGTCGGCCTCGGTTATCTGCGGCTCGGCCAGCCGATTAACACGCTATCCGGCGGTGAAAGCCAGCGGCTCAAGCTTGTGCGGCATCTGGCGGAAGCAAGCGTCGAAAGTCGAAAGTCGAAAGTCGAAGGCCATACCTTAACCGCCAATTCGAGCGCTCGACCCTCGATCCTCGACCCTCGACCTACCCTGTTCCTCTTCGACGAACCCACCACCGGATTGCACTTCGATGACGTGCGGGTGTTGCTCCAGGTCTTTCAACGCCTCGTGAATGCGGGTCACTCGCTGGTCGTCATTGAACACAACCTCGACGTGATCAAATCCGCTGATTGGGTCATCGACCTCGGCCCGGAAGCCGGCGAGCAGGGCGGGCAGATTGTTGTTTGCGGCACGCCGGAACAAGTTGCCGCCTGCCGGGCGAGCCACACCGGAAAGGCTTTGCGGGAGATACTGTGACAATCAAATTTTGGAATATGTCCGGCCTGGTTTAGGCGTCAGATTCATCATTGTTCATTCTTGTTTGTTGCCTTTGATCGCTTCAATGGTGGCTTCGGCCTTGGCCTCAGCGGCTTTGGCTTTAGCGACGAATATCTCGGCCTTGGCTTCAGCAACTCTGGCTTTGTCTTGTAAGACTTTAATCTTGGCGGCGTCGGCGACTGCCTTGACTTTGGCAGCCGTGGCCTTGGTCTTGGCAGCGACGGCGTTGGCTGGGTCTGCGTTGGCGGCTCGCGTCTCAAGCAACATGACTTCGAAATCGTCCTTGACGGCTTGCAAGTTACCTTCCAAGGCGGCGTTCATGGCACAATAGGCGGCATTGGAGTAGGCTTCGGCAGCCAATGTGTAGGTGTCGCATGTAGCTTTGTAAAGGGCAGCAGCCAAAGCATAGAGGTTGTCAGCCGGGTTAAAGGCGGCGAACGCAGCGGTGAGGGTATCGAAAGCAACCGTGACTGTATGAATGATGGCGGTGTGGTTATCAAGATAAGCTTCGGTGTACGCCTCGAAGTCGGCTGGGTCGGTGTAAGCGGCGACCGCTTCGTCGTAGGCGCCAGCAGCGCTGGGGTCGTCGAGGGGCGCTTTGTAGAGGGTGCTTCGGGCGCATAAGATGTCGTACCGGTGGTAGGCGCGATTGGTGTAAGCATCAATCCCCTCGGAGGCGGCGTCATAGGCGTCACTGGCGGCATTGAAGGCGTTCTGGACAGCGATAGCGACAGGATCGACTTTTGGCGCTTTGAAGAAGGCTTTGACGGTCTGGATAAAGTTCATGCGGCCAACTTTTCGGTTTGCTTGTTTATCCATCGTGCCATGCCTAACGTGAGGTGAGCGGCTGCCGATGGGAACGGACATCGCCGACAGGGCGGCTTAGTGAAATCCACACCGAACGAGCCGAAAACGCAGCGGCTGTTCGTTTGACCGATCTGGTCAGCAGGCGTCATATCGTGGCCTGACGTATTGCAGCAGCGAAGTGCGACCTTGGATGTGCAAGACACACACCTGCATCACTACGCCATTACAGTCCTCAAGCTCAAAGGGAACGTTGACCTCGAATGTGGAAGGTTGCTGTTTGCCACCGCCGATGGCGATGTTGTCCGCATAAAGATACATGCGGTTATGCCTGTCAAGAATAGGATTCAGCCGGCCTTCAAGGCCGGGGATGTGGCCAGTGCTCGTGCAAATTACCGACCCGGTGTTTTCGGTGACAAACACCGTGACGGTGACATCGTCCTTCGGATCCCACGAGCGGACGACGGCACCCGGATACTCAGGATGTACTACGAGCAACTGATAGAATCGGCGTGTTGGGATGATCAGAACAGCGCATCCTTCCGTGTCTGTTGTCGTTTGCTTCGTTGTGTTGTTATCTGCTATGCTGAGGACTGTTGCATTCGCGACTGGCTGGCCGTCACACGAAACGACCACCAAATGAGAAGTGACTGGATCAACGCGTGGAACGGTAGATGTCGCAAACAAGGATCGACGGATTGATTCTGACGGAATAGGGCGCCCGCTGTTGATGAGCTTTTTATGAACCACCTCAACAAAGGCTGCTGGCGTGCGGTTCACCAGTGAGATGTAGGCCACGGTTGGAAGGACGCCGGGAATCGGCGTGTCATCGAACCGCGCAGGGAGGATGTACTCCTGGTGCTCCTGAAACGCACGGGCCTGCATGGCTTGACGTTCGTGGGTAGGCCATAGTTTGAGCGCGTAGTGCTTCGAAATGAACATGATCGTGTAAAGCGCCTTGTCTGTGTAAATCTCAGAGAGGTAGTCGTACAGGTTCTTCCCCCATAAATTCGCTTCTTCGAACAGATTGTAGAAGACCTTGACGCCCGACTCGCGAAGGAGGTTTGCGACTTGATCAACGTACACCCTGTCTTCTCCTGCGAACGAAAGCGCGATCTCAAACTCGACGGTTCGGCTCATAAGCAATCACTTCTGGGGCATCTTTTCTTTTGCCGCCCGCGTTCAGTGCAACTCTTTGATAAATTCATCGGCACGCGCGATGGAGGTGTTCATCTCCTTGATCAAACGGTCGATCTCCGTCTGGATGCTACCAGCTTCGCCTTTCAACGAGGCGATGGCCTGCGCGTTCAGGTTGTGCTTTAAGTAAAGAACCTGATCGTGGAACTGCACCAGCACCGGTTACATGCTCCGTTCGGCCTGTTTCAAGGCGGTGTGCAGGGCGTCATAGCGTTGCCGGGTGGCGTCGAGCTGGCTTCGGCTGCTTTGTTGCAACACCGGCGATGAGATTTGTTTGATCTCCTTTTCCCATTCCGCGAACAAATCTCCGGCGACGGATTCGACGTCCTTGATTCGCTCCCGAACCTTGTCCGCCTTGGCCGCAGAGCGGTCGTAATCCTTTTGCAGCGCGGTGTAGGTAGCTTCGAGTTTGCCGCCATCGAATCCGTAAAGCTCCTTGAGGCGGGTCAACGCATCCTTGAACTGCTGGCCGGCTTCCTTTTGCTCGTCGCGCGCCGCGACCACCTTCTTTTTCAACAAGTCGCGTTTATAGACCCCAACTTTCTCCCAGGCCGCGTAGTAAGTGCTGCGGCAGCCGGAGGCCAGTATCAGGGAACAAAACAAGACGGAACAAACCCAGTATTGGCGTAAATTCATACCCACCCAGCTTATGCAGGGCAGATTTCCAGGCCAAGAGAAATGAAGCCCTTTCATTAACACCCTGCTTTAGCGGGGTGTTGTCGGTAAACGTGGCGGCATAGCCGCTTCAGCGGTTTACTCCGCACGGGAAACCGCTGAAGCGGTTGGTGGCCCTTGGCTTTGCTCATCACCCGGCTAAAGCCGGGTGTTAATGAAATCACCTGCCAGCCTCCAGAAGTTTAACTGCTCCTGGCCGGCAGTATTGAAAAGACTTTTTGCGAATCGCTTTTCCGATGTTAAGAATGGTTCGTGTTCGTCGAAACTGACATTCAATCCGCCAACGGTAACGCCATCGCCATCCACGGCGCGCGTGAGCATAATCTGAAAAATATTTCGCTCACGATTCCGCGCAATCTGTTTGTGGTTATTACGGGTGTCAGCGGTTCCGGCAAGAGCACGCTGGCGTTCGATCTCCTGTTCGCCGAAGGCCAAAGACGCTTTCTCGATTCGATGAACGTGTATGCGCGACAGTTCGTGGAGCAGATGTCGCGGCCCGACGTGGATTTAATCACCGGAATTCCGCCGACCGTCAGCATTGAGCAGCGCGGGACGCGCGGTGGCGGCAAAAGCACGGTCGCCACCGTCACGGAGGTTTATCATTTCATCCGGCTGCTCTTCGCCCGGCTCGGTGTGCAGCATTGCCCGGATTGCCAATTGCCCGTCGAAACCCAGACGCGTGACGAAGTTGCCCGCCGATTATCGGCTGAATTGAAGAAGCGAGGCGACCTGCTGCTGCTCGCGCCGCTGGTGAAAGGCCGCAAGGGATTTCACACGGACGTTGCCGAATGGGCGGCCAAACATGGCTACAAGGAGGTTCGCGCCGACGGAAAAATCCATCGCACGAGCGAACGTCTGAGGCTCGATCGCTTCCGCGAACACAATGTGGAGATTGTGGTGGGTGTGCTTGGCGCGTGGAGCACACGCGGTACGCGTGTAAAACTCGGCGGCTCGCCGCGCAAAACCGTCTCGGCGGACCGCCAAGAAGAACACGCCAGCGGCGTGCGCTCCCCGGAAACGTCACAGCAACTCGTTGACGAAACGCTCAAGCTCGGCAACGGCACGCTGCTGGCCCTCGACAAATACGGGCAGGTCACCGTTCACTCGACCGAGCGGGCGTGTCCGAAGTGCAATCGCTCGTTCGAGCCGCTGGACCCGAAAAGTTTCAGTTACAACTCCGCCGCCGGTTGGTGTCCCAAATGTCGCGGTTTCGGTGAATTGTTTTACCTGCCAGACGTGGAGCGCGGTGCGAACGCCGATGCCATTGAAGAAAGCTGGTACGGCTGGGCGCAGGAACGCGAGCTTTGCCCCGAGTGCAACGGAGCGCGGCTCAATCCCGTGGCGCGGGCGGTACGTTTGTTTGGAGTTCCGCCTTCAGGCGGCACGCGCGACTCAATGTCCCGACCGCCTAAAGGCGGAACTTCAAACGGGCCGACGATCGACGACTTCTCCTCCCTGACTGTCAAGGCGGCATTAGAGTTGTTCCGCAACCTCAAATTCACCGGGCGCGCCGGAATGATCGCCCGTGACATTCTGCCGGAGATTCGCGAGCGCTTGAAGTTCCTCAACGAAGTCGGGCTCGGTTACTTGCAACTCGGTCGCGGTGTGCCGACGCTCTCGGGCGGCGAGAGTCAGCGCATCCGGCTGGCCGCGCAGCTTGGCTCGAATCTCAGCGGCGTGCTTTACATCCTCGACGAACCAACCATCGGCCTGCACGCACGTGACAATGAACAGTTGCTCAAAGCGTTGCAGAAACTCAAGGCGCGCGGCAATTCTGTCATCGTTGTTGAGCATGACGAGGAAACGATGCGACGCGCCGATTGCATCGTGGATCTCGGGCCGGGTGCCGGCGTGCATGGCGGCGAAGTCGTGGCCGTCGGGACTTTGGACGAACTGGCGAAGCATTCGGAGTCGATCACAGGGCAGTGTTTGCGGGCGGAGAAGAAGTTTCCGAGTCGTGGCGAGCGGAGGCGGGTTTTGGAAAGTGGAAAGCTGACCCTGCGCAGCGCGGCAAAGAACAATCTGAAGAATCTCACTGTGCATTTCCCGCTTGGCCGTCTGGTACTGGTCACCGGCGTGAGCGGCTCGGGCAAGAGCACGCTGGTGCGGGAATGTTTATTGCCGGTCCTGACGCAGGCGCTTAATTCACGCAAACTGCGCCGCGTATCACGTACCACGCATCACGCATCACACCTGACCGGCCACGAATCCCTCAAGGCCGTCTATGAAGTTGACCAATCGCCCATTGGACGCACTCCGCGCTCGATTCCGGCGACCTACGTTGGCTTCTTTGACGACATTCGCGCGTTATTCGCACAATTGCCGGAAGCGCGGATGCGTGGCTACTCGGCGAGCCGGTTCTCATTCAACAGCGCGCAAGGGCGTTGTCCGGAATGTGAAGGGGCAGGCCAGATTAAACTGGAAATGAATTTCCTGCCGCCAGCCTTTGTTCGCTGCGAGACGTGCAGCGGCACGCGCTTCAACCGCGAGACGCTCGACATCGAATACGGCGGCAAGAATATCGCGCAAGTTTTAGACCTGTCCGTTGAAGCGGCGCTTGAGTTCTTCGCCGGCATCCCGAAGATCAAGCGTTCCTTGCAGGCCCTGGCGGACACGGGCCTGGGTTACCTCAAGCTCGGCCAGACGAGTCCTACGCTCAGCGGCGGCGAGGCGCAACGGGTGAAGCTCGTATCACATCTGCTTGCAGGGTTGCGTCCAGCACCGGAGCAACTGGCATCGCGCATCGCGCATCGCGCATCACGCTCTGCGAATCTTTTCATCCTCGAAGAACCCACCATTGGCCTGCACATGGCGGACGT
>PLJQ01000323.1 GCA_003140275.1 Limisphaerales bacterium
GTCGTTGCCAACCCAAGGGCGCTCCGGGCGCGCGCCGTTTCAAATCGTCCACTTGCCTGCATCAGGTTTCTGGTGTGAGTGAGTTGTGCCGGTCAGCGGGTTCGTTAGGTCCCGACCATTTCCCAACCAAAGTCCGCCGGTTCGGCCCGCTGGGTTTTCCAGCGCCACCAATCCACTGCCATTTGTCGCGCGATCGCTACGATGGCTTTCTTGCGCGCGCCTTTGCTGGCTTTGGGTGGTCCCAGCACCGGCTTCCATTTCTTCACCCGTTTGCTTTCCGGTTGCCAGATCACCCGCCGCCAGGCCAGTTCGATCAGGGCCGTCCGCAGGCGCGCGTTGCCGTGTTTAGTGATGGGCAGCAGGTGAGAGCTTTTTCCGCTGGCGCTGATGCCCCCGCACAGTCCGGTGTAACTGCCCACTTGGCTGGCCACGCGTTGGACTTCCCGCCGGAGTTGTTCCCGTTGCCGGCTCTGGATGCGTTTCTGCTCCTCTTCGGGCGTGGGCGCGCGCACCGTCGCCAGGGCCTGTTGGTTACCGGCCACGTAGCGATCCAGTCGCATCGCCAGTTCCCGTGCATCGCCTTTGTCGTCATTGACCCCGGTGTGGCGTTCGTCCAGACAGACCGGTTGCACCACCCCGTTGTCAATGCCCAACGCCACCAGTCGCCGGTGCAGACCGTAGCCAAACAGTCCCGCCTCGTAACAACTGTGGACGGCATCCGCCAGCGCAACTTGTTTCTTCACCCACTCCAGAAACTTGGCGGGCGTGAACTTCTGCGCGGGTGGTGGCGAGGACTGGTCGAGAATCCGCACGACCACAATCATCTCGGCGTGTACGTCCAGTCCCAGCTTGAGGGTTTGATGCGCTTTGCTCGCAACTTGCTCCGCGCGAACCTCAGAGTTATTCATGGTTTGGTTAGTCATAGTGTTGGTGGGTGTAGCGCCTTCGCCCTCACCCGCCAACTACTCATGTCATCTACCTGCTGACAGCGACTCGGCCCAGAGTCTCGGGATGTAACTAAACTTCCGTGTCGCCATACTAGCCGCCCGGACGCGGCGGACCGTTGTAGGGTGACGCAACGCGTCGTGTGCCCGTGCTCGGCTGAACAGACTTGAGCGTCGCATCTTGCGTCTTCGGCGCTTCGATGAAGCCGTAATACCGGCCCATCCAGTAGTCCTCCAGCCAGCCGATGGGCGGCGTGACTGATCGGCTGCCTCCACCACCGTCGAGGTGTATAGCGGGACGGCTGCCCCACTTTGCGCCCGATTCCCGCGGCGATATTGCGCGTGTGCCGCCGCCGTAAGGCACATACCCGCGCTGCGGAGCCAAGTCGCTCCGGTGAGAGTTTCGGTAGCTGTGATCCACCAGATCGAGCGACCACTCCCGGAGATGCTGCACGGCTTGGGGAGCTTCGCAATCGTTGCCGGTGAGCGCGCCGTATATGAAGTTGAAAAACGGCAACTGTTGCATCCGTTGGACCTCCCAACTCCGCTCGAGGCTGCGCAGGTAGATGGATCGCAATTCGGGGTCCTTCGCGTAACGGAGCAACGGGTGGTAGCAGCGGAAAGCGAGTTCATCGTCCCACGGCACCACCTGTTCCGGTGGGAATGACAGTTTCTGCCGCACCGTATATGTGTGGTAACGCCACTTCAAAAGTTGTTCGAGGCCCTGCTGAAACTTTGCGTCGCCCGTCAACGCGTAAGCCGCGTGCATGTACGTCTGTGCTTCCATCCCGTTCAGCCCGCGCGACTCAAAGCCATACGGGCTTTGCAAATACTCCAGATCCCACCGGCCCCAGCGGGTCGGCTTGCCGTCCATATCGCGCAACACCCAGCCGTTGTCCATGATGTGCGATGAGATGTTCGCGATGTGTTTCGCGGCACGCTCCTTCTCCAGCCCTTTCGCCGCCAGATCGTGAAAGAGGGAGACGGCGTACACGTGGCCGTTCACTTCATCGCTGGAAGTGTCCCCTTTCCAGAACCACAAGCCATCCGCGGTGGGATACCATTTGGCCGGCAACCCGCCCGATCCGCGAGTCAATCTCTCTCCCTTGTCGCCCTTGACGGACCAGATGGCCCGCGCAATGAAGCCCGGCTTGGGCGTGATGTCGTCCAGCCAGACCATGGCTTTGAACGCTCCGACCGCTTCCTGCCGCGCTTTCTCGTCGCCGGTGGCGGCGTATTTGAAAGTCATCGCGGCGAGATAATGGGCCGTGTGGCCGCCGTCATTGTCGCTGATCTCGCGCCGCCAGCCTTCGCTGTCGCCCGCCCAGAAGAGCTTGTGGACGAAGCCGAGCCGCTTGAACCCCCACTCATCCAACTCGCGCTCGAAGTAGGCCGCTTTTTTGAGCAGCGTGTAAGGTTCGTAACGGATGATGCCCAGCCCCGCATCGGTCGCGATGTAAACCACCCGTTCGCCCACGGCGATGTCCCGCACGTTGTCACCAGGCAGCCAATGGTGTGCGCCGAAGTAATGGAATTCATCGCCGACCTTGCGAATGGCGCCGCGCGTGGTGCCGATCCACAAATCGCCGTCAAAACCCGCAGCCAGACAGGTCGTGTCTTCATACGGAAGTCCGTCCGGGCCACGCAACGTCGTCATGGCCATGCCGCGCAGCACCGCCAGACCCCGGTCGGTGGCGATGTAAACGCGGCTGCCTTGCGCGAGCATGTCGCGCGTGACCGGCGACGGCAACGCGCCCCAGTCGATTGGATCCGACACAAAAGTCTTTCCATCCAGCAACGCCAGTCCGTCCGGGCGCAGGAGATAGAGCGTGCCGCTGTGGGAGGCGATGCGATCCACCGGCCCAATCTGCACTGGGTCCGCCAACACCTGGCTGAAGTCTTCCATGACGAGCGTGCTGTCGCTGGACAAATAGCCGCCCGCCGGCCGGAGGTTGACAAAGCCGCCATTCTCGAATCGGTACAAATCGTCGCGCGTGGTGCCATAGACCTGGCCGAGGTGAACGCAGAAGTCGGTAAAGGGCCGCGCATCGACGCGCTCCCAAGCGCTTCCCGCGAAGCGATACACACCGTCATCCGTCGCGGCCCACAGCGCGCCGCCGAGCGACCGCAGCCGCCGCACCCCTTTCGGAGCGCCGACCGAATCCTGAAGCACGCCGTCCCGCAGCACTTTGAGAACACCTCCGACGACTGCGTGGACTGTTGTATCGTAGATCGCAACCGAACTGAACGGTTTGTCCGTCGCGATTTTCTCGCCGATCTCCTGCAAATACACCTCGTCCGCCACAGGTTTCCACAACCGGCGATCATTTGTATCGGTATCCGCCACCGCCACCATCGCCAAGCACGCCGAAACGACAGTCAGTGTCAGCGGGTCGGTCAACAACATTGATCTCTTCATTTCAAGAACCCTTCTTCCGGGAATCGCTGTCAACATAGGTTGCTCGATACCACCGTCGAGCGCGGACAAAAGCATGGTGCGCTTGCGCCCGATGTCGCCGAACCTGATTTGCTTCAGAAGCTTCAGAAGTGATAGGAATTCTCTTTTCATGAAAAGCCGGAGGTTAGTCCTGTGGACGTTTGGCGAAAAGTTAATAATGACCGACAACCCGGCGATTGACGCGTCGAGAGCTTGTTCGCATTATATCCGCCATGATTTCCTTTGCCCGCCTGACGTTTTTAACTGTTTCCGCTTCGTTCGTGGCCGGGTGTGGTCTCACCATGCCGGCCATTCGGTATCCCGCCACAACAAAAACAAACCAGGTCGATGACTATCACGGCACAAAAGTGGCCGACCCATATCGCTGGCTGGAAGATGACATCTCCGCAGCGACCAAGGCTTGGGTTGAGGCCCAAAACAAGGTCACGTTCGGTTATTTGGAAACAATTCCCGAACGTGTGGCCATTAAGGAGCGCCTCACCAAACTCTGGAATTACGAACGCTACAGCGTGCCGTTCAAGGAAGGCAGTCGATACTTTTTCACGAAGAACGACGGCCTGCAAAACCAGAGCGTGCTTTACACCATGATATCCCTTGGGACGGTGCCGACCGTATTGCTTGATCCCAACAAACTTTCTCCCGACGGCACCATTGCGCTCGGCGGAGTTTCTATTAGCGATGATGGCAAGCGGATGGCCTACGGCATTTCAAAGGCCGGTTCGGACTGGCAGGAATGGAGGGTGCGCGACGTTGCCACCGCCAGCGATTTGTCCGACGAAATCAAGTGGGTGAAATTCTCCAGCACCTCGTGGACAAAGGACGGCAAGGGATTTTTCTACAGCCGCTACGACGAGCCGGCCAAGGCCAACGAACTCAAGGGAGTGAATTATTTCCAAAAACTTTACTACCATCGACTCGGCACCACACAAGCGGAAGACGTTCTCGTCTATCATCGACCAGACCAGAAGGAATGGGGCTTTGGCGGCCGCGTCACGGACGATGGAAAATATTTGATCATCTCAGTTTGGACGGGGAGCGACACGCGCAACCGTATTTTCTACAAAGAACTGCAGACGCCGGACGCCCCGGTCGTGGAATTGCTTAATGACTTTGACGCCTCGTACGAATTCATCGACAACGTGGACGCCGTCTTTTATTTCCGAACCGACCTGAATGCGCCGCGCGGACGCATCATCGCCATCGACGTCACGAGACCGGCGCACGCGGACTGGAAGGAGATCGTCCCGCAAACCAGCGACCGGCTTCAGAGCGTCAGTCTGGTCAACGATCAGTTGGTCGTGTCTTATCTCAAGGATGCACGCAGCGAAGTGAAGATTTTTTCGCGCGAGGGCCGGTTCATCCGGCAAGTCGAGTTGCCCGGCCTGGGCACCGCGGGCGGCTTCGGCGGCAAGCGCAAGGATACGGAAACGTTTTACTCTTTCACGAGTTTCACGACGCCCGGCGCGATTTATCGTTACGACCTGGCGACCGCCACGAGCACCCTGTTCCGTCAGCCGAAGGTCGATTTCAATCCTCACGATTACGAAACGAAGCAGGTGTTTTATCACAGCAAAGACGGAACGCGCGTGCCGATGTTCATCACGCACAAACGCGGATTGAAGCTCGACGGGCAGAATCCCACCTACCTCTACGGCTATGGCGGTTTCGACATCAGCCTCACCCCGAACTTTTCCGTCGCCAATCTAGTCTGGATGGAAATGGGCGGCGTTTATGCCATGCCCAATCTGCGCGGCGGCGGCGAGTACGGCGAGGAATGGCACCAGGCCGGAATGAAACTCAAAAAACAAAACGTGTTCGATGATTTCACCGCCGCGGCTGAATGGCTCATCGCCAACAAATACACTTCGCCAAAAAAACTGGCGATCGGCGGCGGCAGCAACGGCGGGTTACTGGTCGGTGCATGTCTGACGCAACGACCGGATTTGTTCGGCGCGGCGCTGCCGGCGGTTGGGGTGATGGACATGCTGCGCTTTCACAAATTCACCATCGGCTGGGGATGGATTTCCGACTACGGCTCGGCCGACGACCCGGAACAGTTCAAAGCGCTGTATGCCTACTCGCCGTTGCATAATATCAGACCTGCCACGAAATATCCCGCAACACTCATCACCACCGCCGACCACGATGACCGCGTCGTTCCAGCGCACAGCTTCAAGTTTGCAGCCACGCTGCAAGCCGCCCAAGCTGGAAACAAACCGGCGCTCATTCGCATCGAGACGCGGGCGGGTCACGGTGCCGGCAAGCCGACGACCAAAATCATAGAAGAAGCCGCCGATAAATGGGCCTTCCTGGTGCGGGAGTTGGGAATGACGCCGCCAAATCGATTGGGTGAATAAAAACGTCTCGACCAGGTTCAGATGCAACCCATGAACGAGGCGTTAAAAATTCTGTTCGTTTGCAGCCAGAATAGATGGCGCAGCCTGACGGCGGAGAAGATTTACACAGGATTTCCCGGTTACTCGGTCAAATCCGCAGGCACAGAGGAAAATGCCCGCATCAAGGTTACCGAAGGCCACGTCGGATGGGCTGATTTGATCTTCATGATGGAAACGCGGCATGTGGATCGATTGCACAATAAGTTCCCTGAGATTCTGGCCGGCAAGAAAATCATCTGCCTGCACATCTCTGACGATTATGAATACATGAACCCAGAGTTGATCGGGCTTTTAAAAGCAAAGCTCAGCGAACACATTGAGGTGCCCAAGTGAATGACGACACCCACATCGAGGCCGTCACCTTCGACGTCGGCGGCACACTCATCCAGCCGTGGCCGTCGGTTGGACATGTTTATGCCGAGGTCGCGGCACGGCACGGAGTGAAAAATCTTTCGCCAGAAAAAATAAACCACCAGTTCCGGGCCGCGTGGCGGGCGAAGACAAACTTCAATCACACGCGCGAAGACTGGGCGGCTTTGATGGAGACCACCTTTGCCGGTCTGACCCAAGAGCAACCAAGTCGGACGTTTTTCCCGGAGTTGTATGATCGCTTCGGCGCGCCGGAAGCCTGGTACATTTTTGACGACGTGGTACCCGCATTGGAAGTGCTGGCAACAATCGGAATGAGGCTGGCCGTGATTTCGAACTGGGATGAGCGCCTGCAACCCCTCCTCCAACAATTAGAGTTGTCTGATTATTTTGAAACCATACTCGTTTCCTGCGAGGTCGGCTTTGCCAAACCTTCGCCGGTGATTTTTGAACAAGCCGCCAAGAAACTGGGGCTGCCTCCCGAGTCAATCTTGCATGTAGGAGACAATTTCACCGCAGATGTTCAAGGGGCGCGGGGCGCTGGTTTCCGGGCCATTCAGATTGACCGCAAGTCACCGCCGATTGCCAACCAACAAATCGGTTCGTTGGCCGAACTGAAGTCACTGTGCGCTCAATGAGCCAGTTTGACACGACGCAGTGTGAAATTATTTCCCGGTCAGGACGTCATCAAAATAGTTCTGCCTGCCAACGAACAGCTTAAATCCCAATTTTTAAAGGGTTGAGCAGCCCGATGATAGTCTCATGGGCTGGCACGCGTTTTGCCATGAATGAAGTGATCGTTTCTCCGTGAGTTTGTTCGGAGAAGCAAATTGTTGGGCAGGCAGAGAGCGGATGTCTGCCCAATGAAAAACATCAATCCGCCAAGAAAGGGACCGATGACTATGAACATGTTAACGCTACGGAATCCGCTAAATAATTTGACTCGCTGGGATCCATTCCGTGAACTCGATGAACTGCACAACCGTCTGGGCACTCTCTTTGGACGCGCGCCAGCCCGTAAAGACGGCACGAAGGAAGAGACGAGGACCATCGCCGAATGGGCGCCGCTGGTTGATATCATCGAAGACGAAAAGGAGTACCTCATCAAGGCCGAGTTGCCCGAGATCAAGAAGGAAGATGTCAAGGTACGCATGGAAAACGGCGTACTGAACATCTCGGGCGAGCGCACCTACGAGAAGGAAGACAAGGATCGCAAATATCATCGCATCGAACGCGCCTACGGCAGCTTCGAACGGAGCTTCACCGTCCCGGAAGACGCGGATGCAACCAAGGTCAACGCTGAATTCAAGGACGGCGTGTTAAAAGTGCATCTGGCCAAAGACGAAACGGCCAAACCCAAAGCTGTCGAAGTCAAAGTGGCGTAACGGAGAAACAGTCGTCCGTTGACGACGGCCTTAGCCGGCGTCCGAACGAAAGTGGAAAACAAAGATTGATGCCGATTTGCCGGCGGCGTTGAGAGCGCACGCATTCATCGCCAAAGGCTGTCGGCTCTTTTGTTTCTTTCAGTTCACGATAAACGGACGGTGGGGTCGCGAGTCAGGATGGACAGCACCCGGCGCAGGCAGTAAGCTCGTTGCAACGGATTAACGCAGAGCTTTGGGTGAACTTTTATGCCGGTCGAATACAAGGACTATTACAAAAACCTGGGTGTAACGCGCACCGCGAGCGACGACGAGATCCGCAAGGCGTTTCGCAAACTGGCGCGTCAGCATCACCCCGACGTCGCCAAGAACAAGGCGACTGGCGAAGAAAAATTCAAGGAAATCAACGAAGCCTACGAAGTCCTCGGTGATCCTGCAAAAAGAAAAAAATACGACGAACTGGGCGCGGACTGGAAACAGGGCGCGGAGTTTCGTCCGCCGCCGGGCTGGGGTCAAACCGGACGCACGCGGCATTCCACCGGTCAAGCTGAAGGTTTCGAGTTTCAATTTGGCGGCACGGGCTTCAGCGATTTCTTCGAGCAATTCTTCGGCTCGACCGGAGGACAACGGTCGCGTTCGGGCACTCGTGACGGGTCTCAGAAATTTTCCCAGCGTGGTCAGGATATCGAAGCGGACATTCTCGTGACCTTGGAAGAAGCGTTGCACGGCGCGACTCGTCCCATTTCGCTTCGCCGCAAGGTTACGTGCGAAGCGTGTCACGGAGAGGGCGAACTCAAAGGCCGCATCTGTCCGACTTGTGGCGGCAGCGGCTATAAGACCAAAACGGAAAACTACCAGGTCAAGATTCCGGCTGGCGTGCGCGAAGGGCAACAGCTCCGCCTGGCCGGACGTGGCGAAGTTGGAATTGGCAGCGGGCAGGCGGGTGACTTGTTCCTCAATGTGCGGCTGGCGAAACATCCTGATTATCAAGTTGAAGGAGACGATCTTTACTGCGATTTGGAATTGGCGCCTTGGGAAGCGGTGCTTGGAACGCAAGTGGCCGTGCCCACATTGGGTGGGCGAGTGAACATCAAAATCCCGCCGGGCACCCAGAGCGGCCAACGATTGAGGGTCCGTTCGGAAGGTCTGCCTCAACGCGGTGGCGGACGCGGTGTTCTCCTCGTGGTCGTGAGTGTTCAAGTGCCCGAGCGCACCGACGAGCGCGAGCGTGCTTTGTGGGAACAACTGGCTCGAGAGTCTCGCTTCAACCCGCGAGAAAAATTGCCTTGAGCGCGGACACGACCGTCGATCAATTCGGGCCGGACCATCCCAGCCTCCCTCAGAGCGATAAGCCAAGATAACCCGCGGCCAAGTCATTCTTATACTTGGATAACGCGCATTGACGGGCGGCTCGGCAAATAATTAGATTGCCTCAAGTTGAGCGACGCGTTTGCCAGTTTGCGACTGTGTCGGCTGCGCCCATGTTCGATGAATATCATTACAAACCTTTTCAACTCTTCGCTCGGCAAAAAATTCATCATGGCCATCACCGGCCTGGCCCTCTTTCTCTTCGTCGCGTTGCATTTGTTGGGGAACCTCCAGATTTTTCTCGGCCCGGAAGCGCTGAATCGTTACGGACATTTCCTGCAATCCAACCCGGAGATCATCTGGCCGGCACGAATCGGTTTGCTGTTGATGGTGGCGCTGCACATCTGGTCGGCGATCAAGCTTTCGGCGGAGAACAAGGCCGCCCGTCCGATCAGCTATGCGAATGCTCCGGCGCCTGTGGCCGCCAGTTATGCCTCGCGCACCATGCTGATGAGCGGCCTCATCATCGCGGCGTTCATTATTTACCACCTCCTGCATTTCACCGCCCAGCTACAAGCCATCAATTTGACTGGAAAGAATTTTGCCGGGCTTTTCGACTCTCAAGGACGACATGATGTTTTTGCGATGATGGTAACTGGTTTTCGGCAGCCGTTGGTTTCGGGCTTTTATGTTCTGGCGATAATCCTGCTTTGTCTGCATCTGAGTCATGGCGTAAGCGCCATGTTTCAATCGTTGGGCTTGAAAAATAAAACCTACGCTCCGCTGATTGATTGCTTTGCCAAAGTCACGGCGCTGGTGATTTTTATCGGCTACATTTCCATTCCACTTGCGGTGCTGCTTCACTTGATCGGGAAGGAGATCAAATAACATGAGCCTCGATGCCAAGATTCCTTCCGGACCGCTCGCGCAGAAGTGGGACAAGCATCGCTTCGAGATGAAGCTGGTCAACCCGGCCAACAAGCGTAAATTCGATGTCATTGTTGTTGGCAGCGGGCTGGCCGGCGCTTCGGCGGCCGCGACAATGGCGGAGTTGGGTTACAAGGTAAAATGCTTTTGTTTCCAGGATAGTCCGCGCCGCGCCCATAGCATCGCCGCGCAAGGCGGTATCAACGCCGCCAAAAACTATCAGAACGACGGCGACAGCATTTACCGGTTATTCTACGATACCATCAAGGGCGGCGATTTCCGCGCGCGTGAAGCCAACGTCTATCGTCTCGCCCAGGTGAGCGTGAACATTATCGACCAATGCGTCGCCCAAGGCGTGCCGTTCGCCCGTGAATACGGCGGCCTCCTAGCGAATCGTTCATTTGGTGGCGCTCAGGTTTCACGCACTTTTTATGCGCGCGGCCAGACCGGACAGCAACTGCTGCTTGGCGCTTATCAGGCGCTTTGCCGTCAAATCGGTCTCGGCACGGTGAAAATGTATTCGCGGACCGAGATGCTCGACATTGTTGTTATCGACGGCCACGCGAAAGGCGTTGTCGTACGTGATCTGGTCAATGGCGAAATTTCCTCCCACGCTGCCGATGCCGTGGTGCTGGCCACCGGCGGCTACGGAAATGTTTTTTACCTTTCGACCAATGCCAAAGGTTGCAACGTCACTGCCACCTGGCGCGCCTACAAGAAAGGCGCTTTTTACGCGAACCCTTGCTACACGCAAATTCATCCGACCTGCATCCC
>PLJQ01000246.1 GCA_003140275.1 Limisphaerales bacterium
GTTTGACCAGCCGTTGGATGACCCGACCGAGCCAGGTGAAGCAATCCCGGCGGGGAACGGCGCACCGGCGACCGGCGGGAACGGCACCAGCCACGGAAAGTCGGAAACGACGCCGGAGGCTGACGCCGCCAGAACTTTGCCCAAGGTCAATCCAACCAAATCAAACTGAATCAAACCAAATCAAACCAAATCAAACCGGATGACAGCCCACACCAGTTACCGTTGCAGATGGGTGGCTGGGCGGCGAACCTCTCACCGGGCTGGCAGCCGATGGGGAGAGTGTTCGTCAGGACGGGCGAGGAGTTGCGTTTTCGACATTCATTTTGAGAACTGCGCCAAATGTCCACAGTCTGTCGAAAGGAAACTCCGGGCCCGCCCCGTAAGATTACTTCAAGTGTCGCCGGTGAGGATGGGGCGCTGCGGCTTCGGGTTCATTTATCAAAATCAGGCTGTGACTGCCCCGCGCCGAGATCGCCGCGATGTTGGTGATCCCTGGCGGAACGTCGCACTGGCCGGCGTTGTTGAAGCCCCAGGCGACCAGCGTGCCGTTGCTCAAAAGCGCCAGACTGTGATAATCCCCGGTGGCAATCGCCGCCACGTTCGTCAACCCCTCTGGAACGCTGAACTGGGCGAGTCCGTAGGTGCCCCACGAGACCACGGTGCCGTCGCGCTTCAACGCCAGACTATGATTTCCACCGGCGGCAATGGCCACAACATCATTCAATCCCTCCGGCACCATCGTTTGCCCCCATGTATTTTCGCCCCAGGCGACCACGGTGCGGTTCTGCTGGAGCGCCAGGCTGTGATACATGCCGCCGGCAATGGCGACAACTTGGTGCAACTCCGGAGGGACATCGCATTGGCCGGTCCAGTTGCCACCCCAGGCAACGACCGTGCCGTCGCGCTTCAACGCCAGACTGTGAACGGCGCCGGCGGCAATGGCCACGACCTGCTTCAGCCCGGTGGGAACATTGCATTGGCCGAAATCGCCATATTGACCGTTCGTCGGACCCCAGGCCAATACTGTTCCACTCCACATCAACGCCAGACTGTGGACATTGCCGGCGGCGATTTGCTTCGCTGGAAACCGGAGCAATTTTTCAGGGATCGTGGACTGACCGAAACGGTCATCGCCCCAGGCAGCCACCGCGCCGTCGTTCTGCAGCACCACGCTGTGAAAGCTGCCGGCGGCAACCTCCGGTACGATACCCCGTCTCGGCCGGGAAGGATCAAGGGTAACATCGTAATTCAGGTCCCCCAAGGCAACCACGCTGGCGGCGTGCGCGCCGGTTGCGGTGAAAAGCAAGACGTGAACGGTGATCAGCACGAGACCCGACAGACGGCGGAGCGTATTTTTTATTTTCATTCGGATTGACGATTCCAAGGCGTATTCAAAAATGTGCGGCGACCCAACTACACGGACAAGATTACGAGATCGAGCCGCAAATACTAGTGGGAGGGACGCTGGAAAGGATCCAAGGGAAGCCCCGGGGGCGCCGATGACCGGCGCTGGTCCAAGAATTTCCGGATCGGCAGCGGCCCAAAGGCGACGCTCACCCAGTTCGCTTGCGGACTCAATTTCCTTCGTTGGCCGCGGCGGCCGCCGCCACGAGGAAGATTGGATGCCATCGGATTTGGTTTCCACGAGGCTTTGCCGGGGGTATGCCGCGTTGCCGGCTCCGGTGCCAACGCCGGCTGAACGTGGATCAACCCGCATCACCGTGGTCGCGGCGAAACAACGCGAAGGCAGGAGCGGCCAGAAACGGAGGGCTGACAATAATCAGCGCCCCCAAGGTTTAAAATCGCTGCTTGAACAAAAATTCGCAACGCGCAGTCTAAACCCATGCAGAGTTTCCAAGTTTAACTTTCGCGTTGGATGGTCAGCGGCCAAGGATCTTAATTTCAGGCTGGCTCTGTATTACTGTTGCAAGAATTCACAATGAAGCGTTGGGTATTTTTTTTGTCATGCGCCATTCTGGGTCTGGGGATGGTCATCTGCGGTTTGCTGGTGCCGATGCATCTGCGGGCGGTGGATGCCACCGTTGTCGAAAAGGCCGGCCGGAATACCGCGACGTTGGTCGAGCGCGGGTTGGCGCTGGTGAATGAGAGGAAGTTGGGGGCGGCCCAGTTGCTTTTGCAGGCGGCGCATCAGGAGGGAGTTCCCGACTGCGAGAAACTCGGCCTGGCCGTAACCCATTTGACGAAGCAGCATCCCGAGTTACAGGTTTTGGGCGCTCCGGGGCCTCGCGATGACAAGCTGTTCAGTAAGAACGCCGAGGCGGGCAGGCCGCGTCTGCCGCAGACCGGCGCTCGGTCGAACACCAACCTGCCGTTCACCGAGCTCGTTGTTCGACTGGAGAATCGGGAGCGAGTACTTGAGCTTTTGCGTGGCTCGACGCATCCCGGCGTGCAAGAGTTGCTGCGCTGCCGCGCGCTGACCAAAACCGTGCTCTTCCCTTCGTCGCAATCGGCCTCCGGCCAGGCTTTCGACGCGGCCATTGCGGTGTGTGGACTTCTGCTGGAGGACGGTCACCTGACGCCTGGCTTGAGCAACGCGGTGGTCACGCTGGCCGCCGAAGCCAATCGCGGCGGGGATTCGCAGCCTTTTGAAGACCTGTTGATGAACGTGATGTCGCTCGGCCAGAGGTTTAACTGGGGTCAACTCGTGCTGTTCCTCGAACGGATTGACGATGCCGGGACGCTGCGTTTGCTCGCGAATCAGGTCCGCAACGCCGACGGGCAATTGCCCGTGCTGTTCTCCGCCGTGCAACTTTCCGGCCAACCGGCGGACGTGGCAAAATACCTGTTGAATTTCGGCCCGACCGGGCTGAAAGATCTGGGCGCGAGTCTCCGTTTCGGCGCGGGCGGAGTGAATGAGCTTTTGCGGCGCAATCAACCCTTGTATAGTTCCACCTTCCGCGAGCGGGTGGCAGGCCAGGCTCCACTGGACGCGGTTTTTAATTTAGCGCTGGATTATTCCTTGCGCCGGTCGTGGTTTGCGATGACCTTGAAGTGGCTTTTGTACCTGACCGGCGGATTTCTGCTGGCCATGGCTCTGCATTTCGCGAGACCGGCGGTGTCGGCCTTGGAGCGACCGCTGCAAGTGCGCGGGTTCCGTCTGGTCCGCGAAAGTTTATTTGCGCTGAGTTTCCTGCTCGTTGTGCTACTCTTGAGCGAGCCGTTTCTCGCCCGGGAAAGCCAGAAAGCGGAGGTTCCCTTTCGACCGCGTCTGCCCATGTTGGGTAACGCGGTCCCTGCTGGAAGTGCCGGCGCGAAGTCACCACTTATGAACCAAGCAAATAAATTGACCATGTTGTTGTTTTTTGTCGTGCAAGGATTGCTATATATCGCTTGCGTCATGAAGCTGGCGGAAATCCGCCGACAGCGGGTGGCTCCGCGCATGAGGCTTAAACTGCTCGAAAATGAAGACCACCTGTTCGACGCGGGTTTGTACCTTGGCTTCCTGGGCACCATCATTGCCTTCATCCTGTACTCGATGAGCCACGGCCAACAATTCAGCCTGATGGTGGCTTACTCTTCCACGTCGTTTGGCATCATCTTCGTTTCCTTTTTCAAAATCTTCCACCTGCGTCCGGCCCGCCGAAAACTGCTGCTCGAAGCTGATGCCGCGTCCCTGGCACGTCTTGCGCCGGCCGCCGAACCCACGCTGACCACGCCGTCATGAACCGCAGCATCTTGATTGTCATTTGCGACTTCCTGCTCGTCAGCCTGCTGGTCTTTTCGTCGCCGGACATCAACCGGGTGACCAATGAGGGAGCGGAGCGAGTCGTCAACGTGGAGGTCTCCACCAATCAGACTGACAGCGGACACGACCTCGCCGCCGTCATGCGGCTGGCGTTGGACGAGGAGCGGAAAAACCGCGAGCGGTTACTGGGAGAACTCGCGAAGACGCGCGACGGAGTGAGCGAGCGCGAGCAACAGGTGCAAACCTTCCAGCAGGCGCTTCAAACCAAGGAGCAACAGTTCGCCGCGGCGCAGACCAACATCCAATCCCTGAACCGCCAACTGCAAAGCAGTTCCACCGAAGCCTTGCTTTCGAAGGAAAAGCTCGCCGCGATGGAAGCTGAAATGCGAAGGCAGCAGGAACAAGCGGCCGCCCGGGAACAACAAATCGCGCAACTCTCGAAAAGCAACCAGTGGGTCCTGGCTGAACGACAACGCCTGGCCGGCCAGCTCCAGGTCGCTGAAGTGGAGAAACGTCATGCCACCGAACAAGCCACCCGGATGCAGGAACAGGTGAAGATCGAGCGCGAGGAAAAGGCTAAATTGGTCGAGGGAGTCAAGACCTTGGCGGCCAAGTCAGGTGAATTGGCCCAGGAAATCCGGGAGAACCGTCCGCTGGCTTCCAACACCATCTTCAATGACTTCGCTACCAATCGGGTGCAAGCCCGCTTTACCGCTTCCAGGCCCGGTTTGATTGGCGAGTCCACCAAGCGCAAAGAAGGGGGCACCTTGCTGGTCACCGACGGGACCAATACGTTCGCATTGTGCCATGTGCAGGACACGCCCCTGACGTTCTCGGTGCCGGGTACCGAGTGGGAAGGGATCACCGGAACGCTGAGCCGCGGCAGCGCGGTTTTGCCGATCCGTTCGCTGTCTTTTTGCTGGCCTGACCCGCGCGTGTTGTCAATACCGGTCACCCTGCCGGAAGCCCGCCAACTCGGCTGTAAAATTTACCATATCTCGTCCGACCCATACAAATTCCAGGATGCGGTGCTGGTCGGCGCGGGGGAAGGGTACTACGGTGAATGCAAATTCCAGATTGATTTGACCACGCCGGGATACGTGAAATTGGACAACAGTTTTCTCAAGGGACTGTTCGGCAAATTCAATCCCTCGCGCGGCGATCTGGTTTTCAGCAAGACCGGCGAATTGCTGGGCGTGATGGCGAACAACTCGTACTGCATGATGTTTCAAAAATTTGACTCGGCGGCAACCTTTCGATTGGGTCAGGACGTGCGTGATCAACATACTGGCGCAACCCTCTCGCAACTTTATTCGTTCGTACTCCAGTTGCCCGCCAAATTGCAGTAGCTGGCTTCAAATCGCTCCCGGTGTTGGGCGGGCATTTTGCGCGTACCGATCAATGTGCTTATGACTTTTCATCAAGCGACAACCGGACCCTTGTGATTTTTCTTAACTTTTCAACCGGACTTCAATAGGCTGGCGGGACTTGGAATTGATATCCTTGATCTGAAAAACATTGATAAAAGATTCTGCCAACAAGCAAAGCAAACTCGCGATCAACGGCGGCAAGCCGGTCTGCACTACCAAGTGGCTGGCGTGGCCAACTTTTGACAACGCCGAGCGCAAGCAACTGCTGGGCGTGCTGGAGTCTGGTGAGTGGTGGTACGGCGGGAAAGTCCGCCAGTTCGAGGCGAAGTTCGCCGCGTTTCAAACTGCGCGGTTCGGTGTCTCTTGCACCAACGGCACGGCGGCCATCGAAATGGGTTTGCGCGGATTGGGCGTGCTCCCGGGTGACGAAGTCATCGTGCCGCCGTACACGTTTATCGCCACCGCCGCCGCGGTCGTGACGGTCGGCGCGATTCCGATCTTTGCGGACATTCTCCCCGGCACCCTGTGCATCGACCCCGACGATGTGGAGCGGAAGCTGACGCCGCGCACGAAGGCAATCATTCCGGTGCATGTCGGCGGATACGTCGCCGACATGGATCGGCTGAACAAGATCGCGCGCAAGCACAAACTGCGGGTGCTCGAAGACGCCGCGCATTCATGGGGCACCCAATGGCAAGGCTGGGGCACCGGCACACTCGGCAGGTGCGGCACGTTCAGTTTCCAAGTCACGAAGAACATCACTGCGGGCGAAGGCGGCATCCTGGTCACCAACGACGAGGCGCTGGCGGACCTTTGCCGCAGTTACTCGCACTGCGGCCGCCGCAAGGGCTCTGCCTGGTACGACCACGACTACCTCGGAAGCAACCTGCGCATGACGGAGTTCCAAGCCGCCGTCCTGTTGGCCCAACTCGGCCGCCTGGAAAAACAAACTCTCAAGCGTCAGGCCAGCGCACAGATTCTCGACCGCGAATTGCAAGATGTGCCGGGGATCCGGTTGCTCACGCCGGAGCCGCGTATGAACCGCCGTAGTTATCACATGTATATTTTTCGGATCGAGGAGCAGACTTTGGGTGTTTCACGCGACCGTTTCCTCGAGGCTCTTGTCGCCGAGGGCGTCCCCGCGTCCAAAGGCTGGTATCAGCCGCTTTACGGTAATGGCGTTTTCCGCAACGCGAATCAAGGCCCGGCCAACGGCATCAGCGCGCCGTTCTTCGGCCGAGGCGTGGATTATACCAAAGTGCATTGCCCCGTTTGTGAGCAGGTTTGCCGGGATGCGGTCTGGATTCCGCAGAACGTGCTGTTGGCCGATAAAAATACAATCCGGCTGGTGGCCCAGGCGATTCAGAAGGTCGTTGCGAGGGCCGGGCAGCTTCATTGAGCGACGCGGTGCCGGGTTTTCAACGGCTTCGTTGATGAAGCCGCAGCCGCCGAGTTAAGGAGGCGGAATTATTGACGATTTTCCCGTGGGTTCCGCCTCCACACTTCGGCGGTCGGGCGGTCTTGTTTGCAAACTCGCTCTGGATCAAGTGCCCGCTGATTTTTTTTCTGTTGGCCCGCACCGGTTCTGCTAACTTCCCCGGCGCATTTGAACACGATCATGAGCTTCTACGACAAACTGAAATTCGACTCAAACGGATTGATTCCCGCGATTATCCAGGAACAGATGACCGGGCGCGTGTTGATGATGGCCTGGATGAACCGCGCGTCGCTGGAAAAAACCGTCGCCACGGGCAGGACACATTTCTGGAGCCGTTCGCGCCAGAAATTTTGGATGAAGGGCGAGACGAGCGGCCACACGCAACAAGTGAAGGACATCGCGTTCGATTGCGACGGCGACGTGCTGCTCATTCAAGTCGGGCAAATCGGCGCGGCCTGTCACGAAGGCTACAAATCGTGCTTCTTCCGCTCCGTCGAAGGGAAAGGCGAAATGTTCAAGGTCACTGAATCGCAACTTGAAACGCCGGAGCAGATGTACCAGAAGAAAGGATGAGGTATGAACGATGAATGATGAAACAGACGCGCCTCGACCGCAGTTTCAGAAACTTCATCGTTCATCATTCATCATTCATCCCAACCCCCCGTGGACGACACCATCCCATTTGCCAGCCATGAGTATTTTGTGATGCTCGCGCTGCTGTTGTTTGCCCGCGGAATGGACTTTCTCAGCACCTGGATCGCCACGCCGAATCTTGTTTTGGAAGGCAATCCACTGGTAAAAAAACTCGGTTGGAAGTGGGGCGCGGGGATTAACTTGTTGTTGTGTTTCACGTTCGCCGCCTGGCCGCTGCCCGCCATTGTCATCAGCACCAGCAGCGTGCTCGTGGCGGCGCGGAATTTTCAATCGGCCTGGCTGATGCGCTCGCTGGGTGAAGAACCGTATCGCAACTGGCACGTCGAACGATTGCAGGAAACGCGCATCACGCTGTACCTGCTCTGCTTGTTCGCGCAGACCGCGCTCCTGTCGGGTGTGGGCGCGGCCCTGGTCTTCTTCACCGGCGGACAACTGGTGTCGTTGGCCGTTGGCCTGGGCATCATCGCCTACGCGCTGGCGGTGGCCATTTACACGTTGCTTTCGGTCTGGCGCATCCGGCGCGTTCGCCGTCATAATGCGTGGGACAGTTGAAAAAGTGCGAAATGTACCCTTCGTATGAATTTAGTTTTTGTCGTTACCGGGATAGCGCTCCTGGTGTTCCTGATTCACTTTTTAAGTCGGCGCATCTCAGAGCGACTGGGCTAGATACCAGACCAACATGATCTTTCCTTCGACGATTCCTGCCCTTAACCCACTGGAGGTGCGTTGCGAGCGTTGGAAGGGCCTTAACACAGTCCGGCTACAGTTATTTGGGATTCATAGCACCGGTGGCAAAGACACGCCGTTTTACGGGCTGGTGGTCGTTGTTACGAAACCGGAAGGAAACATGACAGAACTAATCCGTGGTCGGATTTACGAAAGAAGAAAGGTGCGCATACTTTCAGACTCCGTCTTTGAAGTTTACTAAAAACCTCTGTTGCTTAAAACTTCCGACCAAGCGCCCTCTTTTGACTCGGACGCTGAACTGGAAATGCATTCACCGACGCTGGACGAATTCTTGAAACTTGCGACGCAGGGAAATCTGATTCCCGTCACGCGCCGCATTCTTGCTGATTTTGAAACGCCACTCTCGGCGTATCGCAAAATTCGCGGGCAGGGCGAATCGTTTCTGTTCGAGTCGGTCGAAGGCGGCGAGCATCTGGGCCGCTACTCGTTTGTGGGCTGCAACCCGCGCGCGGTCATCAAACAGACGGGCAATCGCGTCGAGGTACTCGAGGGCCGGAAGGTGGTGGAGAAGTTTGAAATTAAAGGTAGTGCGGGCAATCCTCTGCCCGCCGACCCACCGGCAACCGGGCCACGGCGCGCAGAGGACTGCGCGCCCGGCCAGGTCAGGGACGGCCTCGAAGTCGTCGAACGGGTGTTGAAACGATACCGCGCAGTGCCGGCACCAGGCTTGCCGCGCTTCACCGGCGGCGCGGTCGGCTTCATCGGTTACGAGTTCATCCACGACGTGGAGCCAATCGTGCCGCGCCCGCCCCACGACGACCTAAAAACCCCGGTGATGTATTTCCTCATCGCCGACGAACTGCTCATCTTCGATCGCGTGGCGCAAACGATCACCATTCTCGTCAACGCCGTGCTCGATGACTCGACCAGCGCGGCGGACGCTTACGAAAACGCCGTCGCGGAAATCGAACGGCTGGTTTCACTGCTCGAGCAGCCGATTGAACATTTCCCCGTCACGTTGCCGCAGAAAGTGCCCTCCGTTCCGTTCGAGTCGAACACGCCCAGGGAAAAATTCCTGGCAAACGTGCTCAAAGCCAAGGAATACATCGTCGCCGGCGACATCATCCAGGTCGTCGGCTCGCAGCGTTTCTCGACCCCCGTCAAGGCCGCGCCGCTGGACATTTATCGCGCTGCGCGCAGCATCAACCCATCGCCCTACATGTTTCTGCTGGAACTCGACGGATTTTCGCTCGTCGGCGCATCACCGGAGATTCACGTCCGCTGCGAAGATCACAAGGTGGAAATCCGACCCATCGCCGGCACGCGTCCTCGCGGCAAAACGCCGGGCGAAGACGCCGCGCTGGAAAGGGAACTGCTCGCGGACCCGAAGGAACGCGCCGAGCATGTCATGCTCGTGGACCTCGCGCGCAACGACATTGGCCGCGTCTGTGACTACGTCAGTGTGCAGGTGCGCGACCTGATGATCATCGAGCGTTACAGTCACGTCATGCACATCGTCTCGCAGGTCGAGGGCAAACTTTCCGAGGACAAGACGCCGTTCGATTTGATGCGCGCCACGTTTCCCGCCGGCACGTTGAGCGGCGCGCCGAAAGTCCGCGCCATGCAAATCATTGCCGAACTGGAACAGACGGCGCGCGGCCCTTACGGCGGCTGCGTTGGATATTTCAGCTTCAACGGGAATCTGGATTGTTGCATCACCATTCGTACTGCGCTGATCAAGGATGGCAAAGCCTACGTGCAAGCTGGCGGCGGCTGGGTGAACGATTCGACACCGGAGGCGGAGTTCCAGGAAACAGTGAACAAGAGCAAGGCGATGCTCAAAGCCGTGGCGCTGGCAGAGACGTTTGCGAAGAAATAATCAAGCCAGCGAGGGCCGATGGACAATCCCGAACCAATCCTGTCCGTCAGCTTCTTCAAAACGGAAACTGGACGTGAACCCGTTCGCGAATGGATCAAATCTCTCCCGCGCGAGCAACGCAAAATCATCGGCGAAGACATCAAGACCGTGCAATTCGGCCGGCCGCTTGGAATGCCGCTGGTTTGCAAACTCGACCGTGCCCTGTGGGAACTCCGCATCCGGCTGCCCAAGGGCATCGTGCGCGTCTTGTTCACAGCGGGCGAGGGGCGGATGATTCTTTTGCACGGATTCATCAAGAAATCACAGAAAACTTCTCAAGATGACTTGGCACTGGCGAAAACCCGCCTGCGTCTGCTACAATAAGGCCATGAAGAAAGCGCACATCGGTTCGGACTTCGACGACTTCCTGCAACAGGACGGCCTGCTCGCGGAGTGTGAAGCCGGTGCGCTCCGTCGCGTGGTAACTTGGCAGATCGAACAGGAGATGAAGCGCCGCCGCATTTCTCGCACGACGCTTGCCATTCGCATGAAAACCAGCCGCACGACACTCGACCGGCTTTTTACTGAGGAAGAAACTCCCGTTACACTTCAACTCTTGGAACGCGCCGCGTTAGCCTTGGGCCGCAAGTTGAAAGTCGAATTGGCCTGACGGCGGCTGGATGAACGATTCGACCCCGGAGGCGGAGTTCCAGGAAACGGTGAACAAGAACAAGGCGATGCTCAAAGCCGTGGCGTTGGCGGAAAACTTTGCGAAGAAATAATAAATTCTCCCGAAACTGACCTGAATTTCGCTCACAAATTTAGGGGTTGGACGGTTTTTGGCCCACCATGCCACTCAGAATGATTTGCGGATACTAACCCAAATCGGTTAAGAATCTACCAGTGCCAGTGCCAAATTTAGCCGCAAAGCAGCTATTGCCGCATTTCCATCGATGCGGTTCTCCGCGTATGAACATGATGAATGGTTGCTAAACACAGCGTCAGGTAGTGGGCTACTTTGAAAATTCTATTTTTTATTCGACGCAATTCGATCAACTGACTCTTTGAAATTTGTCGGCAATTCTAAAAGGTCTTTTGCCGGTGACAGACGTTTATCCGTGTCATCGTGGCTCAGTTCCTCGATCCGAAATAGTTTCTGCGCCCAGGTGGGCTGGCCGGGATGGGTGACGTCCACCACGTCGCCAAGTTAAAGCGCCAAACCCTTCACGTTGGTCTTCAATTGGCACGTCCTCATTGAGCCGAGATGTAGCTGTTCTCGATGCGGGATTCGCAGC
>PLJQ01000119.1 GCA_003140275.1 Limisphaerales bacterium
GATCCAATTTTTTGCACTGTTCGTGAGATTTCAAGAAGTGATTCCGCGAACTCGGTTTTGCCTAATGTTTCCAAGGTATTTATGACCCCTCGTGCTGGTTCGATCCAAAAACTTGCACGGCTGCGCTGAAGCCGTTCTCTTTCCTGTTTTAACTCGTTCTCGGCGCGTTTTTGATTGAATCTGTGTCTGCGTGTGGAATGGCGATGCCAAAACCTATTCCTGTGCTCATCGACCTTTCGCGTCTTTTGATTGCAAGCGCAATTGTTTCTTTGGATTCGAGCAAAATTTCCCTGATGGCTACCAAATAATTTACCAATTCGTCTATGACCCGATACGCCGTCGCACCGTTCAGTTTGGGAATAATTTGTTCGTTTTTGAAAGTCAGGTTCATTTCACGTTGGAGTTAGGGTTAAGCGTACACGAGCAAATCAACTTCATCGGGTAAAAGCTTGGCAACGTTGCGAATGATGTTGCCTCGCAAAATATTGATGATCGTTCCTCGCTGCGGAGCGCCCAAAATCAATCGGGAAGCGCCGACCGTTGCGGTAATTTCCACAATGGCATCCGCCGGCGAGTCGCTGACCACGTAGCAGGGTAAGATGGGGTGTCCTTCTGCATGGGATTTTGCGTAATTGAAAATCTCGCTTGCTTCCTCGTCCTCCTGCCATTTTCGCTGACGGTCATGCTCCGTGAGTATCGGCTGCTCCCGCACGAACAGAAGATAGAGCGGGCGGTTAGTTTCTTTCGCTTCGGCGATCGCAAAATCGACTGTTTTACCAACACCACGCACTGCACAAGCTAACGGGGGACGAAAGACCGCTTCCCAATTTGGCGCGGCGGCGGAAACGATTTCTGTTTCTGCTTTTGTCCTGGCTGCAGTTTCGAGCGCTGCTTTTTTCTTGGATGCCCGTTCACTGGCGAGTCCCCGCAAAACCAAGCCGATCGTGAGCACGGTGAAGGCGAAAATGCGGGCCTTGGTTTTGTCAACCAACAAAGACATTTCAATCGCGAGCATGATGACGAATGTGCCCAGCATCAGAATGCGTTCCCACTTAGCCAGGCCCAGCTTCCGGTCGGTGGAACTTGCGCCGAGATTGGTCGCAATCGCGCCGACAACGCCGACCGCGTACAAATCAGCCAAGCCGCTCATGTCCTTTACTGCAATGACCAACGCCGCCGGAACGATCGTCGCCACCAACATGCCGAGGTTCGGCACGCCGAATTTGTTTAATTTTTGAAACGTTGGAGGCAGTTCGCCGTCGCGCGACATCAAAAAGGAAATCGCTATCAAATCCACAATGGCCGTGTTCACGGCGGACAAGAGCAGAAACGTCATGACGACGCTCACCGTAATGGCTGCGATTTTCGCCGCCATGGCACCCAAGGCGTGACCGACAAAGATTTCCGCCATGTAACCCAGCATGTAGTCGCGCACGCCGGAATGGCCGGGCGCGTCCACATCATCCCTGTTGATTTGCAGGCCGCCGAGTGCGTGCATCGCCAGGCCGAGCAGCGCAGTGAACAGGCAAACTTCCAGCATGACAATCAGCACAGCGGGAGTGGAAGTTTTAGCGACGGATGGCTTTTCGTTCGTGCTGCCCGGGTCGAGCTTCATCACACCGGTGGCGTTGGCGATGGCTTCGACGCCGGAAAGCGCGAGCACCACGCCCACGAATCCTTGCCAGTTTTTCCAGAAGCCGCCCGACAACGGCTCCACGTGGCGCCACGCCTCGCCGAGGTGCGGGAGGCTAAATGCGCCAAGCAGCACGACCACCAACACCGCCGGCACCGCAATCAAGAACGCGAGTCCGCCCATGTGTCGCGGGCCGAAATAATTCAACGCGCCAATGATGACGATAGCCGCCGCCGCCCACAGTTCGGGATGCGTGATGCCGAGGTATTGGCCGAGATATTGAAATGCGGACATCGCGCTGATGGCGGCAGTCACGAGGTAATCCGCAATCAACAAAAATGCGCCGACGATGGAGAGCGTCACCGACCGATGCCGCACGCTGGCGTACACGCCGCCGCCATCGGGATAATGGCGGCAGATAACCATATAGTTGATCCCGACCAGTGCAGTGAGAATGCACATCGAAGCGATGAGCCAGAACGAACTGTAGCCTGCGACAGCAAACGCCAGTCCGATGACGTACGCTTTGCTCGTTCCCCAATCGCCGTAAAGAATTGCCGCCGCCCGCGGCGCGTTAACGTTCCGCGGACGATGAGTTGCAATAGCCAACATAAATGTCAGCTCTTTGCGCTGGTGAAAAGCGATTGACCCGGCAGGAGGGAAAACCGTTGCCCTTAATGCTTACGCTCACGAGGTTAGCTGTCGGGCTGGAATCATTAAGTATTCCCGATGACGTCGCATCGTTAGCCCCGATCCGTCACACAAAGTGCGGCGGCGAATTGGTTCCCCCGCTGGTCCTGCTCGCGCGGGACCATTAAGCCAGACAAAGAACTGTTGACTTCGATAGAATGCGACACCTGCGAAGTCAATCTCCGGGAGGACATCCCGTCATTTTTAGTACTTTTTTAATACGGCCTCTGTCCCTTTTTACGCAAAGCCGCGATGGTTTACCTGCAAAAAAGCTCGGTGGATTCAATAGAATGGAAAGTTTTTTGGAAAGCCGGTGCTAGCGTTTGGTTGCTGGAGTCGCGGCAGCTGCATCAAGAAAGCCTAAAAATATCGACTTCGCATCTTGACAAACTTTTAACGTTTTTTACCGCATTTTAACTCACACAGCACTTCAGTCCGTCGTACGGTTGCAGCATGAAATGGAATGAAATAGCTCAGATCCTTTTGTTCTTCGGCTTGGGTATTGCGCTGACACCTCCAATAGGCCGCTTCATGGCCAAGGTTTTTAAAGGCGAAAAAACCTTTCTTCATCCGATTCTCTCGCCGATCGAAAAACTGGTTTACGCTTCCGCCAGCGGACTCGACCCGCACATCAGTCCAGAGGCCGCGCGCCTGCAAATCGCACGTGTGGCTGCATCGCGTGGGTTGAGCGAGGACAAAGTCAAGGAACTGGTCGAAAAATTTGTCGAGCCGCCGCAATGGGGCTTTTTGGGAGAACCACGTGTGAACGTTTTGAAATTAAATCTGGTGCTGGACCAGCTTTCACAAAAATGAACGGCAAACGTATTTTAGTGCCGGTCAACTTGGAGCAAAACTCCGTTGATGCTTTGCATTTCGTGGCAGGATTTGCCGGTGAAATACCTATTTGCGCGACGTTGCTGTGCGTCGTGGAACTGAACATCTCAGCGCTGGAACGCCGGGTTTACGATGAACTGTGTCGTGAAAGCGAACGGCGGTTGCGGGCGCTGGCGAAGGTGTTCTTCGAAGGCGAGCAGCCTCATGTGTGCGTGCGGGTTGGAAAACCGCACGAGGAAATTCTTGCAGAAGCCGAATCAGAACAAGCTGAACTCATCGTTATGGCCAGTCCCAAGTCTTCACGACGAAGGTTGCAGTTTCAGTCCACAACATTGGAACGCGTGGTTCGCAATGCGTCTTGCCTGACGCTCGTGCTGCCGCGCACCTGGAAAATCACACCGGAACAATATCGGCAGGGGATGCGTCCCGCTTTTGTCGCGACCCTTCAGTCGGCATTCATTTAAATGAACGTATGAATATCGTTTTGTGGTTCATCTTCGTTGTGGCGGCGATGCTCGAAGTCGGCGGGGACGCAATCATCCGCCGCGGTCTGCGCGGCCACAGAATTTCATTGGTGCTGGCGGGGTGCGTAGCGTTGTGTGGCTACGGCTTGCTTGTGAATTCAGTTAAATGGGATTTTTCAAAACTGCTTGGCATCTATGTCGGGTTTTTTGCCTTGGTCAGCGTTTTGTTTGGCTGGATTGTCTTCCGCGAAAAAATTCCACCGTCCACCTGGCTGGGGCTGGCCCTGATCATGGCCGGCTGCATGGTTATTCAATTCGGTCAGCAGTAGGAAACCTATGAATGCGAGCACGGATCGTCCGCTGGACCAAGTAACCTGCTTTCCCGACGTGCCCGAGTACCACGATCCAGTCGAGCCGACGTTCGCTCCTGAACTTCGTGCCGGACAGGTGTTGGACGGCCGCTTCGTGATCGGCGGGCCGCTCAGCCGCAGCGGCATGGCAACCATTTATCAGGCCCAGGACGCGCTGAATCATCACGAACTCGTCGCGGTCAAAGTGCCGCATTTGAGGTATGAAGCCGACCCTAATTTCTTTTCGCGATTCCAACGCGAGGACGAAATTGGGGGCAAACTGAACCATCCTTTTCTGCTTAAATTCATTCCTGTCGAAAAGAAAAGCCGGCCTTACATCGTGACGGAGTATTTAAGCGGCTGCACGCTGGCGCACCTGCTAAATGCCCTGCGGCCATTGCCCGAAAAGGACGCACTCAGGATCGCCAGCCTCCTCTGCGAGGCATTGCAATACATGCACGGACGCGGCGTGATTCACCGCGATCTGAAACCCGGCAACATCATGATTTGCCGCGACCGCACGTTCCGGCTGATGGATTTCGGAATCGCCTCGTCGGTTGACTCTCGAAAAATCACGATTCACGGTGTGACAGCGACCATGGGGACCCCCGAGTATATGTCTCCGGAGCAGGTCAAAAACAGGCGCGGTGACGAACGTTCGGACATCTATTGTCTTGGTGCAGTTTTGTACGAAATGCTTACCGGGGTGGTTCCTTTTCAGCATGAGAATTGCTGGGTTTCCATGAGCAACCGAGTGACCGGCGACCCGATCGCACCGCGAAAGCTCAGCCCAAATCTCTTCGCGCAAGCCGAGGAAATCATCCTCCACGCCATGCAGCGCGATCCCGGCAGTCGTTATCCAACTGTGGCAGCGATGAAAGCGGAGTTGGATGCACCGCGAAACGTTCGCGTTACCGGCTACTGCGACCGCTTGCAAGCACCACGCTGGCGATTGAGTCTGCGCGAGACGCCGGTCTTCGCCGGCACATTCCTAGCCGTGGGATTCATTTCGCTCCAGGTGGTAGCATTTCTGTTGCTGCGTCATTTCCTGGGGAATTGAGAAAATAGTACGCAAGCTTGCAGACGGGGCCGGATGGCGACCGCCAACCGGCGCACAAAAACAGAACCAGTTTCGCATGGTGAATCGTTTCTAAAAAGCTAAACTCAACTCATGACCGAGCCGGAGCGCCCCAATCCCGACGCATTGCTCGCAAGCCTCCAGAAGGAGGAGGCAAGCCAGCATCGCGGCAGTCTTAAGGTGTTTCTCGGCATGTGCCCGGGAGTGGGCAAGACCTATGCAATGCTGCAAGCTGCTCGTCGCGAGCTTGCCGCCAAACGCGACGTTATTGTCGGTTACGTTGAAACTCATGGGCGCATGGAAACGGATGCGCTCGCCGTTGGATTGCCCGTGATTCCGCGCAAGACCATCGAGCATCGAGGTATTACGCTTACCGAGATGGACCTGGACGCCGTGCTGGCGCGCCGACCACGGATTGTTCTCGTGGACGAACTCGCTCACACCAATGCGCCCGGCACGCGCCACCCCCAAGCGCTGGCAGGACGTGAGGGAGCTGCTCGAGGCCGGGATTGATGTGTTCACCACGCTCAATGTTCAACATATTGAGAGCCGCGCCGATACGGTGCGGCAAATCACCAGCGCGGAAATTCGCGAAACTGTTCCCGACAGTACCCTCGATTCCGCTGCGATCGAACTGGTGGACCTGCCGCCGGCAGAATTGATCGAGCGACTGCAACAAGGCAAGGTCTATGTGCCCGACCGCGCCGCTGCTGCGGCTGCGAACTTCTTTCGCGAGTCGAACCTTACCGCGCTGCGCGAACTGGTCTTGCGTCTGGTCGCCGACCACGTCGGCGAGGACACGCAGGAATTTCATCGCACGCAAACCACGGCCGGACCGTGGAAAACGGGCCATCGTCTGCTCGTTGCGGTCAGCGCCAGTCCGCTTTCCGAACCGCTGATTCGCTGGACCCGACGCATGGCCGACAGTTTGAAATGTCCGTGGCTGGCCGTACATGTCGAAAGCTCCCGCCCACTGGATGAAATCTCACAAGGTCGGTTGGAAAAAAATCTCGCATTGGCGCGAACCCTCGGCGCGGAGGTCATTGCCACAACGGATGAAGACCTTGTGCGTGGCCTTCTGCGGATTGCGCATCAACAAAACGCCACGCAAATCATCGTTGGCAAGCCTGCTGGTGCCGGTCTGCTGGAATGGCTCCGCGCCGGACAACTGTTGCGGCGACTGACGCGCGAAAGCGGCAACATTGACCTGCACGTGGTGCGTGCAGAAAAAATTGACACCGGACAACCGCAACGGCATTGGCAATGGCCGACGCAATCCAGTTGGAAGCAGTACGCGGCGGCGGCCGGAGTCGTGGCGGCAGTCGGTCTGGTCAATGTGTTGCTGCTGCAACTCACCGGGCCGCGCGTGCCAGGTCTGGTTTTCCTTCTGGCCGTCGTGCTGCTCGCGCTCTTTCTTGGACGAGGGCCCGTGTTTCTGGCCGGAGCATTGAGCGCGCTCGTCTGGAATTATTTTTTCCTGCCGCCGCGTTTCACATTCGTGATCGCGAGTGCGGAGGACGCCATGCTGTTCGGGCTTTACTTCGTCGTTGCGATCGTACTTGGACAGCTTGTAGCCCGAATCCGTGCATAGGAACAGGGCGAGCGTCAGCGCGAAGAACGCGCGACCGCGCTTTACCATTTAAGTCGCGAGCTGGCTCAGGCCGGTACACGCGACGAAGTCGTATGGCAGCTTATTGCTGAAGTGAATCGCGTCTTTCACGCACCGGCGGCGGTTGTGTTGCCGGGAAATCATGGATTGTCGGCTCATCCGGACGGTCCGCTCGCGCTGTCCGAAAAGGAATTGCACGTCGCGGAATGGGCATTTCTTCATCGGCAGGCTGCCGGGCGCTTCACCGATAATTTACCGGTTCAGAGGCTTTGCACTGGCCGCTGATGACGGAGCGGGCTGTGCTGGGTGTGCTGGCCATCGCCCGTCGGAACGGACGTTGACACTCGCGCAACGGGGGGTTTGCTGGAAGCTTACGCGCGACAGGCCGCATTGGTGCTCGACCGCGTGGCCTTGCGCGCGGCCGCCGAGCAAAGCAAACTCGTCGCGGAGTCGGAACGCTTGAGCAACGCTCTTCTCAATTCCATTTCTCACGAACTGCGTACGCCGTTGGCCGCGATTACGAGCGCCACCGGCACCCTGGCCGGCACAAACGCATCGCGCGATGAACTTAGTCAAAAAATGGTCGAAGAAATTCAGGAAGCCTCCGCGCGGTTGAACCGGCTCGTTGGAAATCTGCTCGACGTGACAAGACTTGAATCCGGTCATGTTCAAGCCAAGTTCGAGTGGTGCGACGTCGGAGATTTAGTTCAAACCACGGTGCGCTCACTTGAGCGGGAATTGTCCGGTCGCATGGTCAAAGAGGAAATTACGGAACAACTGCCGCTGGCGCGTTTGGATTTTACCCTGATGCAGCAGGCACTTTCCAATCTTCTGCTGAACACGATTGTCCATACGCGGCGAGGCAAACTAATCTTGTTGCAAGCACGAAAAGAACGGGAGCATCTTATCTTAAGCGTTGCGGACAACGGGCCGGGACTGCCGCATGATTTGTTGCCGAGGATCTTCGACAAATTCATTCGCGCCGAGAACGCGCCGACTGGTGGCAGCGGCCTTGGATTGGCAATCGTCAAAGGCTTCGTCGAAGCGCAAGGCGGCCAAATCACTGCTGCGAACCGTCCCGGCGGCGGCGCGGTTTTTACGATTCGCGTGCCACAGACCGAATCGCCGCCGCAAGTGGAAACAGCCGTATGAATCAAACCGTTGCCAAGCTTGCGACTGTGGCGCTCGTCATTGATGATGAGCCGCAAATGCGTCGTCTCCTGCGCGTGACGCTTGAGGCCAATGGCTATCACGTTTTTGACGCCGAGACCGGCCAGGAAGGCATTGAGCAAGCGGCGCAACGCCTGCCCGATGTGATTTTGCTCGATCTTGGTCTGCCTGATTTTGACGGCGTCACAATTCTCGAGCGCCTGCGTGAATGGAGTCGCGCGCCGATTATTGTCCTGACCGTGCGCGACCGCGAGAGTGACAAGATCGCCGCGCTGGACGCCGGCGCGGATGATTACGTCACNNACGTCACCAAGCCCTTCAGCCCGGGCGAATTGCTCGCACGTCTCCGCGTGGTTCAGCGCCGTACCCAACCTGAATCAGACACGGTCGTCTTTCGCTCCGGCCAGTTGCAAGTGGATTTGGCGGCTCGCGTGGTCACCGTCAAAGGTAAGGACATGAAGCTGACAGCCACGGAATACTCGCTCTTGCGGTTGTTCGTACAATACGCTGGCAAAGTTCTGACGCACCGTCAGATTCTACGCGAAGTTTGGGGACCGAACTATACAGAGCAGACACATTATCTTCGAGTGTATATGACCCACCTGCGCGAGAAACTGGAAGCCAATCCCGCGAAGCCGGAAATGTTCATCACCGAAACGGGTGTCGGTTACCGCTTGTTGGAAATTTGATCGCGACAGGGGCGCATGATTTGGCAATAAAAGTGCCAAAGAACCCGTAATAAATTGGTAGTTGGTCAGTAGTGGGATGGTATTGTCCCCGTAATGTCAAGTGCTTGACACACTCAAAAATGCCTGATTCTATTGGCGTTNNTGAGGCGGTACGCCTCTGGTGGTAGGGTGGAAGTGGGCGAGTAGTGGGTTTTGAAAAAGCCCGCTATTTTTGTTCGCTTCTGACCCTCGCCTCCGAGCGAGGCTGTTCGGAGTTATTTGGTTGATATGGCTTAAATCTGTCA
>PLJQ01000251.1 GCA_003140275.1 Limisphaerales bacterium
ACAGAACTTTGCAGCTTTTGAGCGTTCATCCTTTTGAAAAAGCACCTTTGCATGAGCTACTTACAGAAACAGAGCTCAATATCCCACCCGTCATTAACCCCAACCAATTACTGCTGTTGGACTTATAGCCGGACGTACGTGACAATGTACATACTTTTCTTCATCCATTACTTAACTAAATGGCCGTGCCCACCAGGAGAGGGAACCCACTTTTCCCGCGTTGGAAAAAGTCACTAAACGGTGACGTTCTGTTTAACCGAATGGTTACGGCTCAAGTGCGGCGCGAAGCCGGATGGAGTTTGTCCGGTCCCGGCTCAAAAAATCGGCACCTTCTCCGGCACGCCCTGAACCATCCGGCCAAAGTCGCGGTCATTGACTCCCAATGAAGCGTGCGGCGGCCAGGAGAGCCAACCGGGCGTGCGGCTGATCTCCAGGGTCCTCGACTCCTTCCAGTGCCAGGCCTCGGCGTGGCCGTCGGCGAAGGTGAAGCTGCAACCGTTGTTGTGCCGTGTGGCGGGGAAGCTGATCCAGTCAAACCGGCTCGTGCCAAAGAGCCACAGTTGGTTGGGGGCGTTGATGCCAAAGGCGCTCTGTTGGATGCTCTTCTCGTGTTCATCGATGAATACGATGGCCTTGGTGGGGCCGGGGGTTCGAATTTGCGTCAACTTGTGCCAGCAATCGCCAAACCACCTGCCCCCCGGATCTGGGCTCACGTTCATATACATGCTCATGGCCACGCTGCGGGTGCGGGGCACCTGTCCGAGGTCGCGGACGGTGGAGGTGTCGGCCGGACACTTGTAGATCTTGTCCGATTGATTGTAACGGTACAACACCCCCGTTTGGATGTTGGTCAGCGAGGTGTCAATCCACGCGTTGCCCTGCAACCAGGAGTTGGCCCCAACACTCAAGGCCGCGCGATTTGCGGTGATGTTGATGGCCTCATTGGCCGCGAGTGCATCCTGATTGTCGTCGGTGTACATCTGCCAGCAGAACTGGAGCTGGCGATAATTGTTGAGGCAGCCGATTTGCTGGGCCTTGGATTTGGCCTTGGTCAGGGCGGGCAGCAACAGGGAGGCGAGAATGGCGATGATGGCAATGACCACCAGCAGCTCGATGAGCGTGAATGCGCGCGCGGCGTTGTTGTCTGTTTTCATACAGGATTTGTGGTTGCTTGGGATTATTTATACCCCAGCGCCCCGCGCCGCGCAAGCGTCTTGTTGCCGACCGTTTGTGGCCGGGCGCAGCCGGACACCGCACCCCGAACCGTCCGCGCCGGAAACTCCCTGCTCCAAGGGGGAACCATTTTGGACAGCGGTGGCAAGCGGAGCGCGACACCGCTTTTGACGGGCGCATCGGAAAACGCGGTGACTGCTCATCATGCGAAAGCGCCGTCGCCGCTGCGCTCTGCCGACGCAGTCCATATTCTCAGGTCTGGGCGTTCAATGCGCGCCATTTCGTTTCGGAGAAATCTCTGCCCCGGGCAAAAGGCCGGGCCGGCGGGGTCAACTCCGCGCTGGCACAATCTGGCGTTCCCGGTAATCATGCGGGAATAACGCTGCGAATCGAACCGGCATGGCGATCAAAATCGACAACCAATTGACCGCGCAAAAACTCGTTCCAAAAATCGAGCGGCTCTTCGACCTTTCAGCGGAGAAAATTCTGAACCTTGAAAAAACCTGGAAGCCGGAGAACGGCACGCCGATTTTTACCGCCCGGGGCAGATACACCACGCGCGGCTGGACGGAGTGGACGCAAGGTTTTCAATACGGCTCGGCGTTGCTTCAGTTTGACGCCACCGGAGACCAGCGCTTTCTTGAGATCGGCCGCCGCAACACCGTCGAGCGGATGGCGGCGCACGTTTCGCATATCGGCGTCCACGACCACGGCTTCAACAACGTTTCGACTTACGGAAATCTGCTGCGGCTGATGCGCGAAAAGAAAATCCCGTTCAACGAGCACGAGAACAATTTCTATGAACTGGCGCTCAAAGTGAGCGGCGCGGTGCAGGCGGCGCGCTGGACAACGCTCGCCGACGGCACGGGCTTCATCCATTCCTTCAACGGCGCGCACTCCTTGTTTGTGGACACGATCCGCTCCTGCCGCTCGCTCGCGGTCGCGCATCAACTCGGGCAGGTGCTCATGGGCGAGCAGGACGCGAGAATTTCCCTGCTGCAACGGCTCGTGGAACACGCGCTGAATACGGCGCGGTACTCGATTTACTACGGCACCGCCCGTGACGCTTACGATGTGCGTGGTCGTACCACCCATGAGGCGATCTTCAATACGGCCAGCGGCGTATTCCGCGGTCCCAACTCGCAACAAGGTTACTCGCCGTTCAGCACCTGGACGCGCGGATTGGCCTGGGCGATTTGTGGTTTTGCCGAGCAGTTGGAGTTTCTTGAGTCGGTGAACCGGTTGGGCTTTGATGAGGTTTCGGAGACTGCCACACGTCTGCTTGATCCCTTGCTTAACGCGAAGCTGCGAACGGCTCGTCCCGCAGCCAGGTATGAAATCATGCTGGTCGAGGCGGCGACGGCGACGGCTGACTTTTACCTGGGTCACTCTTGTGCCGACGGCGTTCCCATGTGGGATACCGGCGCGCCGAATCTGCATCGGTTGCCGTCGAACTATCCAAACAAAGCCGCCGATCCGTTCAATAAGTTCGAGCCGGTGGACAGCTCGGCGGCGGCCATTGCGGCGCAAGGATTGATCCGGCTGGGAAATCATATCAACACCCACAGCGACGAAAAAATGGGGGACCGTTATCGCCAGGCGGGATTGACTATCGCCCGTACGTTGTTCGGCAAACCGTATCTCTCCACCGATCCGAAGCACCAAGGTCTGATTCTCCACTCGGTCTATCATCGTCCGAACGGTTGGGATTACCTCGCGCCCGGCCAGCGCGTGCCAAATGGCGAAAGCTCCATGTGGGGCGACTACCACGCGCGTGAACTGGCGCTGTTGCTGTTGCGCGAGGTGCGTGGGGAAAGCGAGCTGACTTTTTTCTCATGTGCCCGGCGCGACTGAGTCCGCTCCAACCAATTCGCATTTTGAAAACAAGCAGAAAAGCAATCGGCTTGGTCGGTCTCGGCTTGCTGGGGGGTGCGCTCGCGGAGCGAATACGGCAGGCGGGCTTTGACGTGCCCGGCTTCGACGTGAATCCAGCCCGGCGCCGGGCGCTGAAAGAACTTGGCGGGAGGCCGCTTGAATCGGCGGCGGAAGTTGCCGCGGCCTGCGAACGAATCGTCATGTCGCTGCCGACGACGGCGGTCGTTGAATCAGTGGTTCGAGAAATGGAAAGCAAACTCCGGGCGGGCACGGTTATCATCGACACGACGACGGGCGAACCAGGGCCAACGGCGGCCTTGGGCGCGAGGCTGGCAAAAAGACGGGTCCGCTACCTGGATGCCACCATCGTCGGTAACAGCGAACAGGTTCGCACACGCGACGTCATTGTTCTGGCCGGCGGCACGCGACCATCGGTGGCCGCGTGCCGCGACGTTTTGGAATGCTTTGCGCGTCAAACTTTTCACGTCGGGCCCTGCGGCAGCGGCGCGCGGATGAAACTGGTCATCAACCTGGTGCTGGGTTTGAATCGCGCGGTGCTTGCGGAGGGGCTTTCGTTCGCCGGCACCGTGGGCGTTTCACCGGAGCGGGCGCTGGAAATCCTAAAATCCAGCGCGGCCTATTCGCGCGTGATGGACACGAAGGGAAGCAAGATGCTCGAGCGTGATTTCAAGCCGCAAGCCAGGCTTTCACAACATCTCAAAGACGTGCGGCTGATTCTTTCCCTGGGCAAAAAAGCCGGCGCGAAACTGCCGTTGTCGGCGCTGCATCGGCGGTTGTTGGAACAAGTTGAAGCCGCGGGCGCCGGGGACCTGGACAACAGCGCGATCTTCAAGGCGTTCGAATAGTCAGTTTCTCAGTCGCGCAAGCTTTTCCCGGTCGTATCCGGCGCGAACCAGATGATCCCCATGCCGAGCGCGTAGATCAGACTGGTAATGACACCGACCTTTGCAAAATCGCCGCCGAAGATTTTCATCAAGGCACCCGCGCCCAGCACGCCGGCGGCCGAGGCAAAGCGCCCGAAGTTGTAACTCACGCCCGTGCCGCTTGCCCGTACCCGCGTTGGAAACAGCTCTGGCAGATAGAGCGGCAGCCAGCCAAAGAAAAGTGTTGAGATGAAGCCTTGCACAAAAACGCACGGCAGAAATGCAGGTTCAAGCGGTTTCAGAAACACATAGATGCCGGCCGTGAGGGTCATTGAGTCGAGGCTGATGAGAAAATACGTGAGCCGCCGCCCCAGCAGGTTCGCGAGCTGTCCACCCAGCAAACTACCGAGCGCCGCGCCCACCGCCCAATACGCCTGGGTCGTGGCTTTGTAGCCGGGCAGGGTGGCGCCGCCAATTTTGTCCGCCCACGGAATCATCCATTTGCTGGCGCCCCACGCGCCGATCAGCGGGATCGCGCCGAGGCCGATGCCGATCAGCGTCAGCCGAAGCAGCGGGGGTTGAAACAATTCGGCCAGCGGCGACCTCGACTTTCCGGCTTTTTCCGTGGCGCGGGTGGACAACCACGCCGGCGATTCCGGCACGAACCGGAGCGAAACCAGTCCGAGGATTGCCGGCAGGGCGCCGACCAGCATGAGCCAGCGCCACGAATCCGGCGTGACTTTTCGGAAGGTGCCGAGTTGGGACAACACGAACACGCCGAGGTTGGCCGACATGCCGAGCAGCCCCGCCGTCATCGGCCGCGACACCTCCGACCAGAATTCCGACACCGCGCGACGCCGTTGGGCCACATGCCGCCGATGCCAAGTCCGGTGAAAAAACTCAACGCCAGCAACTGTTCCTGGTTCGTCACGAAGTATCCCGCGCCGCCGAAGATTGAGTAACAAAGAATGCTCCAGCCCATCGCAGGCGCGCGTCCGATGCGGTCGCCGAGCCACCCGAACACGCCGCCGCCGATGGCCGCGCCCAACATGATCGAGGCCGTATATCGCGCGAACCAATCACCGGCGGTCGCATCGTTGAAGGCGACCCCCATCAAATCCTTTGAAACCGAAAGCGAGGCCAGGGGCATCAACCCCAGTTGCACACCGGCACAGAGCCAGCCAAGAAAGCCAGCGGCGAGCACGGCGTACCGCAAACGGGCCGGAAGCGAAGCCGGGGAACCGGCCCTCATGCGAGCAGCCCCGCCAGTAATGGCGGGGTCAGCGGCCCGGCGTGCGCAAACTGAACCCGCCGGGCGGCTTTCGCATGGTCACTCCGATAAACGTCAAGCGGGAAGAATTTCGTTTGCCGTGTAGTGGCGACGTGAACTTTGCCGGGTACGCCGGGTTCATGCAATGCCGCTCCAAGTTTCCGTTCGAATTGGCCGTCGCCGTACATCGCGGCCATGTCGAACCCGTTGATGCCGGCTGCAAGGGCGTGTTGGACGATTTTGCGTTGTTGTTTTCGATCGTTACCGGTCATGAGTGCGGCGACCGGCCCCGCGCCAAAGGAGATTTCGGAAATGCGGCGACCCGTCGAACCTGGCGGGCGGGTGTTGAGCGTCGGAACGGTCATTGCGAATGACAATGAGTTCATCATTAACTCAACATGATGGCAAGGTTGGATCGCGGACATGACCCTTGCGCTGCGGTTGTTGACGCGGCTAGTGTCGGTTTAACATCGCGGACATTATGGCTGGCATTTTCAAACTGACGCGCATCCCAGCACTCAAGACCGTTGCCGACTTTCGCAAGCACGTCGCGTCGCTCGGGGTCGAACTGCCGTGTGAGGATGAAATTCTTACCGGCAGCGCGTCGCCGCTGACGCAGCCCGTCGATGGCGTCATCGTCAACGGCAAGCGCATCAATAATCGGTGGGCGATTCAACCGATGGAAGGTTGGGATGGCACCACGACCGGCGGGGCGACGGACGAGATGCGTCGTCGCTGGCAGCGTTTCGGCGGGAGCGGGGCGAAACTGATTTACGGCGGCGAAGCGATGGCGGTGCGCCCGGACGGTCGCGCGAATCCGAACCAGCTCATCATCGTGGAGCAAAACCAGCGGGACCTCGCGGAATTGCGGGAAATCTTGTTGCGGGCGCATCGCGAACGTTTTGGCAACGCGGACGATGTGGTCATTGGCTTTCAACTCACCCATTCGGGCCGGTTCTGCAAGCCGAACGACAAAAAGCACCTGGAGCCGCGCGTGGCGTACCGGCACCCGATCCTCGACCGCAAATTCAACGTCACGAGCGACGCGCAAGTTTTCAGCGATGCCGAAATCGACCGGCTCATTGAGGATTATGTCCGGGCCGCTCGCATTGCGTGGGAGGTCGGCGCTGATTTCGTGGACCTCAAGCATTGCCACGGCTACCTGCTGCACGAGTTCCTCGGGGCCCACACGCGGCCTGGCAAATTTGGCGGCCGCTTCGAGAACCGCACCCGCGTCCTGCGTGACCTCGTGTCGGGGATCCGCGCGAGTGGGAACCCAATCGAACTGGGCGTACGCCTGAGCGCGTTCGATTCGGTGCCGTTCAAGCCGGATCCCGCGCGTTCGCGTCCGGGCAGACCGGGACCGGGCATTCCGGAGGATTTCTCGCATTGCCTGCCGTATCGCTACGGTTTTGGGGTGAACCAGGACCATCCGGTGGAATATGATTTGACCGAGACGTTTCGGTTTGCGGAATTGTGCGCGCAGCTTGGGGTGAAGATTTTGAATCTGAGCGCCGGTTCGCCTTATTACAATCCCCACCTGCAACGTCCCGCCGCGTATCCGCCGAGCGACGGTTATCAACCGGCGTATGATCCGCTCATCGACGTGGCGAGGCAGATCAACGTGGTGAAGCAGGTCAAGGAACACCTGGTCAAAATCCGAAATCCGAAATCCGAAATCCGAAATCCAATTCTGGTCGGGTCGGCTTACAGTTATCTCCAGGAATATTTGCCGCACGTGGCGCAGCAGGTCATTCACCATGGCTGGACGGACATGATCGGCATGGGGCGAATGATTTTGAGCTATCCCTCAATTTTGACGCATGCCGTGGCGAATGGCACCCTCAACACCAAATCCATCTGCCGCACGTTCAGCGATTGCACCACCGCGCCACGCAATGGATTGATCAGCGGTTGCTATCCGCTGGACAAGTATTATACGGGCAAGCCGGAATTTCAGAAGTTGAAGGAGATCAAAAAGGCGACCGAAGCATGACACCTTGATGGGGGTCAGCCAAAACCCTCTGGTGTACCAACTGAGAGGGGGAATCGTTGTCTGCCACGTGGTAAAGGAGGGAGCATCATTTCGGACTGCGGTGGCAAGCGGAGCGCGACACCGCTTTTGACGGGCGCATCGGAAAACACGGTGACTGCTGATCATGCCAAAGCGCCGTCGCCGCNNTGCCGGCGCAGTCCATATTCTCAAGTTCAGGCGTTCAACGCGCGCAATTTTGTTTCGGGGAAATCTCCCCCCGGGAGAGTGGGTTGGAATGCGCTGCCCTTTAGTTAAGCATAGGAAGTCAGAGTTTACGTCCGTCCTCACCCCGGCCCTCTCCTCCCTGCCTGCCGGCAGGCAGGCAAGGAGAGGGAGCATCATCGTCCGTCACATGGTAGATGAATAAAGAGCTACGACTTTTGGGATGGACTTCATGATTGGATTGAATCAACGAACCGGCGGTCGTATATTCGAGGGCAGTTTTCCTGATTATGAACCCGTTACAACTACCGGATTTGGTCGCGAGAGTGATTTCAATATACGAACCAGCGGTCGTTGATTAAAAGTTCGGCTGCTTGACGCTCATGAAGAGTTTTACAGTTCTTGCAATCGTTTGCGCCGCAGTTCTTCTATCTGGCTGTCGAGCGCCAATGCGAAGCCAAACTGCTCGTCAAGCCGACGAGCACGCAGTGCTTCTTGCAGTGTTGGCTCACATGGTTACCAAAGCAGATGACAGCGTTGAAACTATATGCTTCGTCAACCTCAGCCCCTCTGACGTAGACCGACTCAGGAGGGACTGCGGAGTTCGTTACCAGATTTTCCCGATGGAGATGTCAGAGGAGTACACGATCAAGAGGTCATCGCCTGATGGAAGGGAAGACGTTTCCGAATGGCGCATCAGTCTTAATGGCACACAAAAGGAAGGAGTGCATATTGAGGCTGAGGTCACGAAGATTCATGATGGGGAAGCCATTGCCATTGGTTCGTATCAAGGCAGGCTGTTTGGCTCCGGATGGCGATTTAGGCTGCAGTATTCCAAGGGCGTGTGGAGTGTTGTATCGGGTGAATGCACCGTCGCCGTATGATAGCCCAGCCGAACAAAATCGGTGCAGCCCACAGCCGCCGCGCTGGGCAGTTTCGCCGTCACGGTTTCTCGCTCATCGCGGTGGCATTTCAACGTCAGTCCCCGGCGGCTGTGGCTGACCTCTGGCGTTGACAGATACAAAACACGTCACCTCATCCAGCAAGAAAACGATGCCAAGCCCATTCCAATCTCTGTTCACGGCAATACTCGATGACGATCGCGCCAAAGTTAAAGCGTTGCTCAAAACCGACCCTGGCCTGGCCAGGCGCGAGGCGACCGAAGAGAGGTACGAATCGAAAATCGCGCACTGGCTTTATGCGGGGGATACTGCATTACATGTCGCCGCAGCCGGTTATCGGGTGGAGATCGCAAGGATGCTTTTGGCTGCCGGGGCGGATTCTACCCCGGCAAAGAACCGTCGCTGGAGCCAGCCACTCCACTACGCCTCCGACGGCTGCCTGGACAGCCCATCCTGGAACGCCGGACGACAAGTGGCGATGATTCGCCTGCTGCTCAAAGCGGGAGCCAATATTGATGCCCAGGACAAGAACGAGGCCACCCCTCTCCACCGCGCGGTGCGCACCCGATGTGCTGCCGCCGTGAAGTGTTTTCTGGATGCCGGCGCCGATCCGACGATCAGAAACAAACCCGGCTCCACACCGTTTCACCTGGCGGTACAAAACACGGGCCGCGGGGGTAGCGGTGCGGAGCAGGCGCGGACCGCGCAGCGTGAGATTCTCCAGGCGTTTCTTGAGCGGGGCGTCCGCCCGACCCTCAAGGACGCGAGGGGCAAGTCCGTTCTGGAATGGGCCAGGAGCCATTGGATTCACCAAATACTTGCAGGCAATGCCGTTTTCCGTTAGGCATTGTCTGCTTATGCTCACTTTAGGGTCAGTTGGCGTTGGTGTGGTAACGGCACTGCTTCTATTCAGAGTGTTCTTCAGAGGCTGGGGTGATTTTGGTCAGAGTCTTGAAAGAGCATTCAGAGGTATGGCGGATTTCAGTTTTAAGGCTTGGCTTTGGATATTGTGTTCGGTCGGTTCTGGCTTTCTTGCCTATTATCGTTTGCCGAAGCTGTTTCCTCATCTCTTCGCATGAGCAATTTACGAGACACGACGCCTCCTAAAAAAAGTGAATGCAGCGAACCTGCGGTCACGTCGCGGCTGCATGGCGGACGCCACGGGCGTCGGTTCGCTGATTGTTTGCGTTCGGCGTAATATGAAGACCTTCACGTGCTTTTTGATCCTCAGCTTGTGCATCGCGGTGTTTTCCGGTTGTTCGCAGCCAAGCTACCGGTCAACAGCAAGCGCCAGCAGCGGACCTCCTCTCCCCTTGGACGTGCCCGTCGCGGCGGAGTCTTCCAACTACTCGAACGTCGTAGCGACCGCCAACGAATTGGTGTCCAAGGCGGGTCTGAAGTGGGGTCACCTGCTGGAGGTAAGGTGGCAGCCCGCGCCCTTGAACCGCTACTTGGTTATCTATGCCACGCCACAGTCCGAATTGGGCTATGCTGGCCATCGCTCAGTTCATGTGGAGACGAACTGGCACGCGTGGTTCACTCCACGATTATGAAGCCGAACCAAGATCACTGGCGCGAACGCGGGCGGGCGACGTTGTATGGCAATTTGGGCGCGCTGGGCCGCCCGCATCACTCAGTCCGGCGTTAGGCCGCTAAACAAAGGAGAACATTATGCCGAAAATCAAAACCGTCCGCGGAATCGAAAATCGCAAGGTGGTTTCACAAAAACAATGGCTTGTCGCCCGCAAGAAACTTCTGGTTAAGGAAAAGAAGTTCTCGAAACTGCGCGACGACTTGAACCTGCAACGTCGCAAGCTGCCTTGGGTCAAAATCGAAAAGGAATACGTTTTCGATGGGTCGATGGGCCAGGTGACGCTCGCCGATTTATTCTGCGGCAAGAGCCAGCTCATTGTCTATCACTTCATGTTCGGGCCNNCATTGCTCGTTTTGGGCCGACCATTACGACAGCGTGAACATTCACATTGGACAGCGTGACACGGCTTTCGCGGTCGTTTCCCGCGCGCCGCTGGCGGAGATTGAGCCGTTCAAGAAGCGCATGGCCTGG